>PHEO01000132.1 GCA_002841195.1 Alphaproteobacteria bacterium HGW-Alphaproteobacteria-11
TGCGCGACGCGCCGAGCCTCGACATCCTGCCGCTGCTTCAGCAGGCGGGCGCACATATTCGCGCCTATGATCCCGAAGGCATGGGTCAGGCGCGCGAGTATTTGAAGGATATCGAATGGGCCGGCGACGCCTATGGCGTCATGCCCGGCGCCGACGCCTTGCTGATCCTGACGGAGTGGAACGAATTCCGCGTCCTCGATCTCGATCGTGTGCGGCGAGAGCTGAAACGCCCGCTGATGATCGACCTGCGCAACATCTATATGCCCGATGAAATGGCGCGGGCCGGTTTTGAATATCATTCGGTCGGGCGACCGGCGCAGCGACCCTAGACCGGCAACGCCAGCGCGAGACGGGGCTGGTGTCCCGCATTCGTCAACCACCATCCCGACCGCCGGACGGCCACCGGGAGCAGCAACGCAACACCTTGCGTTCCTGAACTCCGCATTTCAGCGATCTTGACGATGCAAGGAGCCGGCGGGACCCGCCATCCGTCCGTCTGCGGCGAAATAGCGCTTGCCCGCCGCAAATAAATGAATAGCAAATCATTGTTACGATGAGCAGCCGCGTTAGGATGAGGAGCTGCGATATTGATCGTTATCTCGAAGGTCAAATGACGATAGGGGAACGGGGCACATGCCGGACAGAGCCGATACGATGGGCACCGGCACAACGGCTGGCACGGAGGCCGGCTGGCAGGATCGAACGCTTGCGGGTCTTCTGCGGCGCGCCGTCTTCAGGAACCGCGTCCAGCTTCTCGGCGGCGTTCTCTTTGCGGTCCTGCTGCCGCTTGTCTTCCGCTTCGGCCCGGTCGCCGTCCCGCTGACGCAATCCGCCCTGACCAACACGATTGTCGGCGCCACGATCGCATTGACGCTGGGCTTCTTTTTCTATCGGCGGTTGCTGGACTATCCGGGTACCGAAGGCATTTCCTATGCGGTTCCGGTCTTCGCACTGACCTATGGCGCAATCCTGATCCTGTTCCTTTTCATGCGCCTCGACTACAGCCGCTATCTCTTCGGTGCGAGCTACGCGATGGCGGTCATCTGGTTCACCGTCCTGTCGATCGCGATGGTCAGGCTCCGGACCTACCGGATCGGAATCGTGCCGGGCGGCAGCGTCGGCACGCTGCCGGACCCCGGTTCGGTCCGGTGGGAAAACCTGACGCAACCCGGCGCACTGCCGAGCGGCCTGAACGCGGTCGTTGCCGATCTGCGCACCGATTTTTCACCCGCATGGGAGCGCTTCATCGCCGAAACGGCCATCGCCGGAACGCCGGTCTTCCACGTCAAGCAGCTGCAGGAAACGCTGACCGGCCGCGTCGAGATCGAACATCTTTCCGAAAACACATTGGGGGCGCTCAATCCGAACGACATCTATTTGAAGATCAAGCAGATCGGCGACTGGCTGGCAGCCCTGTTCGTTCTCGCCCTGACCCTGCCGTTTCTCGCGACGATGGCGGCGATCATACGCCTTGAATCGAAAGGGCCCGCCTTGTTCAGGCAGGCCCGGATGGGGTATCGCGGCAATATTTTCACGCTCTACAAGTTCCGCACCATGACGATGGAGCGCGATGGCGCACAGTCGGCGCGCGAGCAGGCGATGACGCAGGACGACGACATCCGCGTCACGCGTTTCGGCCGCTTCCTGCGCCGCACAAGGCTCGACGAACTGCCGCAGATGATCAATATCCTGCGCGGCGAGATGAGCTGGATCGGCCCGCGCCCCGAAGCGGTTCCGCTATCGGAATGGTACGAGAAGGAACTGCCCTTCTACCGCTACCGCCATATCGTGCGGCCGGGCATTTCGGGCTGGGCGCAGGTGATGCAGGGCCATGTGGCCGCGCCCGACCTGGTTCTCGAGAAGCTCCACTACGACTTCTACTACATCAAGAACTTCTCGCCCTGGCTCGACCTGCTGATCGTGCTGAAAACGATCCGCACCATGCTGACGGGATTCGGCGCACGCTAAAGCGTTTTCAGGAAATGTGGAATGCGGTTTTCCGTCCGAAAACGCGACAAGGCAAAGACTTGGAGTTGTTCATCGTTTCCGTGAAGCGATGAATAACTCCAGACGGCGGAACGTTGCGGGGGGCACGACAAAGATCGCCGGCGTCTCGGGCCAGAAGGTCAGGCCGGACGATTCCTGTGTCGCAATCATGGCCACCGCGCGCCCCATGAAACATCATTTTCTCAACCGTCATGAGCCGTTTCCGGCTCGCCGCTCCTGGCGACGACGCGAAGCAGCGCATAATATTTCTCTGCGATTGTCGCCCAGTAATATCGCTTTCGGGCGATTTCACGCAGCGCTTCACCCTGGTCGTGATGGTCCTGAGGCCCCCGGCCATCCGGACCGCCCGCGACAAGCGCATGGAGTTCCTCGGCATTGGCAAAAAAACCCGCACGCCCTTCCGTCGTGTACTGGTTGTAAATGCAGTCGAACGCCAGCACCGGCACCCCGAAATGCATCATCTCGACCAGGGCCGGATTGGTCCCTCCTGCCGAATGCCCGTGAACATATACGGATGCGCCATGGCGAATGCTCTGGAGCATCGCAGGGTCGTAGACGGGATCCATGAGCGTGATCCAGGGCCTGTCGGCATAGGCTGCCTGCAGCGCGCGCCCATAGTCACTCCGCTCCCAGTTGCCAACAAAGACAAGGGGCGCCCGCGCCCGGTCATAGGCTTCCAGGATCATATCGACATTGTTCTCGGGCTCGATACGGCAGAGCGCCAGCGCATAGGTCTCGGGAAGACCGGGTAGATCCGGCAGGTCTTCGGGCGGCAGCGCCACGGCATGATCGCCCCCATATTCGATGACATCAGCCGTGACGCCATAGGCACGCTTCACATGCTCGGCGATGCCGGGATTGTCGGCGATGACGGCATGCGAAAAGCGCACCGCAAGCCGCTCGGAGAATTTCAGCAGCCATCGCGCGGGCCGGCTCCACTTGTCGCGCTTCCATTCCAGCCCATCGATATTGACGACAACCCGCGCTCGCGAGAAAACGCGTAGGAACGGCAGCGCCAAGGCGCCCGAGACGCCGAGCAACAGAAGTGTGTTGTGACCGCTTCGGACCGCATCGATTAGCGACAATGCGTCATAGAGGATGCTTTGAGCGCCGTTCGCATCGAACCCCACATAGCGCAGCACGGCGCGGCGGTAGCGCGCGGGGCGTTCGGAGAAGGCTTTGGCGGAACAATAGACGGTGAGTTCGGCCTCGATGGCCTGGGCCTCGTGTTGCTGAACCAGATGGTCGGCGAGCGTTTCGAACCCGCCATAGCCGCCTGGTACACCGACAGATCCGATGATGGCTATTCTCACCTGTTATCCACTTCAACGGCCACACTGGAAACGACTTCGCGAAGCGCCTTCGCGAAACGGTCAAAGCCGAAATCCGCGGCCCGCACTCGGGCGGCGCGAGACATTTCCTCATACAGCGCGCGATCGTCGGCGGTGCGCAACACTACCTCCGCAAGCGCCGCCCGATCGCGGGAATCGATGAGCCAGCCTTCGCGCCCGTGACGCACGATCTCGGTTGGCCCGCCGACAGGCGGCGCAATGACCGGAAGGCCAAACGCCATCGCCTCGATGAGTGTGAGCCCGAAAGTCTCGATCCATTGATCGACGCGGGAGAGATTGACCAAGAGATCCGCTCGAACGATAAAATCCGCCGGATGGTCGGTCCGGGCATGTACATCGAGATTGTCGGGCAGGTCTTCGCCGAGATAGGCGCCGACCTCCTCGGGCGTACCGTTCAAGACGAGCGTAAAAGCAAACCCCGGGCGCGCGGCGAAGTCACGCGCCAGTTCGAGGTACTCGGGAACGCCCTTGAAGTCGCGTGGCGAGGCCAACATGAGAACATGGAAAAATCCTTCCTTGCGTTCGTGTGCAGACGACGCGGCGCGCGCGGAGATAGCCGGGTCGATCGGGTTCGGCACAACGGCCGCCGGCACCCCCGCGATTGGCAGGCGCGCGCGGTGGTCTTCCGATACATAGATCAGCCGCTTGGCAGTGCGCGCGGCGATCCATGTGAGGAAGCGGCGCAACAGCGGCGGCGTCACCGAGACTTCGTGCAGGTGATAGATCACCCGGCGTCCGGTCGCCTTGCCCCACAACGCAGCCCCGAATGGCAGCAGCGTGTTGACATATATCACCGCGCCACGCGGGATGTCGCGCGCCCGCGCCAACGCTCGGTACAGGGCGACCTGGCTCGAAAAATAGGTGAAGAGCGTCACCAGCCGGAAGCGGCTGCGCCGATACCAATAGCGACGGACCTCGATTTCCGAATCCTCGAGCACCCCTCGGCCCTGGCTTCCGACCATGAGAAGGTTCTCGCCTCGCCCGCCGGCCAGCGCGGCGATCACGGAACGCAACACCCTCGGACTTCCCGAATTGTCGTTTAACAGGTGACAGAAAACAATCATATGCCGCGACGTGCCAGAAGCCGGCGCGCGCTTCGGTCACCGTGTTCGATAATGAAATCCACGATCTTTGCGGCGGCCACTTCCGGCGCGACGTCATTGTCGATTGGAATCAGAAAACCACGAGTCGCAAGGTCGTCATAACGCGCGTTCAGCTCGGAAATCTCGTCAAGTGACAGTTCCTGCTTGCGCCGATGCACCTCCTCGGGGTCCACACGAATGAAGAATGAGAACCGCGGCAGTGGTAGCAATCGTGCTGCCAGCCGCAAAATGCTGGTCGGCATGCGGATTCTGCTTCGGCCGGGATCGGCGATCATGTCCTGGTAGTAGCGATCAAAAAGAATGACCTTCCTGTCGACAAGCTCAGGATACACACGACGAAAATACCCTAAGATATAGTCAAGGAGATAGTATGAGAGCCGTCCCGCCGAGCCGATAATCCCGGACGGTTCGGCCCGGTGTGGACGGGCGTAATCCTCGTCCACCTGGTCCAGCGCTTTGGCCGCGCGCGCCACCTCCGCAATGCGCGGCAGCACGGTTGGACGGAAGTGATAGTACGCCACATTGTCCGATCCGTAGAGCTGACGTAGATGCGGAAGAACGAGTTCAATCACGGTTGTCTTTCCGGATCCGTCAGGACCGCTAATCGAAACGAATAGTCCGGCAGGCCGCAGGTGGTTGCGCAACCGCTCGTACAAAAATCGTGTCATCTGCAGCACGCCGCCTGCGCGTTGCCTCCGCCACAGCCGACCCAACACACGCATTCTTTGCCAGAAATTCAACGAAGGAATATCGGACCCCTGTCCTGCCGACAACGCACCAATCATGCCCTCCGCTTCGGCTTTGCCTGTCAATGGAGCAAGAGCATTGAACAAAATGCCCGATTCCTGCGTCGCGATGCGCGCAAACCGCGCGTTGTACTTGGGATGAAGGGCGTGACCCACGACGACATGAAACAAAAACTTGTCGAGCAACTGCACAGGTTCGGCCACGACCGGGATTCCTCTGTGCCGTAGCGGGTTGCACAGCATCTCACGAGCCGACATCACCTCGAGACCGTAGATCTGGTTGGATGTAAAAAAATCAATTTTCAGGTCAAAAAGCTGATTCAACCCTGTTCGATGAACCAGGATAAATTGCAGCAAACGTTCATCGCAATAATGATGCGCGACGAGCAGACCCTGCTTCTCTGCTAAATACATGATAGCCGCAGATGCCTTCTTGATTTCCTCCGGAGGTATCAGAATATCGACGTCTCGGGCACCGACCCGCTCCGGAAGGGTTTCATAATTACGCAGAATTGCGTATTGCAAGCCCTGTGCTTCGAAAATCGAGAACATAAGCTTCAAAATGCGCCCCTCAGCAACGGGAGCAGCGACTTGCATCGAATCCGTCACCGACCCATCCTTTGCGTCCTGAACTTCTGAATCAGAAGTTTCGGCGACGCAATGCCGGCTAGCATCAGAAAGAACGCCAGCGCCGGGTAGTCACGGCGCGAATAAGCAAACGCCCCACGCCTGAAGAACCCCGCGCCGATATCCGCACGCCAGTCGAGAAATCGATCCACCGCCCCGCGCGAAGCAATAAAGGCCTCCAGCGTACGCTCAGGAATTCCGGCGCGGCGGCGGCACAGACAATCTTTTATCCAACGCATCTTGAGCTGCATGAATTTAAGATTCCGCGTCGATAGAGAATCGACTGGCTTTCGATAGCGGAAGAGCGGCTTGGGAATCGTGATGAAATACATGCCCTCAACCCCTAGATCAGACAGGCGGCACCACAAGTCTAGATCTTCGGCAAAGTCCTCGTAGCGGGTACCCTGTGGATTCGGCATCAGTTTTTGTCGATAACCCCCGACAGTCAACGCGTGGCCTCGCTTGAACAGGGTTACGGGCACCATGAACATCAACTTGTTATTGCGATATAGCGTCATAAATTCTTCACGGTTTGTTGGCCCGATGCGCTGAAGGCCGAGATCGGTATCCTCTGATACGTCGCTGAAATACCGAGCGTAGCAGCCCACTCCGAGAATCCGTTTATCCGATTCGATAAGTCTGATCTGCGAGTTCACCAAGTCTGGTTCTGCAAGATCATCCGCGTCGAAAAACATCACCAGATCGTTGCTCGCCTCTTCCAGACCACGCTGGCGACTGTAAGCGGTACCGCGGTTTCCATCATTGTCGAGCATCCGAATCCGTCCGTCTTCTTCTGCCTGTTGACGTACAATTTCATTCGTCGCATCGGTAGAGCCGTCATTGATGATCAGTATCTCCAGTACCTGATGGGTCTGTGCCCGCAGACTGACCAAGGTCGCGAAGATCGTCGCAGCCGCATTAAATGCGCAAACGATCACGGTGACAGCCGTTGGACCGTTAGAATTTACGAACCTCTCCTGCTCATCACGCATCACGCACCTCCCCGCTCGCAGCGCGAACCGGCACCCTTTGTCCAATTACGAACGCAATCGTCATAGACTTGCTCGATGGCACCGGAGAGGGCTCCATAGGCAAAGCCCTCACGCGCGAGACGTTGCGCCGCGCGGGCCAAGGTCTGCCGGTGCGGCTCGTCCGCCGACAGTTCGCCGATCGCATCCGCCAGATCGGCGACCGGATCGCGACCGGGGTGCAACTCGACAGTGATGCCCGCCGCCTGTCCGACCGTCCGGCCCGTAGCATCGCCCTCGGTGCAGACCACAGGCAGACCCGTCAGCATCGCCTGCAGGACGACCGTCGCGAGTCCATGATGATATGACGGATAAAGAAATACGTCGCTCTCGGCCAGCAGCGCCACCAGACGTTCCATCGGCACGCGGCCGGTCAGGAAAACGCGGCCCCCTTGGGGATGGTCCCGGATCATGACCTCGAGTTCGCCGCGCATTGGACCGTCTCCGACTATCGTCAGCTGCGCATCGTGATCCTGCTCGAAATATCTCAACGCCGCCGCAAGGGCCAGTCGGGCGCCCTTCCAGTCCTTCAGGTCGCCCGCGAAGATCAGCCGCAATGGTCCGCAGCGGGACAGATCGGGCTTGGCTTGCGCAAGCGACGGCACGTTCTCGATTCCGGTTTGAGTGGAAGGTAACAGTTTAATCGAATATCGGCGCGGCATGGTTTCGGGCGTATGCGACAGAACTATCCGGGCGCGCCAGCCGGTATAACGAACGAACGGGTCAAGATGGCGCATCGTCCACCGCACGAGAATACGCAGATTTTCCTTCAGACGCGATTTCGGTGACAGGTGGCGCAGGATCACCGGGTGCGTGTTCTCGCTGCCGACCGGCCCCCAGAGGAACGGCCCGGGACATAGCGCAAGGCCGGACGGCATCCAGTCCATCCCCCCGGTCAGGTGATGAGAAAGATCGAACTGCTGTTGTCGCATCAGGCGGCGCGCCAGTACCGCAAGGCCGATCTGCCACAAATAGTAATAGAGCAGGAAGAAGCGGTTACCCTTTTTGTAGAAGCGAAAAATCCAAGGCAGATCGAAATAAACGAAATGCAGCCGCTCGGGCTTGGGCACCTTGCAGAAAGCTGCCTTATGCACCGCGCGCAGATTGGCCCGGGTAATCACCCAGACCTCGTGATCCGCGGCAAGCCGGGTCACCAGCCTCCAGCCGATCTCCCCCTCGCTCCCGCGGCCTGTTTCGCACGCGTAAGCCGAAATAAGAATTCTCATGCGGCAATTCTGTTCGGCCGGACCGAACCGGACTGAGCATGACCGGCTTTGCTGAAATGATGGACGGCGCGGATCAACATCAGGCTGAACCAGAATATCTGGGTGTTCCACGCGGATGTAGCCAGAAGTAAAATCCACAGCAGGACCAGGGGGAACGTCTTTCGATTGAGAAAGCGTCCCACGAACGCATACAGAAACAGGGCCGCACCAAAGAAACCGCAAACCATCACGTAACCGGGAATGAACCCGGCCATCGCGGCATCCGGATCCACGCCGATCATCATACCCCGCACATAGAAAGCAATGGCTTCGTATCCGCCGCCGAACCAGACCGAAGGGGCACTGAGGTCCATCTGCTGCAGAAAGAGGATCAACGGCATGAGGCGCACGGCGCCGCTGTGGTCCGCACCCGAAATAGTGAGGATGTCCATGCTTGGCAGCGCCATTAAAAAGGCGGTCAGCCGCTTCACGGACTCGATCTCGACAAGCAGCAGAAGCGGCCAGAAGAAGAACAGGACCGCCACGCCAGCGACACTCCAGTGCAGACGCAGCGCCAGCAGAACGGTCAGGGCCATCGCGCCGACGGCGAGCGTACTTCCGGTCAGCGCGCCGGACACGAAGAACGCCAGGAGCACGGATTTTTCCTCGCGCCACAATTGCCCGATGCTTGGGGGGCGGCCATCCCGGCGCGAAAGGAGCAGATAGGCCAGCATGCTGCATGCGAGCGCGCGGGCGGCATGCGAAGG
>PHEO01000133.1 GCA_002841195.1 Alphaproteobacteria bacterium HGW-Alphaproteobacteria-11
TATTCGTAGCTGACGCGCATATATTCGCCGACATCCTCCGTCATCATGTCGAGCGTGCCGAGCGGGATGGGCGGGACGCCGAGCGTCGGCGCCAGCAGCAAATCGTAATTTTCCTGAAAGGCCGCGATCTGGCGGCCGAGGCGGTGGATGAAAAGCGTTGCCTCGGCGTAGTCGGTGCTGCCCCGCGCTTCGGCGGCCCGGGCGATCAGCCAGGTGATGTGCTCGACATCGTTTTGCGTCACCTCGCGGCCAAGTGCGGCGGCGCGCTGGCGGAAGGTCAGCGCGGTGTTGGCGCCGACGATGGTTGCCTGGTGCTTCGAGATTTCCTCGCGGACGAGCGGTGGGGCGGCCTCTTCGACATGATGGCCGAGGCTTTCGCAAAGTGTTGCCGCTTCCTTCACCGCCGCGACGACATCGGGGTGACATTGCGAACCGTCGGAGCGCTGCGTCGTGAAGGCGATGCGCAGGCGGCCGGGTTTGGCGCCGACTTCCTGAAGGAACGGTCGTGCCGGCGCCGGGGCCGCATAGGGATCGCCCGGCGCATCGCCTGCGGTTGCATCGAGCGCGGCGGCGCTGTCGCGCACGCTGCGCGAGACGACATGCGAGATCGAGAGGCCCGCCCAGCCTTCGCCGCGATCGGGACCCATCGGCGTGCGGCCGCGTGTCGGTTTCAACCCGAAGAGGCCGCAGGCGGCGGCCGGAATGCGGATCGAGCCGCCGCCGTCGCTGGCATTGGCGAAAGGCAGGATGCCGGCCGCAACCGCCGCCGCCGCGCCGCCCGACGAACCGCCGGCGGAATGGTTGAGGTTCCAGGGATTGCGCGTCGGGCCATAGAGCCGCGGCTCGGTTGTGCCGGCGAGGCCGAATTCGGGCGAATTGCTCTTGCCGAAGATGACGAGGCCGGCCTTCAGGTAGCGCTCGGTCAGCGTCGAATTGTGATCGGCCTTGTTGCCCTCGAACAATGCCGAGCCATAGGTCGTCACCGTGCCTTCGAGCAGCAGGTGCAGGTCCTTCAGCAGGAAGGGCACGCCGCTGAAAATGCCGTCGGGCAGGCCGCGCGCGATCTGCGCGCGGGCCTCGTCGTAGTGCTTCATCACGACGGCGTTGATCTTCGGATTGATCGTTTCGGTACGGAGGATCGCTTCTTCGAGCAGGTCGCTGGCGCTCACATCGCCGCGCTTGACCAGGGCGGCAAGGCCCAGACCGTCATATTTGTCGTAGTCCGGAAAACCGCCCATTTACCCGCATCCCCTTCGTGTGTCCCGCTTTTCCGGCCCGATCTTACGGAGGGTGCGGGGGTTCTGCCCATGATTATTTTTCGCCACATTTGCGGGCTAGGAAATAGCCTGCGGGGGCGGCTTGTGACGGCGTGGCCCAATCGGCCGCGCGGATGGAGGTTGCCATGAGACGGAAGTTCATCGGCGGTTGCGTGGCCGCGGCGCTCGCATTTGGCGGGATCGGTGTCGCGCAGGCCGCGGACAGCGTCGACTGGAGCGCGTTGCCGGACGACGAGGCGGCGCTCGCGCAGATCGACACCCAGCAGGAGCGCGCGCTGCGCCAGGCGGTTCGCCATTGCAACGATCTTCACCGGTCGAACCATCAGGCGAATGCCTGTGTGTTCACGGATGTCGATCGCAATATGCGGCAGAGCAGCGATGCGGCACTGCGCGCCTATCATTTCGCGCTGCCGCGCTCGATGCGCTACAGCGAGAACCGGAACACCGGCCTCGCCGTCAAGCAGGTGCTCGAGAAGCGCCAGTCGGCGGTCAACTGACCGTCAGGAGGCGGCGCGTTTCCTTTCGTGCGGTTCATCGAGATCGAGGATCGGCCCCGCCGGCACAATGCCGGTGGGGTTGATCGTTTTGTGGCTACCGTAATAGTGCTGCTTGATGTGATCGAAGTTCACCGCCGCCGCGATGCCCGGCACGTTGTAGAGCCGGCGCAGAAGCCCCGTGAGGTTCGGATAGTCGGCGATACGCCGCAGGTTGCATTTGAAGTGACCGTGATAGACGGCGTCGAAGCGGATCAGCGTCGTGAAGAGGCGCCAGTCCGCTTCCGTGATCCGGTCGCCCGCGAGATAGTGCTGCGCGCCGAGGCGGGCCTCGAGCCGATCGAGTTCGGCAAAGAGCGCCGTCACCGCATCCTCATAGACGGCTTGTTCGGTCGCGAAGCCCGCCTTGTAGACGCCGTTGTTGACCTTGTCGTAGACGGTCTCGTTGATGGCGTCGATTTCGACGCGCAGGGCGGGCGGGTAGAAGTCGACGCCCGAGTCAACGCCCTCGATGCCGTCGAAGGCCGAGTTCAGCATACGGATGATGTCGGCGGATTCATTGGAGACGATGGTTCCGGTCTTCTTGTCCCAGAGCACCGGCACCGTGACCCGGCCGCTGTAGTCGGGCTTTGACAGCGTATAGACTTCGTGAAGGCGGGTCTTGCCGTTGACGATGTCACGCGTGCCGCCTTCGTCCTTCATCGTCCAGCCTTCTTCCAGCATCAGCGGATCGACAACCGTCAGCGAAATCATGCCGTCGAGCTTCTTGAGGGCGCGGAAGATCAGCGTGCGATGCGCCCAGGGGCAGGCCAGCGACACATAAAGGTGATAGCGCCCGGCCTCGGCCATGAAGCCGGACTTGCCTGTCGGTCCGGCCGCGCCGTCGGCCGTCACCCAGTTGCGGAAGGCGGAATCTTGCCGCTTGAAGGCGCCGCCGGTCGACCTGGTATCGTACCACTTGTCGGTCCACTTGCCGTCCACCAGAAGTCCCATCGTGCTGTCCTTTCGTTGTGCCGTTTGGCCGGTCATTCTTCGGGCGGCAGGTCCACCAGAAGAATTTCGGCGTCTTCGCCGGCGCGGATAACGAGTTCGGTCTCGCCGCTGATGGCAGCGCCGGCGCGTTCGGGCACGGTCACGCCATTGACCGTAATGTGACCGCGCGCCGGGACGAGATAGACGAGACGGCCTTCCTCAGTGACATGGGTCACTTCGGCGCCTGCGTCGAGCGTCGCGCCGAGAATTTCGGCGTCCTGCGCGATCCACAAGGCTTCGGCCGGCGCGTCCGGCTTGCCGCTGGCGAGCGCCACCAGCTTTCCCTTCCGGTCTTCCTTCGGGAAGGAGGCCGTTTCCCAGCGCGGTGCGATGCCCCGGCGGGCGGGCTCGATCCAGATCTGGAAAATACGCGCATCGTCGCTTTCCAGATTCCATTCCTCGTGGCGGATGCCGGTGCCGGCCGACATCACCTGCACGTCGCCGGCCTTTGTGCGGCCTTCATTGTTCAGGTGATCGCGGTGGCTGACCGCGCCTTCGCGCACATAGGTGACGATTTCCATGTCGCGATGACCGTGCAGCGGGAAGCCGGTGCCGGCGCGAATGAGGTCGTCGTTCCAGACCCGGAGTTTGCCCCAGCCCATGCGCGCCTCGTCGTGGTAGCCGGCGAAGGAGAAATGGTGCTTCGCCTTCAGCCAGCCGTGATCGGCGCCACCAAGACTTTCAAGCGGACGAATGTCGATCATGATTTTCTCCTCTCGGCCGCCGGGGTTTTGCGCGGGCCGGGTGCTAGTGCTTCAGCTTGGCCGCGATGCCCGCGACATGCGCACCCTGTTTGCGGGCGAGGCTCAGTTCCTTGTCGCTCGGGGTGCGGCTGCCGTCGCCGCCGGCCAGCGTCGATGCGCCATAGGGCGAGCCGCCGCGCACTTCCGAGATGTCGAAGAGTTCCGTGCCGACGGCGTAGGGCAAGCCGACAACAACCATGCCGTGATGC
The DNA here is from genome assembly GCA_002841195.1 of Alphaproteobacteria bacterium HGW-Alphaproteobacteria-11. Taxonomy (GTDB): domain Bacteria; phylum Pseudomonadota; class Alphaproteobacteria; order Parvibaculales; family Parvibaculaceae; genus Parvibaculum. Next base: position 3,756 of record PHEO01000133.1, read on the forward strand.
AGCAGCGTGGAGTGGAACGAGGTGATGGTCGTTTCGTTGCCGGCGCCGGTGCCGGTCGAAGTGAAGACGCTGCCGGGTTTGCCCGCCAGAGCGCCCTTTGCCCAGAGGCCGCCCGTCTGGTCGAGGAAGGTGCGCATCTGGCCGGTCATGTTGCCGAAGCGGGTGGGCGTGCCGAAAACGATGCCGTCATAGTCGGCAAGCTCCTGCGGGCTGGCGACGGGCGCCTCCTGGTCGACCTTCATGCCTGCGTTCTTCATCGCTTCGGCGGGCATGGTTTCGGGCACGCGCTTCAGCGTTACGTCGACGCCGCCGACGCTGCCCGCGCCTTCGGCAACGGCTTTCGCCAGCGTTTCGATGTGGCCGTAGGCGCTGTGATAGAGCACCAGAATTCTGGTCTTGCCGGTCATGCCGCTCTCCTGTTTTGCCCCCCGAAGGGATGTCGTCAAATTCATGCCTCCTATCTAATTGGTATCCATTGAGATACAATCCAAAGATATCGGAACAGATTGTTGCCGACAAGGAACAGTGTGATGGCGGATCTCAACGGGTTTGCGGTTTTTGCGCGGGTTGTCGAGCTGGGCGGGTTCACGGCGGCGGCCGACGCGCTCGGGCTCTCCAAATCGGTGGTCAGCCGCCAGGTTTCGGCGCTGGAAGACGAGCTCGGGGTGCGCCTGCTCAACCGGACGACGCGGCGTGTCGCCGTCACCGAGGCGGGAGCGGTGGTTTTCGAGCGCGCCCAGCGCATCGTCGCCGAGGCGGAAGAGGCGGCCGCCGAGGCCAATTGCATTGAGGGGCAGGTGCGCGGGCGGCTGCGCATCAACGCGCCAATGAGTTTCGGCATTCTCGAACTCGGACCGGCGCTGCCGGCTCTCATGGCGCGCTATCCCGATCTCGATGTCGATCTCGTGCTCAACGACCGCCGCGTCGATCTGATCGAGGAGGGGTTCGACGTTTCGTTGCGCATTTCGGCGCTTGAGGATTCAAGCCTGATCGCGCGGCAGCTTGCGCCGGTCGAGCGCTATGTCGTCGGCGCGCCCGCCTATTTCGAAAAATATGGGATGCCTGCGCGTCCGGCCGATCTCGCGGCGCATCGCTTCCTGCTCTACACGCTGCTGTCGCGTCCTGAACAAATGAGTTTCGCCGGTCCGGGCGGCGCGCGTGAGGATGTCGCGGTCAGGGGACATCTGTTCTGCAACAATGCGGATGCGATGCTGCCGCTGCTGCGGGCGGGCGCGGGGCTCTGCCTTTCGCCCGATTTCGTCTGCCACGAAGAGTTGCGCGCCGGGCGGCTGGTGCGGGCGCTCGATGGCTGGTCGATGCCGCCCTTGCGGCTCCACGTCATCTATCCGCATACGCGGCATCTGTCGGCCAAGGTGCGCGCCTTTGTCGATTTCGCGGCCGAGCATTTCGGGCCGGGCAAGGCGCGATGGCTGGCTCAGTCCGCGTCTTCTTCGGCCACTTGATCGTCCTCGACGGGCGGTTCGTCCTTCTTGCGCGAATATTTGCGCTTCGGTTTGACGACGCGTTTGCGAAACAGCGGATCGGCCAGCGATTTCGCGACCGGGTTGCGCGGCTTCGGCGGCGGTTTGCGCTTCGTCATCGGGCCTCCTCGACATGCAAACGGCCGGAGCATTGGAGCCCCGGCCGCGCATTCTGTCCAGTCGCCGCCGATCGGGTCAGACCGGTTCCCAGGTAAACACCGAACCCGTATTGCCGAGGTCGGTATAGCCGCCGGCCATCGCGGGCAGGCCGTGGGAGAGGATCGTTTCCGGCGTCCAACCGTCGATGCGGGCGACGCTTTTCACGGGCCGGGGCTGCGAGAAGAGCACGATCTCGTTGCCGCGCACGGAGAATATCTGACCGCTCGTCTTGCACTCGGGCGCGGCGAGAGCGACCGAAAAATTGCCGACCTGTTCGGCGCGCATCGCATTTTTCATGCGCTCGACACGCTGGGCCGATGCCTCGTCCTTCACCGGAATGGTGGCGATCATGCGCGTCCAGGCGAAGGGCGCGATGATGTTGGAGCGGACGTTCTTCGAGGCGCCTTCCATCGCGATGATGCGCGAGAGACCGGCAATGCCCATCTTGGCGGCGGCGTAGTTCGCCTGGCCGATATTGCCGATCAATCCGCTCGTCGAGGTGAAGAGAACGAAGTTGCCCTCCTGCTGTTCGCGGAAATGATTGATGGCGGCGCGGGTGATGTTGTAGCTGCCCTTCAGATGCACTTCGAGAACCGCGTCCCAGTCCTCGTCGGGCATCTTGTGGAACATGCCGTCGCGCAGGATGCCGGCCGGGCTGATGATCGAGTGCAGGCCGCCGAAAGTGTCGAGCGCCTGGGCGATCATGTTTTCGGCGCCCGACTTCATCGACACGCTGTCGGAATTGGCGACCGCTTCGCCGCCCGCCGCCTTGATTTCGTCGACGGTCTTTTGCGCGGCCGAGGCGTTGCCCTCGTCGCCGCCCTTGACGCTGCCGCCGAGGTCGTTGACCACGACCTTGGCGCCCTGTTGGGCCGCGATCAGCGCGCATTCGCGGCCGATGCCGCCCGCGGCGCCTGTGACCAGCACCACCTTGCCTTCCAGAATTCCCATGACGTTCCCTCTCGGTCCGGTTGTCCTTGTTGGCGGGCAAGCTAGCCAAGGGCGAGCGGCCGTTCCAGCCTTTTTCGGCCCTGCGGGGCAGCGATGACACTTTACGCAAGGATTTGGCCGTGCTACCGGACTGTCCTTTCAAGGCAGCGGCCGGTGCCCCACGGGGCGCGGCCTCAGACGGATCGACGGGATGACAGGCGGCGCGACGCAGCGACGACGAATGCAGGAAGGGAGCCGTGGCGCTCCCGGCCTGCCGCGCGCCCGCGCGATCCGTCCGTTCCCCGCCTGAGCGCGAGGGCGGGCGGCGCAACGGGCGGGCACTTCCCGATTGCGCGTCCAATCCTTGAAAGAAACTCCGATGTTTGAAATCGAAGCCGAGCGGCCCGAGCACGGGCCTGCCATCGAGGCGCTGCTCGACCTTTCCTTCGGTCCCGGCCGTTATGCGAAAGCTGCGCAACGCTTGCGCGAGGGCAATCATCCGGCGCCGGAGCTTAGCTATGTCGCCTTTGCGGGCGAGGGTGCCGAACGCCGCATGGTCGGCGCCTTGAGCTTCTGGCCGATCCTGATCGGCGGCAAGCCGGGGCTGATGCTCGGGCCGCTCGCCGTCGAGCCGCAACTCAGGGGCAAGGGCTGCGGCATCCGGCTCATGGAAAAGGGCCTTGCCGATGCGAAGCGCCTCGGCCATCGGCTCGTCATCCTGGTCGGCGATGCGCCTTACTATGCGCGGGTTGGCTTCGGGCCGGTGCCGCCGGGGCGGCTCACCATGCCGGGGCCGGTCGATCCGGCGCGGCTTCTCTATCGCGAGCTCGACATCGGCGCCTTCACCGGCGTCAAGGGTGCGATCACGAAGCCACGACCCGCGGCCGCCGCCCGCTAGTCCTTCAGCATCGCCGCGACCAGCAGCGGCACGTTGTGGCGGAACATCGCGACATAGGTCGGCGCGTCGCCACCGGCGCGCGAGAGCGCATCCGAATAGAGCGCGCCGCCCATTTCGGCGCCGGTCTCGCGCGAGACGGTTTCCATCATGCGCGCGTCCGACATGGTTTCGATGAAGAGCGCCTTGATGTTCTCGGCGCGGATCTGGTCGATCAGCCGCGCCAGCGCCTGCGCGCTCGGTTGTGCGCCGCCGGAAATGCCGAGCGGTGCGTGGAATTCGATGCCATAGGCATCGCCGAAATAGCCGAAGGCGTCATGCGTGGTGATGACCTTGCGTCTTTCCGGCGGCACCTTGCCGATCTCGGCGCGCACCCAGGCATCGAGTTCCTGCAGTTCGGCGATATAGGCAGCGGCGTTCGTTTCATAAGCATCGGCGTTTTCGGGGTCGGCCTTGGCCAGCGCGTCGGCGATGTTGCGCACATAGACCACGCCGTTGGCCAGGTTCTGCCAGGCATGCGGATCGAAGTCGTGCGGCACGGACGGATAGCCTTGGCTGTCATGGCTGTGTTTGTGGCCGTGATCGTGGCCATCACCGTGTCCGTGGCCGTGGTCATGCGCGTGGTCCTCATCCATCTCGCGCGGGTTGATGCCGAAGCTCGCGACCGCATAGGGCGCCTTGCTCTTCGCGGCGGCGGCGAGGCGCACCATCCAGGGTTCGAAGCCGAGGCCGTTGACGACCAGAAGCTTTGCATCGGCCAGTGCGGCGGCGTGCGCCGGGCCGGGTTCGAAACTGTGGGCGTCGCCGCCCGGTCCGACCAGCACGGTGAGTTCGACGCGGTCGCCCGCGATGCGTTCCACCATGTCGCCGAGAATGCTGAAACTCGCAACGACCTTCAGCGGCTCGGCCGAAACGGGCGCCACGCCGATGGTCAGGGCGAGAGTGAGGCTCGCCAGAAATCTTTTCATCGTCCGCCTCCCTTTTAGTCCTCGTGGAAATGCGCGCGCGGGAAATAGCGCGTACGCAGGCTGTCGCGTGTGCCGAACAAGATGGAGCCGACATAGAAGGCGCCGGCCGTCAGGATGATCGAGGGGCCGGACGGCAGGCTGAAATTGTAGGAGATCAGCAGGCCGATCAGGCCTGAAGCGAAGGCCATCGCGACCGAAAGCGCGGCCAGCGACCAGACGGCGCCGGCCCAGAAGCGCGCGGCGGCGGCCGGCAGCATCATCAGCCCCAGCGCCATCAGCGTGCCGAGCGCCTGAAAACCGGCGACGAGGTTCAGCACCACCAGCGTCAGGAAAATGAAATGCCAGAGCGTGCCGCCGCCTGTCGTGGCGCGCAGGAAGGCGGGATCGAAACACTCGATCACCAGCGGCCTGTAGATCAAGGCCAGCGTCACCAGCGTCACGCTGGCGATGGCGGCGACCAGCAGCAGCGCCGCGTCGTCCACCGACAGGATCGTGCCGAACAACACATGCAGCAGATCGACGCTCGAGCCGCGCATCGAGACGATCAACACGCCGAGCGCGAGGCTGATCAGATAGAAGCCCGCAAGGCTGGCGTCTTCGCGCAGCGCCGTCACGCGGCTGATGAGCCCGG
>PHEO01000134.1 GCA_002841195.1 Alphaproteobacteria bacterium HGW-Alphaproteobacteria-11
TCGACCAGGTAAATCGCCGAGAAGAGACCGACCGGCAGCGCCACAAACATCGCGATAGCGCTGATGAAAATCGTGCCCCAGAAAACCGGGACGGCGCCAAATGCCCCTTCGGCGGCCACCTGGTCGGCACGCATCGCCGTTTGCGGGCTCCACTCCATGCCGAACAGGAAGGAGAGAACCGGTACACGGTTGAAGAAGGCGAGGCTCTCGATCACCAGCGAGAGAATGATGCCGAGCGTCGTCAGGATCGCGAGAACGGAGCAGACGATCAATGCCCAACGGAGGATACCGTCGACGCTGTTGCGGGCACGGAAATCCGGCGTGAGGCGCGCGCGGGCGAAAGCCATGCCGCCGATGGCGGCGGCGAGTGCGCAGACGACTATGGCGAGCGAAGCCGTGCCGCGCAACGCATTGTAACGGTCTGCTGCCTCGAGAATCGCCGGATCGGGCGTGCCGAAAATGCGGCCGCCCGCGATGCTCTTGATCTCGCTCAGAATCAGCGACATGCGCGAGCCTTCGATGCCGTCGGTGATGTAAGACGGGAGGCTCGCCAGAACGAGGCGGTCTACGACGGCGCCTTCCGTGGCGATCCAGATCAGCACCAGAAGAAATGCCGGAATTCCACAGGACAACGCGACGAAATAGCCGTGATAGGCGGGAATGGAGTGCATGCCCATGCCGGCCTTCTTGAGCGCACCCGCGTTGGCGCGGCCCATGAAATAGCCGACGAGGGAAAGTGCCAAGACGATCGTGAGAAGCAGGCTTGCAGACATTGGCTGGGTCCCGACGCGCGGCGGCACAAGAATTACAGGCGGAACGTTCTCACCCGGCGCCCGAGAGCGCCGGGTGAGGATCAGTTTTACTTCTTCGGCGCCGCCATGCTGACGCCGTCGATGGCGTTCTTTTGCGTCTTCGCACGGACGTCGTCCGAGAGCGAGATCAGGCCGCGCTCGGAGAGGTAGCCGCCCGGTGCCAGCGCGTCGTCGCTGACATATTCAGCAACGAACTCGTTGAGGCCGGGGATTACGCCGCGATGGGCGTTTTTCACGTAGAAGAAAATCGGACGCGACACCTTGTAGGAGCCGTCGGCAATCGTCTCAATGCTCGGGCCGACGCCGGCGACCGTCACAGCCTGCAGCTTGTCGGTGTTTTCGAAGAGGAACGAATAGCCAAAAATGCCGAAGGCGTTCGGGTCGGATTCGAGTCGCTGCACGATCAGGTTGTCGTTTTCACCCGCTTCGATGAACGGGCCATCCGTGCGCATGCGCTGGCAGGTTTCCTTGTGCGCGTCCTTGTCGAGAGCGACGATCGCCGGGAATTCCTTGCAGCCTTCTTCCATCACCAGTTCGACCCATGCGTCGCGCGTGCCGGAGGTGGGCGGCGGGCCCATGACGACGATTTCCGTGTTCGGGAGCGAGCTATCGATCTCCGACCATTTCTTGTAGGGGTTGTCGACGATCTTGCCATCGACTTCGACCTTGGCAGCCAACGCCTGGAAGAGCTGCTTTTTGGTCAGGTCGAGCGCCGCGCCCTTGCGGGATACAGCCATCGCAATGCCGTCATAGCCAATCAGCACTTCGGTAATGTCCGTCACGCCGTTCGAGGCGCAGAGTTCATATTCAGAGGCCTTCATCGAGCGCGAGGCGCCGGTGATGTCGGCGTGCGCCGTGCCGACGCCACCGCAGAAGATCTTCATGCCGCCGCCGGTGCCGGTCGATTCGACGACCGGGGCGGATCCGCCCGTCTCATTCGCGAATTGTTCGGCAGCCGCCTGCGTGAACGGGAACACGGTCGACGAACCAACAATCGAAATCTGGTCGCGGGCGTGCGCGACGCTGGCGACCGAGAGAGCGGCGACGGCAACTGTCGCGGCCATCGTCAGGGATTTGAGTTTCACGGTAATTCTCCAGTCTTGTGAATGCCGGACGCCAGGCAGCCACTGAAGACCCCTCTGGCGCGCCCAAGCCGTTCCGGTTTTTGAAGTGGCTTAACCTTCAGGCCGGCGGACGCTAGCGGGGTGTCACGAAAGCTTTACGACAGTTACGTGACAGTTTGATGACAGTCGGGCCGGGAGCCCGCGCCGTCAGCCTGCGACCGGGAAAAGAACTGTAAAAACAGAGCCTTGGCCGATCTCGCTCTCGATCTGCAAGGTGCCCTGATGGCGGTTGACGATGTGCTTCACGATCGCCAGGCCCAGTCCCGTTCCACCCTTGGCTCGGGAGGCCGCGGCATCGACCCGATAGAACCGTTCGGTGAGGCGCGGCAGGTGTTCCTTTGCGATTCCGGGGCCGAAGTCGCGCACCGTGAGCCGCACCATCGGGCGGCCCGCTTTTTCGTCCGAGACCAGAGCAATTTCGATGCGCTTGCCCGAGCGGCCGTAACGCAGCGCGTTGTCGGCGAGGTTCTGCACGACTTGCGCCAGCTCCTCGCGGTCGCCGCGGATGCGCGGCAGGTTCGCCGGCGCGATGACGGCGATCTCCACGCCGTATTGTTGCGCCGCCGGAGTCAATCCGTCGGTCACGTCGCTGACGACGCCGAGAAGATCGATCGTGTCGGAGGGCCGGACATGCTCACGCAATTCGATGCGCGACAGCGACAGCAGATCCTCGATCAGACGGCGCATGCGGCCCGCCTGGTCGGCCATGATTCCGAGAAACTTTTCCCGCGCCTCCGGATCGTCCTTCGCATGGCCGCGCAGCGTGTCGACAAAACCGGAAAGCGAAGCCAGCGGCGTTTTCAGTTCATGGCTGGCGAAGGCGACGAAATCGACCCGCATCGCCTCGACGCGCTTGGCATCCGTCAGATCATGCAGCAGAACGAGATAAAGCGCCGGTTCGCCAATGCCCTCGGCCGCGATCGGCGCGACAAAGGCGTTGAAGTGGCGCTCGACCGGCACCGGCACCGCGTACTCGACCGAACGTGCGACACCGTCCTGCATCACGCTTTCGATCGTTGCGATGAGCGGCGATACGCGCAAGACCGTCGCCACGTGTTTGCCGGATGCCGACTTTCCGATCAACGGCTCGGCGGCTTCGTTGGCGAGCACGACGCGGCCGCCGCCATCGAGAACGAACAAGGGATCCGGCAGCCGGTTCAGGATGGCAAGTGCCGGTGTCGCGCCGAACGCCGAGCGCGCACTCTCGTCATGGCGCGACTGAATACGGATTGGCGCCGTCTCGCCCATTGCGATGGCGCGTGCGACCGCGACGCCCGCCAACAACAGGAAAGAAACAAAAGCGGCGATCGCGTGAAGGGCGCCGGTGACGGCCAGCATGAAAAAAATGAACGCGGCAGTGACGACAAAGGTCCGCGTGCCGGTCCAGCGCGACCAGAAGTCGCGCAGCCAGACCTTGCCCTGCCGCAGTCTCGATCCGCCTTCCGCCGCCGCCATTCGTTTTCCGTCAGGCTCCGAAATCCCAGCTCATGCCCTCGTGGTAGCACTTGAGTACACTTTTCGCGATCACAATGCGATGGACCTCGTCGGGGCCGTCGGCGAGGCGGAGCGTGCGGGCGCCCTGATACATGCCGGCAAGCGGCGTGTCGCCCGAAACGCCGAGCGCGCCGTGAACCTGGATCGCGCGGTCGACGACGCGCTCGAAGGCGGCCGGCACGAAGACCTTGATCGCCGAGATGTCGACACGGGCGGCCGCGCCTTCCTCCATGCGGTGCGCACAATGAATGGTCATCAGGCGCGCAGCCTGGATGTCCATATAGCTATCGGCGATAAAACCCTGCACGAACTGTTTGGTCTCGAGCTTGCCGCCATGCACCTCGCGGCTGATGGCGCGCTTGCACATCAGATCGAAGGCGCGCCACATCTGTCCAATGGAATTCATACAATGGAAGACGCGGCCCTCGCCGAGCCGGTCCTGCGCCGCCTGGTGTCCGGTGCCGGTGCGACCCAACTGGTTTTCGACCGGCACACGCACATTCTCGTATTTGATTTCGCAATGATCGCCGCCGGTGTGTCCCCAGACCGGCACCGAGCGGATGATGTTCACGCCGGGCGTCTTCATCGGCACGATGATCTGGGTCATCTTGTCCTTCAAACCGCCCTTGCCGTCCTTCTCTTCGGTGCGGCACATGACGATGGCGATGTCGGCGCGGTGGCCGTTGGAGGTGAACCATTTGTGACCGTTGATGACCCAGCGGTCGCCATCCTTCACGGCACGGGTCTGGATGGCGTAAGGGTCGGAGCCCGGTTGATCGGGCTCGGTCATCGAGAAACAGCTTTCGATGTCGCCGGCGATGAGCGGCTCCAGCCACTTCTTCCTCTGCTCGGGCGTTCCGTATTTCAGCAGGATTTTCTGGTTGCCGGAGTTCGGCGCGACGACGCCGAAGAGCCGTGCCGAAAATGGCGACCAGGCCATGATCTCGTTCATGTAGGCGTGTTTCAGAAAGCCGATGCCCATGCCGCCGTATTCTTCCGGCAGATGCGGTGCCCACAGGCCTTCGCTCTTGACCTTCGTCTTGATCTTGGTGCGGATGGCTTCGGCCTCGTCGCCGCCCTTGTAGAGGATAGGCTCGGCCGGAATAATGTCGCCGGTGACGATTTTGGCCGTGCGAAGCCTGATCTCGTTGATGCCGTCGTCGAGACCTGAAATGGGCTGCACCTGCATCGCGTTCCTCCTCGTATTTTTGAAGGCGTTTTTCAAAGCATAGAGGGGATGGCCGGGGAAGGTCCAACGGGCCGTCGAAAAGACACTCGAAGCCCGTGACATTTCCATGAATTGTCATAGTTTAGAGCCCGTCTCGACATTCCGGACGTTTCAGTATTTCAACGAGGCAGCAGGACAGATGACCGAGATTGACGGCAAACTGGCAGTGGTGACGGGCGCGGCAAGCGGCATCGGAAGGGGCACGGCGATTGCGCTGGCCAAGCGCGGCGCGCGGCTTGCTATCACCGATCTCGACCGGGCGGGGCTCGCAGAGACCGCCGCGCGGATCGAGGCGCTGGGGGCCAAGGTCACAACCTATCTGGTGGATGTCGCCGACCGCGACGCCGTCTACGCTTTCGCGCAGGAGATTGAGACGTCGCATGGCGGCGCCGACATCGTGGTCAACAATGCCGGCGTTGCGCAGATCGCGCGGGTCGACGAACTCACCTATGACGATTTCGAATGGGTGATGAATATCGACTTCTGGGGCATGGTTTATGGGTCCAAGGCGTTCCTGCCGCAATTGCAGGCGAAGGGCGGCGGACACATCGTCAATGTGTCGAGCATTTTCGGATTGATCGCGGTGCCGACACAGGCCGCGTACAATTCCGCCAAGTTCGCCATACGCGGTTTCACCGAGGCACTGCGGCACGAAATGAAGGGCACGGACATTCAGGTTTCCTGCGTGCATCCGGGCGGCATCAAAACCAACATCGTGCGCAATGCGCGTTTTCTGCAAAGCACGCAGGCAACTGTGCGCGAGGACGCGGCATCGGGCTTCGACAAGATCGCGCGGACGACGCCGGAGCGCGCGGGCGAGACGATTGCCGACGGGATCGCGCGGAACAAGTCGCGGATCCTGATTGGCTTCGACGCCAGACTGGTCGACTGGCTGCAACTTCTGATGCCGGTTTCCTATGGCAAGATCATGTTCCGGCGCGAGAGCAGCGTGCTGAGGGGGCAGCCGGAGAGCAAGCAGCAAGGCGCATGATCGCCGCGAATGCGCGGCGACCGGCGAAGCGGGGGAGGCATCGTTGAGCGAGACGGCAACGGGTGACGGCGCGGGGCGCATGACGGTGCGGCGCATGGGCTTTGCCTATCCGGCCGCGATGAGCGGGCATTGGAACAAGCGGCGGCCCGAATTCTCGCAGATCGTCAATGCGGCATCGCTGGCGATGCCTTATCTCGAACCCTATCTCATCAAGACGATGCGCGAAGCGCGGCCAAGGATCCGCAACGCGGCGTTGCAGGCGGCGCTTGACGACTATGTCGCGCAGGAGGCCATGCATTTCCGACAGCACCGCAAGTTCAACGACGAATTGAAAGCACGCGGCTACAAGTCGATCGGTGCTATCGAAGATCAGCTTGCGGACGATTACCGGCGGCTCGGCGCGACGCGATCGCTCGAATTCAATCTGGCCTATGCGGAAGGTTTCGAATCGATGGCGCTGGCGATCGGGCAGATGCTGATTGCCGACCGGCGGTTCCTGTTCGGCGACAGCGAGAGCGGCGTCGCGTCGCTTGTCTTGTGGCACTTCGTCGAAGAGATCGAACACAAGAATGTGGCCTACGATGTGTTCGAGCATCTGGCCGGAAACTATTTCAGGCGCATTTACGGGCTGCTTTACGCGACGGCGCATATCATGTGGCGCACGCGCGGCGGCTATCAGGCGCTGCTGAAGGAAGACGGATTGTGGCGCGACCGGCGTTCGCGCGTCGCGCTGGGATTGCTCCTTCTGCGGATTTTTGCGCAACTAACGCCGAAGATGCTGCGTATCATGGTGCCGTTCTACAATCCACGTCAGGTGAAGGATCCCGCATGGGCGCTTTCCTGGGCGCGCCTCTTCAAGATCGACAATGCCGGCGCCGGACGGCTCGACACGAGCCTCCTCGATGCGCCGGAACCCGTGGCTTTTTCTGGCGGAGAAACGAAATGAATCAAGAAACATCGGCATCCGCCGGCGCGAGCGGCATGGCGGCGCGGATGCGCGCATTGCTGTTTTTCAACGGCGTCGGCCTGTTCGTGCTCGCCATCATTATTGGCTGGATATGGTTCTTCGCGCTGCTCGGCCGCATCGTGTTGTGGCCGCTGCCGATCGATATTCCGGTTTCGATTCCCGACGACGGGCGCGCCTGGCGCATGGCGCATATGGAAGGGATCACGCAAGGGTTGATGCTGATGGCGCTGGGTCTCGGCGGACAGTTCATGCGGCTGACGCGCAAGCAGTTCACCTGGTTCTTCTGGTCGGCGCTGGTGACGGCATGGCTATTCACGATACCGCCGATCTTCAATGCGCTGTTCGGCACACGCGGACTGGCCTTTGGCGGCGGGCCGTTCAAGGGCGGGATGGCCAATGACGTGATCTATCTCTTCGGCTGGCCGCCGGTGATCGCGGTACACATCATGCTGGCGCTGGCGGTGCTGGGTGTATGGCGACACCTCAAGGTCGAGAAGAAATAATCCCGGTACGGAGGAACAGGCAGTTATCCCCGGCCGGCGCAGCACTTTATCCCCGGTTTTCCGGCCCCCTGTCACTGAACTGTCAAAAAACTGTCACAAACGGACTTGTCCCCGGGTATAAGTCGGACTTGTCCCCGGGGATAGAGACGGTTTATCCCCGCTTTGGCTGCGGGCGATAGAATCGGGGATTTTTGTTTTCGCGCACAGCAAGGCGCGACCGGATTTGAGTACGGCAAGGAAGGACATCATGACGGATCGTTCGGAGACCTCGCAGCTGATCGGGCCCGCCTCGCGGGTCTATTTTTCGCAGCGCCTCAGGCTTCACTATGTCGATTGGGGAAACGAGGACGCGCCGCCGCTCCTGATGATCCATGGCGGGCGCGACCATTGCCGCAACTGGGACTGGACGGCACAGGCGCTTCGCGACCGCTTTCACGTCATCGCGCCCGACCTGCGCGGCCATGGCGACAGCCAGTGGATGGTCGGCAGCGGCTACGAAATGAACGATTATGTTTACGACATCGCACAGCTCATCCATCAGAAGGGGCTGGCGCCGCTCACGATCATTGCGCATTCGATGGGCGGCGCGATCGCGCTGCGCTATGCGGGGCTTTACCCTGAGAACGTCAAGAAGCTTGTCGTCATTGAGGGGCTCGGTCCCTCGCCGAAGATGCTCAGCGAGCGGAAGGCCATTTCCGGCGACCAGCGCATCCGCAACTGGATCGACGAAATCCGCAAGCTCTCGTCGCGGCAGCCGCGCCGCTATGAGAGCATCGAGGAGGCCTACAAGCGGATGCAGGGCGAGAACCCGCATCTGTCGCCCGAGCGGGCGCGACACCTGACGGTGCATGGCGTCAACCAGAACGAGGACGGCACCTATAGTTGGAAGTTCGACAATTACGTGCGCGCCTTTTCGCCGGCGGGCTTCGACGAGGAAACCTCGCAAAAGCTCTGGGAACGGATCACCTGCCCGACGCTGCTGATCCGCGGCACCGAAAGCTGGGCGAGCGATCCCGTGGCCGACGGGCGGGCGAAGTACTTCAAGAATGCCGAGATCGTCGCCGTGGAGGGCGCCGGGCACTGGGTGCAGCACGACAAGCTGGATGAGTTTCTGAAGCTGACGGAAGATTTTCTCGACGTGTGACCGGTCGCCGCGTCAGCCTTTCGAGGCTTCCCTCAACGCGGCCAGCGTTTCGGCCGAGACGGGCGCGGTCAGCGCGGCGGCCATCGCGTCGAAGAGGGAGGCGGTGAAGAAAGTGCGGGCGGCGGTGTTTGTCGTCGCGTCGCTGCGGCGCGTCCAGATGGCGAGCGAGGTCAGCGCCATTTCGATCATGAAGCGCTGGCGCTGGACGGCGATTTCGGGCGGCAGGTCGCCCAGCAGCGCGACGATCAGCGCGTTGGCGCGCGCGATGCCTTCATAACCGCCGCGCAGCGCCGCCGAGGGCAGGTCGAAATCCGGATCGTTGAGGACCTGGGCTGCGAAGCGGACGAAGCGTACGCCCTCGCCGGTGTCCAGCAATTCGGTGAGGGGCTCGAACAACGCCCGGAGAATGGCGTGGAGATCGCGCTCGCGGCCTTCCGCCAGCAAGGCGTCGATCCGTTCGACGCGGCGGCGGTCGATCACCGCGACGCGCTGGCCGAGAATGGCGTCGACCAGACGCTTCTTGGAGCCGAAATGATAATGCAGCGCCGACTCGT
>PHEO01000343.1 GCA_002841195.1 Alphaproteobacteria bacterium HGW-Alphaproteobacteria-11
GACCAGCGTCGGCTCGACCTTCATGCCGCCATTCGCCAATATCGAATAGGCGCCCGCCAGCCGCATCAGCGTCGTTTCGCCGGCGCCGAGCGACATCGAGAGCACCGGCATCATGTCGTCGGCAATGCCGTAGCGGCGTGCATAATCCGAGACGGTTTCAGGTCCGGCATATTGCGCGAGGCGCACCGTCATCAGGTTGCGCGAATGTTCGAGGCCGAAGCGCATGGTCGACGGACCGTGGAACTTGCGCTCGTAGTTTTCGGGCTTCCAGAGGCCGAGGCCGGGGCCCTGATCGATGACGAAGGGCGCGTCGAGGACGAGGCTGGCGGGCGTGAAGCCCTTGTCGAGCGCCGCGGCATAGACGAAGGGTTTGAAGGAGGAGCCGGGCTGGCGCAGCGCCTGCACCGCGCGGTTGAACTCCGACAGGCCGAAGCTGAAACCGCCCTGCATCGCCAGCACGCGGCCGGTATGCGGGTCCATCGCGACGATGGCGCCGTTGACGCCCGGCACCTGTTGAAGCGTGTGGCGGTCTTTCTCTTCGGCATGGGGCGCGACATGGACGATGTCGCCGACTTTCAGCACGTCGGCGGGTTTCGTCACCTCGGGGCCGAGATGGATCATGTTGATGTTGGCCCGCGCCCATTTCATATCTTCGAAATGGATCGTGCTCTTGACGATCTCCTTCGCGAAGCCGCCGCCGGGTAGGCGCGCGGGACGCAGACCGATGGTGACGCGGTCGCTTGCGACTTCGAGCACGGTGGCGAGCGTCCAGGGCGCGAGATCCGAGGGGACGTCCATGCCGCCCAGCGCTTCCTGCCAGTTGGCGCCGGGTTCGAGCGTCGCCACGGGGCCCCGCCAGCCATAACGGCGATCATAGGCAATGAGGCCGTTCTTCAGCGCTTCCGAGGCGATCTCCTGAAGCCTTGTGTCGATGGTGGTGCGGACCGACAGGCCGCCTTCATAGAGCTTCTGCTCGCCATATTGCGCCAGCAGTTCGCGGCGCACCTGTTCGAGGAAATACTCGGCGTCGCGTGTCTGCACACCGCGCGTGCGCAGGCTGACATTGAGATCGGTGCCCCGCGCCTCGGCCGCCTCGTAAGCGGTGATGAAACGCTCCTCGGCCATGCGTGAGATGACCCAGTTGCGCCGCGCCAGCGCGCGCTCGCGGAAACGGAACGGATGATAGTTGCCCGGCGCCTTGGGCAGCGCCGCCAGATAGGCGACCTCGGCGACGGTCAGTTCGTCGAGCGGCTTGTCGAAATAGTTCAGCGCCGCGGCGGCGACGCCGTAGCTGCCGGAACCGAGATAGATCTCGTTGAGGTAGAGTTCGAGGATCTGGTCCTTGGTGAAGGCGCGTTCGAGGCGCAATGCCAGCAGCGCCTCGCGCAGCTTGCGGTCGAAGGTGACGTCGCTCGACAGCAGGAAGTTCTTGGCCACCTGCTGCGTGATGGTGGAGGCGCCGACGAGGCGGCGGTCCTGCAGCACGTTGAAGACGTTGTCGATGGTGGCGCGGACGATGCCGGTCGCATCGACACCGCCATGCGTGTAGAAATTCTTGTCCTCGGCGGCGAGGAACGCCTCGACGAGGCGCGGCGGGATCGCCGAGATCGGCACATAGAGGCGGCGCTCGCGCGCCAGTTCGCCGATGAGCTGGCCGTCGCCGGCGTGAACGCGCGTCGTCACCGGCGGTTCGTAATTCGCCAGCCGCGTGTAATCGGGCAAATCCTGATTGAGTCGCCAAGCGTAATAGC
>PHEO01000344.1 GCA_002841195.1 Alphaproteobacteria bacterium HGW-Alphaproteobacteria-11
GGTGGGCCAGAAAACCGGCCAATGCGGCGTGGTCACGCCCTTCGGGCACCGCATCCATCAGCCCCCGCGTGGCATCCGCCACCAGTTGGGCAGCGGTGACCGCGATCAAAAGACTCACGGCAATCGCTATTGCGGGGTCCAGCCAGCGTGCGCCGGTGGCCAGCATCAGCCCCGCCCCCAGCACCACCGCCAGAGACACCGCCGCATCGGCCATCATGTGCAGGTAGGCGCCGCGCGCGTTCAGGTCTGCACGGTGGCGCAGAAACAGGAACGCCGTGCCGGTGTTGACCGCAATCCCCACCGCTGCCACCGCCGCCACCACCAGCCCCGGCACCTCGGGTGGCGCGGCAAAGCGGCCAAGCGCTTCGCCGATCACCGCGCCGGCGCCGAGCAGAATTGCCACCCCGTTGCCAAGCGCCGCAAGCAAGGTCGCGCGCCCGTAGCCCCATGTGTAGCGGTGCGAGGCCGCCCGTTTGGCCAGCACCGCGGCACCCCAGGCGATCAGCAGCCCCGCTACGTCGGTCAGGTTGTGCGCCGCATCCGCCAAGAGCGCGAGCGACCCGGCCCAGAAACCCGCCCCCGCCTCGATCAGCACGAATCCCGCGTTGAGCACGACCGCAAGGCGGAATGCCGGTGTCAGGTCGGCCACCTGCGCGGCACCGTGGCTGTGGGCGTGGTCGTGCGGCATTGCGTCACCATTGGGTGCGGTGCCGCCATCACGCCACCCGCGGGCGCCGCTGTAAAGCCCCCGATGGCGATCTGGTGGGTTGAACCTCGCACCAATTTCCTCTTACGTGCCGGGGCGCGCGTCCGCGCGGGCAGAGGAGACTTGGATGCGGCTTCCCGATCTGGCGCGCTTGCTGCAGGCATGGCAGGCACATCGCCGCGTTGCGGCAGCGGCGCTGGTGCTCGTTACGCTCGCCGCGGCGATCGGGGCGGCTCGGGTGCACGCCAACGTCGATATGACCGCCCTTTTGCGCGGCAATTCCGACAGCTACACGCAATGGGCGGCGGTCGAGCGCGCCTTTGCCCCGTTTTCGCGCGACGAGGTCTATGTGGTCAGTGCCGATACCGGCACCCTGGCCGAAGATGCGCGCCTGCTTGCGCTGGAAGACCTGCTGATCGATCTGAACCTTACGCCCGGCGTGGCCGCGACGCTCAGCATCTTTTCGATCCCCTCGTCCGATCAACCCGGCCGGGCGTGGCTCAAATCCGATGCCGCGCGCGCGCTTTACGCGCAAACCCGCCTTGGCAACCTGCGCGCCGAAAATGCCACCGCCGCGCAGATGCTGTCGGCGGACCTCGCGGCAACGCTGGTGCTGGTGATGCCGGCATCAGGCCACAGCAACGCCGAGGTCGCGGCCGCCATCGCACCCATGGTGGCAGCGCCGCCGCCGGGACTTTCCTTGCGCCCGGCCGGGCTGAGCGAAATGCAGCGCACCATCGCCGATGGCCTGATCCGCGATCAGATCTGGCTGACCCCTGTTTCGGTCACAATCTGCCTTGCGATCACCTTCTGGCTGTTCGGGTCATGGCGCGCGATGGTGATCTGCGGGCTGCCGCCGCTGATCGGCCTTGCCTGGTTCTTTGGCTGGATCGGCTGGGCCGGAATTGCCATGGACCAGTTCATGGCGGTGGTGCCGACAGTGCTGATTGTGCTGTCGTTTTCCGACTGCATCCACCTATATCACGCCTCGGTCGAGGCCCAGACCGGGCGCGACGACGACAGGGCCGTGCTGCTGGCACA
>PHEO01000345.1 GCA_002841195.1 Alphaproteobacteria bacterium HGW-Alphaproteobacteria-11
GCTCCGGCTGCATTACGGCGACCTGACCGACGCAACCAACCTGATCCGGATCGTGCAGGAGACGCAGCCCGACGAGATCTACAATCTGGCCGCCCAGTCCCATGTGCAGGTGAGCTTCGAAACGCCCGAATACACGGCCAATTCGGACGCGGTGGGCACACTGCGGCTGCTCGAAGCAATCCGCATCCTCGGGATGGAGAAGAAGACCCGCTTCTACCAGGCGTCGACCTCCGAGCTTTACGGCAAGGTGCAGGAAACGCCCCAATCCGAACGGACGCCTTTCTATCCGCGCAGCCCCTATGCGGCGGCAAAGCTCTATGCCTACTGGATCACGGTCAATTACCGCGAGGCCTATGACATGCATGCCTCGAACGGCATATTGTTCAACCATGAAGGGCCAACGCGCGGCGAAACTTTCGTGACGCGCAAGATCACGCGCGCCGTCGCGGCGATCGAGCTCGGGCTTCAGGACATGCTCTATCTCGGCAATCTCGACGCCAAGCGCGACTGGGGCCATGCGCGCGACTATGTCGAGGGGATGTGGCGGATCGTTCAGCAGGACGAGCCGGACGATTATGTGCTCGCCACCGGCGAGACGCATTCGGTGCGCGAGTTCGTGGAGCTCGCCTTTGCCGAAACCGGACGGCGGATCGAATGGAAAGGCCGCGACGCCGGCGAAGTGGGGGTCGATGCCGGAACCGGCAAGGTTCTCGTCAGGATCGATCCGCGCTATTTCCGTCCCACGGAGGTCGATCTGCTGCTGGGCGATCCGCGCAAGGCGCATCAGAAGCTAGGATGGCGGCACAGCACGAGCTTCCCCGAACTTGTGTCCGAGATGGTGGCCTCCGACCTCAAGGCCGTTGCGCTGGAGCAGGACCGCAAGGGGCGCTATGACTGAGCCGGCCGCATATTCGTTTGACGGCAAACGGGTCTATGTGGCCGGCCATCGGGGCATGGTCGGATCGGCCATTCTGCGCCGGCTCGAGCGGGAATCCTGCGAGGTGCTGGTTGCCGGCCGCGCGCAGCTGGATCTCCGCCGACAGGCGGATGTCGAGGCATGGATGGAGACGCATCGTCCGCAGGCGGTGTTTGTGCCGGCCGCGACGGTCGGCGGCATTCTCGCCAACGATCTGCGACCGGCCGAGTTCCTCTACGACAATCTGATGATCGAGGCCAATCTCATCCATGCCGCATGGCACACGGGCGTCGAGAAGCTGCTCTTTCTCGGTTCGTCCTGCATCTATCCGAAACTCGCGCCGCAGCCGATGTCCGAAGAGGCATTGCTGACCGGGCCGCTTGAGCCGACCAATCAATGGTATGCGGTCGCCAAGATCGCCGGCATCAAGCTCTGCCAGGCCTATCGGCGTCAATATGGCTGCGACTTCATTTCGGCCATGCCGACCAATCTCTACGGTCCCGGCGACAATTTCGATTTGCAATCCTCGCATGTGTTGCCGGCGCTGATCGCCAAGATGCATGCGGCACGCGAAGCGGGCGCCGCAAGCGTGACGCTTTGGGGCACTGGTACGCCGAAGCGCGAATTCCTGCATGTCGACGATTGCGCGGACGCGCTGGTGCATCTGATGAAGACCTATTCGGAAGAGGATCACATCAATGTGGGCTCGGGCAGCGACCTGTCGATCCGCGAGCTCGCCGAGCTTGTCCGCCGTGTTGTCGGCTATCGGGGCGAGATCGTGACCGATCCGTCCAAGCCCGATGGCACCCCGCGCAAGCTGATGGACGTT
>PHEO01000135.1 GCA_002841195.1 Alphaproteobacteria bacterium HGW-Alphaproteobacteria-11
CCGTCTGACGACGGCTCCCTCCCTCTCCCAGGAGGGGAGAGGGAGAGGTAGTGTCAGCTCTTGATTTCCCTCTCCCCGGAGGGGAGAGGGAAGGGGCCCACCGAAGGTGGGAAGGGTGAGGGGGCTGTCCGGGCGATGAGGTGCCTCGATATTCAGTCTAAAGACGATTCCCGGTTCCCGTCTCCGCAGGCGCGGCGACTTCGCCCAAATTTGCCGATCTTGACCGGGCGTGCCGCCGGCCATAGGTTCCGCCTCGCGCCCGGCGGGGGGCCGTGCCCTTCAACCCGCCGGGAAGAGCAGTCGCCGGAAGCACGGGCCGGCAGGCTACACCTAGAGCAGCTTCTGCTGCTTTTGCTTGCTCGTGTCTTCCCGTTTCGCTTTCCTGAAAACGCTCGGATCGATCCACGGCATTTCGGGGCGCTTGCCCTCGAACAATTGCTCGACGGTCAGGATCTGGATTTTCGGATAGCTGCCATATTCGGTCTTGTAGAGCCCGGCCGACGCCGCTTCCTTGATCATCGGCCCCGTGGGCGCGGCCAGCGTGATGAAGATACCCATCTTCGCCTTCTCGCGCTCCACCGTGGCGATCAAATCCTTCACCATCGTCACGCCGACATTCTTGCCGCCCTTCACCGACACGATGGCTTTTTCGGTCGCCTTGCCGTCGGGCTTGAAATAGATCAGCCCGTCGATGCCGCCGTCGGCGCCTTTCTTCTTGTCGCCGAAGGGAATGGCGTCCACCAGCGACACCGCCCACCACTGGAACTGGTATTTGTCGGCTTCGGCCAGCGCTGCCGCGCCGCCTGCATCCTTCGGCACGCCGTTCACCTCGATGGCGACGCTCGGGCCGAAGGCATCGCGCAGCCGCTTCTGGATCAGCGAGATCGCCAGATGCGTCACGTCGATACCTATCCATTCGCGGTTCAGCTTCTGCGCGGCATGCACCGTGGTGCCGCAGCCGCAGAAGGGATCGAGCACCACGTCGCCCTCATTGGATGAAGCGTTGACGATGCGTTCGAGAAGGGCGAGCGGTTTTTGGGTGGGATAGCCGAGGCGCTCCCTTTCGCCTCCGGTCAAAGGGTTGATGTCGAGCCAGAGGTCTTGAAGGGGAACACCGGATTGTTCGTCAAGATATCTTTTGAACTGAGGAAAGCCTGTGCTGCGGTGAATGATCTGCCCCGCATCCCACATATCTTTGCCATGTTCTCCTTGGAATACGCCCAGAACCTTCCCTTGTATGGCTGGACACCGAGATACTCCCAGTCTTCAAGGGGATTTAGATGTTCATTCTCTATGTCTGCGACCCATCGCTCGTCGGAGTTCAGGCGGCGTTTGATGCGCCATTCATAGCTCACGTCTCCGCCAGGTTTGGCGGCAGTCAGATCGCCTTCTCGATAACGTCGACCATTTTCATCAACGTATTTGTAGCTTCCTTCGACGTAGCTGTCGTCATATGACGTGAACACAGGATTCCAAGTATAAGAACTCGTCTTGGAATAAAAGAAAATCAGATCGTGAATCCGGCCCCCACGCTTCATGCCCTGCTTTGTATCGGCATGGCTGCTACTTCTCTTCCAGATGAACTCATTCCTGAAGTTTGTATTTCCGAAAATTGCGTCTAGCAAAATTTTCAGATAGTGCCCCGCAGTCGGATCGCAATGCAGATAGAGCGATCCGGTTTTCTTCAGTACACGGTGCAATTCGAGCAGGCGCACGGCCATCATGGCGAGATAGGCCATCATGTCGTTCTCTTTCAGGAACGAGCGCATGGCGCGCAGCATTTCGGCGGCGTCGGTGTTGCCGGAGATCATCACTTCGTCGAAGGCGCGCTCGGCCACGTCGGTCCAGTGCCAGGTGTCGTCGAAGGCTTCCATCTGGGCATGGGATTCATGCCCGTCCGGCGCCTTGAACAGCACGTTGTAGGACGCGTTCGAGTTGAACGGCGGGTCGAGATAGACGAGATCGACACTCTCATCCGCGATGTGCTTGCGGAGAATGTCGAGATTGTCGCCGTAATAGAGCTGGTTGGTCATTCCCCCTCGCGACTCACTTGCTGCGAGGGCCAGACTAACCCGGCGGCGGGGTTGTTTTCCCCCCCCTCGAATCGTGTTCGTCTTATGTTCCGGATGTTTGAAGCGCGATGTACCCCCGCCGTCATGGCCCGATTTATTCGGGCCATCCACGTCTTTGCGGCAGTCTCCGAAGGAAGAAAGACGTGGATGACCCGGACAGGCCGGGTCATGACGACTTTTCAAACAGCCTCTGTAAATCGTGTGGGCGTCTTGAAACTCTAAAGCTCATCGATCCCGACAGCCACGCGCGGTCCGTGTTCGCGTTCGCGGATTTTCGCCGTGTCCTCCAGGTCTTCGATCTGGTCGAGCAGCGCCGCATAGGTGGCGGCCGGCACGATGTAGAATTCCGGGCGGTTGTAATTCAGGACCGCGAAGGTCTCGCCCTTCGCCTCCACAAAGAGGCGCATCGGATTTTTCTTCAACTCGGTGATGCTGACGAAACGCCTGCTCCGCAGTTCCTCCATTGCGGGGGTCTCGCCGCCTGTCTTCGGCTCCATCTTTCGCGCCATCTATCGCTCCATCTTTCGGTTTCGACTTCGGGACCGCTCCATTGCCGTCCACCGGATGAGGTGTCTCCGCTCCGTGCCGGGTGATCTCTTTTTCGTCGCCGGCTTCGGCTCTAGGGAGAGGCCTTCCCTGTCATCTTCGCCGATGCGCCGGGACCGGGGATAAGGTCGTCCATCTTCCTTTGTGACAGTTTTTTGACAGTTCGATGACAGTCGCGGGCAGTTCTTCGGAAAACGGCAGCAATCCGCCGATTTCCATTTTGTGACAGAACGATGACAGTTCGATGACGGTGCTGCCCGGAAAACGGCGGAAAGCCTTCGGTCCTTGACATCCCGCGCTCATTTATTTAAATAAGAATAAGTCGCAAAAGCGATTGGAAACGGGGACAGGACCATGCGCGATCTCGCCAAGACCATCACCTACGGCACGCTGCACTTCACGGTCGGCTTCGGCGTCGTCTATGCGCTGACCGGCGAGGTGACGATCGCGGCCGGCGTCGCGCTGATCGAGCCCGCGATCAATACGGTGGTTTTCTATTTCCATGAAAAGGCGTGGGCGCGCTATCCGGCCAAGGCCTTGGAAAATTTCGGCTTTCGGCCGCCGCTGCGGGCCGCCTGACGCGCCTCAGCGCCAAGCCCAGACCGGCTGTTCGAGATGGGCGACGCGGGTCGTCCGTCCACGGAGCGCCACCTCGCCGAACTGCCAGAGCAGCGCCGCCGTCGGCGCGTGAATGTGATCGTCGCCGATGTGAAGGCGGATCACCGGCTGGTCGCTTTCGGGGATCGACAGGAATTCCGGCGAGCCCTCGCGCGTCAGCTCGGCAAGCGCGAAGGCATGGATCGAGGCGACCTCGGCGGGGTTCGGCGTCATGGCGCTCGTGTCTTCGACCCATGTCACGACCGGCGTGATCAGATAGCCCGAGCGTGTCGGATAATCGTCAAGCATTCCAATGACTTCGCCGGGGCCGAGCCGCAGCGCCACTTCTTCCTCCAGCTCGCGCAGTGCCGCTTCCACCGGCGTTTCGCCGGCGTCCATTCGTCCACCCGGCAGCGCCCATTGGCCGCCATGCGCATTGAGGCGGGCGACGCGGCGGGTCAACAGGAAGGCGGCTTCATCCTTATGCGGCGCAATGGCGATGGCGACCGCGGCGCGCTTCAGGCCCGCGCCGTCTCGCGTCTCGCGCGGGAAGGCGGCGAGCCTTGCGGTCAGCTGCGATCTCAGTTCTTCGTCGAAGCGGTGTGTCATGGCCCCGCGTTTCTAGCATGGGCGCCGGGGCATCCGGGTGTTTAAAATCCGGTGTCGGTGCGCCGGCCGGCGGATTTGTTCCGGCGGCCGGAGAAGTGCAATTATCAACGGGACCAAGGCCTTGGGCGCGTTTCGGCGGTCGCGCGCCCCACGCCGCCGGTGTTTACGATCCTCGACACCTGTCCCCGATTGGCCCCCCGCTTCACCTTGGAGTTGGCCCCGCGCGAGGCTACAATTTTCGCAAGTTCCCTCACCCCCCGCGAGGCCATCATGCGCATCGGCGTTCCCAAGGAAATCAAGGTCCACGAATACCGCGTCGGCATGACGCCGCCCGCCGTGCGCGAGGCGGTCCATCACGGCCACGAGGTTCTGGTGCAGCAGGGCGCGGGCGACGGCATCGGCCTTTCCGATCTGCAATACGAGGCGGCGGGCGCGAAGATCGTTGCGGCAGCGCCGGAAATTTTCGCCGCCGCCGACATGATCGTGAAGGTCAAGGAGCCGCAGCCGGTGGAATGGAAGATGCTGCGCGAAGGCCAGATTCTTTTCACCTATCTGCATCTCGCGCCCGATCCCGAGCAGGCGCGCGGGCTCATGGAATCCGGTTGCGTCGCCATCGCCTACGAGACGGTGACGGATGCGCGCGGCGGTCTGCCGCTGCTCGCGCCGATGTCGGAGGTTGCGGGCCGCATGTCGATCCAGGCCGGTGCGCATTGCCTCGAAATCGCGCAGGGCGGGCGTGGCATGCTGCTCGGCGGCGTGCCGGGCGTGCCGGCCGCCAAGGTCGTCATTCTCGGCGGCGGCGTTGCCGGCACCAATGCGGCGCGCATGGCGATGGGGCTTGAAGCGCATGTCACCGTTATCGACATCAACCTGCACCGCCTCTACGAGCTCGACATGCAATTCGGTCCGAGCCTCAACACGATCTATTCGACGGTCGATGCAATCGAGCAGCATGTTCTGGGTGCGGATCTTGTGATCGGCGCCGTGCTGGTGCCCGGCGCCGCCGCGCCGAAGCTCGTGACGGAGGAGATGGTCAAGCACATGCAGAAGGGTTCGGTGCTGGTCGACATCGCGATCGATCAGGGCGGCTGTTTCGCAACTTCGCATGCGACGACGCATGCCGATCCGACCTATGTGACGCACGACGTCGTTCACTACTGCGTCGCCAACATGCCGGGCGCCGTGGCGCGCACCTCGACCTTCGCGCTCAACAACGCGACACTGCCCTTCACGCTGGCGCTGGCCGACAAGGGCTACCGCAAGGCGCTTGCCGACAATCCGCATCTGATGGCCGGTCTCAATGTCCATCGCGGGCAACTGACCTACCGGGCGGTCTCCGATGCGCTGGGCGAGCCCTATCACGAGGCCGGAAGCGTGTTGGCGGCCTGAATTCAAGCCCTTGAAATTGCTGGATTATTTTCGCTGCCGTGGATAAATGTGCCAATCCGGGGCGGATTTTAAACTGCAATTAACCACGACCGGGCAAGTCTCCTCCCGTGACGGCGCGGCTGCGCGCTTCGATGATTGAGGGGGAAGACGTTCATGTTCGACAGGGTTCAACGCGACCGTTTCTGGCTGCTGCTCGGGGCAATTCTGATTGCCTTGTTTGTGATCCAGACCGAGCGGGGCATTGCCGAACCGCACCAGGCCTCGCAATACGATCGTGGCGGCATGACGCGGCTGGTCGAGAAAACCATCGAGATTCCGGTGCATGCTGCGCAACCCGTCGCGCGGCCGCCGCTGCCGCGCCCGCAGGTCGTTCAGGCCGTCTGGAACGATCCCCACGCCGATCTGATCACCGGCTCGCTTGGCGCCTCGGCGCCGCGTCCGCTTGCCCGTCCGGGCTCCGGCGGCGCCATTACCACCGCGTCGCTTGCCGCGCCGGCCACGCTGCGCCCGTCGGGCGACCAGCGCTACTACGTGCAACTTGGTTCCTACACCGCCATCGACCGCGCCAGCCGCCGCTATTTCGATGTTCTGGGCCGTGAGCCCGATCTCAGGGGCGAGGAGCGCGTTTCAATCAGCAGCGCCACGGTCGGCGGCGAACAGGTCCACCGGGTCCGTATGGGCGCCTTCGACAGCGAGGCCTCCGCGCGTGCGGCTTGCGCCCGGGCCGCCGTTCCTGCCGATGAATGCGCGGTTATCCTGCTCAATTGAGGCTGGCCGATCGGGAATCCCGGCTCCTTATGGACTTTCGCGCCGGTTTCACTGTATAAGGCCCGCCAAAGGCCGTGCCCCACGGACTCCATGTCCAGGCTGGGAGCGGCCAATCTTTTGTTTTCAAAGCCTTTTTCGTAAGGCGAGGGCCCGTTGAGGTCCCAACCGGAGCGCGAAGCCCATGGCCGTCCCCAAGAGGAAAACCACCCCGTCGAAGCGCGGCATGCGCCGTTCGGCCGATGCGCTGAAGCAGCCGGCTTATGTCGAGAACCCGGATTCGGGCGAGCTGCACCGTCCCCATCATGTCGACCTGAAATCCGGCATGTATCGTGGCAAGCAGATTCTGAAGCCGAAGGCCGACTAAGCCTTTCACGGCAAATCGAATTCGAGACGCCGCCTTTCGGGCGGCGTTTTCGTTTGCGGGGATCAGCCCTTGAAGCCGCGCAGCACCGCCGCGCAAACATCGCGCGATTGCGCCGTCACCATGCCCTTCCAGTCGTCGGCATCGACGTAAAACGCATCGCGGATCAGCTTGCCGACTTCGCGCGCTTTCGGGTTTTTGTGGCCACCGTTCTGATGCAGCCAATTGTCGGCTTGCAGCGCCACCGTCACTTCGCGGATCGGCACGGTGCCGAATTCGAGGCCGCCCGCCGTCACTTCGCGGCCTTTCAATTCCTCGGCGAAGCAGACCGGGATCGAGCCCGGCACGTTCGACGAAATGGAATCGCCATCGACCGTCGAGCGGACGATCCCGCCCCACCATTCGCGCATCCGCTTGAAGCTGCCGCTTGCCTCGGAATCCGTGCAGATCATCTCGCCGGCGCCGCGTGCGCCGAGGCCGGAATGGATGTCGACGAAGACGACGCGGTCGGCCCGGCCCATCTCGTCGCGGATGATCGTGCGCAGCGTGCGGTTCGACCACACCGGCTCCAATCCGCCAAATTGTACGCCGTTCGGATGCGTGTACTGGCCGGCGCTCAGCGCATGCTGCATCGCGCGGTGGCCGTGCCGGTCCGCATAGGCCTTCATTTTATCGCGGCTTTCGGCCAGTGCTTCCGCCGAGATGTCGCGCGGGTTGATCGCGTCGGCCAGCTCCTCGTAACCGGGGTTTTCCGGATGCGGCTTTGCGTGATCGAGGAAATTGCGGTTGAGATCGACATTGTCCTCGTTGACGCGGCGGTCAAAGGCAAAGCCGTAGGGGTTGATCGCGTGGATGAAGACGACCGCGGTGTCGTCGGGCCGTTCGCGCGCGAAGCCTTCGCTCAGGAGCGCCGTCTGGACGCCCGAGCCGCAATAGCCCTCGACGCCATGCGTGCCCGAGCCGATGCCGAGGATGTGGCGGGCATCGGCCGGTCCGATGCGGGCGATGTCGGTCGCCAGCGTTTCACCGTCCGGGCCTTTGAGCGGATGTTCGCGGGAAGTGAGCGTCGCACCCGCCGCCCGCGCCGCATCAAGGAAACGGCGGCGCGCTTCGGCGTAGCTCTGCGAGAAATGTTCCGCCGCCGGCATCGGAGCCTCGCGGCCTATTTCATGATCACCATGTCACTGGCGAGCTTGTTGAGCTTCAGGCCCATCCAGGTGTTGATCACCACATCGGAAATCGCAACCGCGCCGAAGAGCCAGAGGATGCCGGCCAGATGATAGGGAAGTTCGCTGGCGCCGTTGATATGCTGGACAGCGGCATAGGCGACCAGCGCCAGCGGAACCAGCGACAGCATGATGTCGACCAGAAATCGGGTTTCCTGTCCGACAGGCTGATTGACGACCGCCAGTGCCTGCAACGAAAGGTAGCCAATCGCAATCAGTCCGGCGAGGACCGCCAGATTGAATGTCTGTTCGGGTGTGTCGAGAACCGGCGCATATCCGCCCCAGAAGACAAACCAGATCAATGCCGCAAAAATCAGCGACGAACCCTCGCGAACAATCAGTGCGAACGTTCCAAATATCCGCGCCATGGCCGTAACTCCCGCGTTGTTCCGGCCATGTCCGGCCGCGTCTTCCGGACCCGCCCCCCGGTGGGCCGCTGCTCAGCAAAGCATCGTGCCATTCCGGGAAAAAGTCCAGAAGTCAGAAATTTCTTTGGTTGTGCAGGGTTAACGGCACGTCAGCCGTTCCGGTCGGCGGAATCCAGCAGCAATTCGTAAGCGGCGGCGAGCCGGGCGGTCAGCGGATGTGCCGGCAGTGCGCGTTCGCCGATGCGCGTCAACGACACGACGCCGATCAGGCTATTGGTCAGGAACGCGCCTTCGATTTCGGGCAAGCGCGACACCGCGATCCGGTCTTCGCGCGTTTCGATGCCGAGGCCGGGTGCCAGTTCCAGGATCGCGGCACGGACAATACCCGGCAGGACCCCGCAATCGACAGACGGTGTCAGCAATCTGCCGTTCGCCCAGATGAAGATGTTGGCGGCGCTGGCGCAGGCCAGATGTCCGTCACTGTCGAGCATCAGCGCTTCTTCGGCGCCGCGCGCGCGCGCTTCCTCCTTGGCCAGAATATTGTCGAGATAGGCAATTGCCTTCAGTTGTGCCGACGGCGAGCGATTGTTGCGGCGGGGCGTCGCCAGA
>PHEO01000346.1 GCA_002841195.1 Alphaproteobacteria bacterium HGW-Alphaproteobacteria-11
AGGCGAGCCGCCGTTCCTCTTCGAGCCCCGCCAGGCCGTTCTCGTCCAGCGCGCGCTGATGCGGGAACAATCCCTCTTCCCAGCCGGGCAGGAACACCGTGTCGAATTCAAGGCCCTTGGCGCTGTGCAGCGTCATCAGGTTGATCTTGTCGGCGGTGTCGTTCTGCTCGATCTCCATCACCAGCGAAATATGTTCGAGATATCCCGCCAGCGTTTCGTGATGCTCCATCGAGCGGATCAGTTCCTTGAGGTTTTCGAGCTTGCCGGGCGCGTCCGCCGATTTGTCGTTCTGCCACATCTCGGTATAGCCCGACTCGTCGAGCACGATTTCGGCAAGTTCCGTGTGCGGCATGCCGGCCACCAGCGCCCGCCAGCGCTCGACCATTTCAACAAATCCGGCCAGCGCGCGCCGCGCGGCGGGCTTCAGCTCCTCGGTCGTCACCAGCGTTTTCGCGGCGCGCAACAGCGAAATGCCTTCGGCGCGGGCGAGGCGGTGGATCGTCTGCACCGCGACGTCGCCGAGGCCGCGGCGCGGCTTGTTGACGATGCGTTCGAAGGCAAGGTCGTCGTCGCCCTGCGCGATCAGGCGCAGATAGGCGTTGGCGTCGCGGATTTCGGCGCGCTCGTAGAAGCGCGGGCCGCCGACCACGCGATAGGGAATGCCGAGATTGATGAAGCGGTCTTCGAATTCGCGCATCTGGAAGGAGGCACGCACCAGGATCGCCATTTCGCGCAGCAGGTGCTGCTGCCGCTGCAATTGCTCGGCTTCCTCGGCCACGGCGCGGGCTTCCTCCTCGCCGTCCCAATAGGAGGCGACCTTGATCTTCTCGCCCTCATTGTCGTTGGCTTCGGTCCACAGCGTCTTGCCGAGGCGTTGCTCGTTGGCGGCGATGAGCCCTGAGGCCGCGCCGAGGATATTCGCGGTCGAGCGGTAATTGCGTTCGAGGCGGATCACCTTCGCGCCCGGAAAATCCTTCTCGAAGCGCAGGATGTTGTCCACTTCCGCGCCGCGCCAGCCATAGATCGACTGGTCGTCGTCGCCGACGCAACAAATGTTCTTGTGCTTCTGCGCCAGCAGCCTGAGCCACAGATATTGCGCGACATTGGTGTCCTGGTATTCGTCGACCAGCATGTATTTGAAGCGCTCCTGCCATTCGGCCAGCACTTCGGGGTGTTCCTGGAAGATGCGCAGCACTTCGAGCAGCAGGTCGCCGAAATCGGCCGCGTTCAGCACCTTCAGCCGCGCCTGATAGGCCGCGTAAAGTTCGCCGCCCTTGCCGTTGGCGAAAGCATGGGCCTCGCCGGCCGGCACCTTGTCGGGCGTCAGCCCGCGGTTCTTCCAGCCGTCGATACAGGCCGCCAGTTGACGCGCCGGCCAACGCTTCTCGTCGATGTTTTCCGCGACGATGATCTGTTTCATCAGGCGGACCTGATCGTCGGCATCGAGAATCGTGAAGTCGGAGCGCAGGCCCGCGAGCTCCGCGTGACGGCGCAGCATCTTCGCGCCCAGCGCGTGAAACGTGCCGAGCCATTGCATGCCTTCCACCGCGCCGCCGATCAGTCCGCCGATGCGGTGTTGCATTTCGCGCGCCGCCTTGTTGGTGAAGGTGACGGCGAGAATCTGGCTCGGCCAGGCCTTGCGGGTCGCCAGCAAATGCGCCAGCCGCGTCGTCAGCACGCGGGTCTTGCCGGTGCCCGCGCCCGC
>PHEO01000136.1 GCA_002841195.1 Alphaproteobacteria bacterium HGW-Alphaproteobacteria-11
CGCCTTCACCGACAACGGCTTTCAATCCGTCGCGGACGTAAGGTCGAAAGCGCGTGTCGTAGCAATGCCGGCATTTGCGGTGGCAGGCATAGGTGAGGACGTAATAGACGGATTCCATGACAGCTCGCGCGGCTCCTGTTCGACGCAGGCGAGCATAGACGCGGCGCGACGATGCGGCACCTCACAACTGCGCGAGGCCTGAAATCGCCTCAGAACGGCCGGTCGCCGTCGACCGTCACGCGCTCCATGTGGCGGCGGTGGCCGTGATAGTCGTTGAGCGCGAAATGCTGGGCGGCGCGGTTGTCCCAGAAGGCGATGGCGTCTTTCGTCCAGCGGAAGCGGCAGGTGAAGGGTTCCTGCGTCGCGTGCTCGAAGAGGAAGTTCAGCAGCGGGCGGCTTTCGCGGCTGGTCATGCCGACAAATTTCTCGGTGAAGGCCGGATTGACATAGAGCGCCTTGCGGCCGGTCTCGGGATGGGTGCGGACGACGGGATGTTCGAAAGACGGCGTGTCGTCGCCGGCGGTCGACACTTCCATGCCCTTGCGCTTCTGCGCCGAGTGGCCGCGCTCGCTGTATTCGCCTTTCGCCGTGTGGACGGCTTTCAGACCCTCCAGCATTTTCTTCATCCCGTCCGACAGGGTTTCATAAGCGAGATACTGATTCGCCCAGAGCGTGTCGCCGCCATAGGGCGGGACTTCGCGCGCGTAAAGGATCGAGCCCAGGGCCGGCTCTTCCAGAAACGACATGTCGGAATGCCAGCCGCCGCCGAAATTGACGCGGTCCTCCGGCTCCTTGACGATCCGCATGATTTCCGGGTGGCCGTCCATGCCTTTCACGTAAGGATGGATGTTCAACGTGCCGAAGCGGCGGCCGAAGGCCTTGTGCTGTTCACGCGTGATGTGCTGGTCGCGGAAGAAGATCACGACATGATCGAGAAAGGCCTGGTGGATGGCGTCGAAGGTCTCGTTGGAGAGGTCCTTCGACAGGTCGACACCCTCGATCTCGGCGCCGAGCGCGCCGGAGATCGGTTTCACGCCGATTGTCTTGCAGGCCATGCGATGATCCTCCCGTTCGCGATCAGGCGGTTGCCTTCTGGAAACCGGGCCGTGCGGAAAGCCGCGCGAACCAGGCGTTCACGTTCTTCAAGTCGTCGCTCAACAGACCGAAGAGCTTGCAGAGCAACAGGTCGTAGCCGAGCATGATATCGGCGGCGGTGAATTCCGATCCGCAGATGTATTCCTTGCCGGCCAGTTCCTTTTCGAGAATTCCAAGCATCCTTTGCGCGCTCTCGACGGCTTCGGCCGCGACCTGCGGGATGCGCTTGTCTTCGGGACGGATGAAGGAATGCTGCGCGATGTTGCCGATCGGTCCCATCATGGTGGCCTCGGCGAAATGGAACCAGTGGAGATAGCGGCCGCGGCCGGCGCTGCCGGGCTTCGGTTCGAGGCCGCCCGCGCCGTGCTTTTCCATGAGGTATTGAAGAATGGCGCCGGACTCGTTCAGCACCAGGCCGTCATCGTCGATGGCCGGCACCTTGCCGAGCGGATGCACGGCCAGATATTCCGGCGACTGCAGCACATCCGGCGCGAATTTCAGCACCTTGGTCTCGTAGGGAATGCCGAGCTCCTCGCAGAGCCAGACGACGCGCACCGAGCGCGTGTTTTTCGCGTGATAGATTTTCAGCATGACATCTCCCGATGACGCTTCTGGTGGCGCCGTTTGAATTGCATTGGCGGCAGTCTAGCGAAAGGGGCGGCGGGCGCAAAATCCCTTGCGGGCGCGGCCTCAGCGCGGGCCGCGGCGGCGGGGGAAGAGGCGTTCCAGCGTGGTGGCGAAGGCGGGGAGGAAGACGATGGCGGCGATCATGTTGGCGAGGAACATGAAGGACAGGAGGATGCCCATGTCGGCCTGGAGCTTGAGGCCCGAAAAGGCCCAGGTCGAGACGCCGACCGAGAGCGTCAGGCCGGTGAAGATGACGGCGACGCCGATCTGCTTCATGGCCAGCGGATAGGCCTCGCCGATGGGCATGCCCTCGTCGAGAAAGAGTTGCAGCCGGCTGTAGATGTAGAAGGCGTAGTCGACGCCGATGCCGGTGGCGAGCACCAGCACGGGAAGCGTCGAGACCTTGAGGCCGATGCCGAGCGCGGTCATCAGCCAGTAGCCGAGGAAGGTCGCCATCAGGAGCGGCATGCAGCAGCAAATGATGGCGCGCCAGTCGCGATAGGCGAAATAAACCAGCGCCACAATCACCGCATAGACCCAGGCCAGCATCGGCATTTCGTTGGCTTCGATCACGTCGTTGGTCGCGGCCATGACGCCGATGCCGCCCATGCCGAGGCGGAAATTGATGTCCGTGCGCGCGAGCGCGTCCGGGTCGG
This sequence comes from Alphaproteobacteria bacterium HGW-Alphaproteobacteria-11, assembly GCA_002841195.1. Classification (GTDB taxonomy): domain Bacteria; phylum Pseudomonadota; class Alphaproteobacteria; order Parvibaculales; family Parvibaculaceae; genus Parvibaculum. The sequence goes on from PHEO01000136.1 coordinate 2,379, forward strand.
TCGAGCGGAATTCGACGACGGCACCGATCACGCGCTCGATGGTGTCCGCCTTGTGGTCGTCGAGATAGACGATGACCGGCAGGATTGTGCAGGCTTCGTTCAGGAGGCCGCTTGAGGGCTCGTAGAGCGAGGTCGTCTGGATCAGGTCGCGTTCGGCGCGGGGAAGCGCGATCCATTTGAGGTTGCCCTCGCGCCAGATCGCCGCCGTTTCGCGCGCCGAGCCCGCCAGCGACTGCACCGAATTGACGCCCTCGACGTTGCGCATCACCCAGGAGAAGCGGTCGAGAAGGCGCATGGTCGGATAGTGAATGCAGGCATCCGCCGGCGTTTCGACGACGACGATCAGCGCGTCTGCCGAAATCGAGAAGCGTTCGACGATGTCGGCGATGTCGCGATTGTAGCGCGAGGAGGGCCAGAGTTCGGAGAAGCCTTCGGTCAGGTCGCCGATATGGCGGTTGCGCGTTTCCGCGACGGCGGTGGCGAGAAGCACGGCGAAGACGACAAGCGCGATGGCGGCGGGCACGGGCCGGGCGATGGCGCCGACAAGGCCCATGACGCGTTCGCGCGAGGCGCGCAGGCGCGTGTAGGTTTCGGCGAAGCCGGGGCGGACCGGCAGGTAGGACGCCAGCAGCGGCAGCATGATCAGGTTGGTGACGATTTTCAGCGCGACGCCGAGCGCCGCCATGACCGCAAGGTCCTGGATCACTTCAATGGGGATCAGGTAGAGCGTGCCGAAGCCGACGAGATCGGTGACGAGCGCCAGCGAACCCGGCACCAGCAGGCGGCGGAAGGTGGTGCGCGCCGCCTCGCCGGCGGACTTGCCGTCGCTGAGCTCGGAGGCGATCAGGTTGATCTGCTGGACGCCATGACTGACACCGATGGCGTAGACCAGGAACGGCACCAGCACCGCCAGCGGGTCGAGGCCGCGGTCCATCATGTGCAGCAGGCCGAACTGCCAGACGACCGAGACAAGCGAGCAGAAGACCGCGAGGAAGGTCAGTTGCACCGAGCGCGAATATACGAAGACGGCGAGCGTGGTGAGCACGAAGGCGAGGATGAAGAAGACGATGACGTCGCTGGCGCCATCTGCGATGTCGCCGACGAATTTGGCGAAGCCGACGATCTGTATTTCGACATCGGCATCTTCGTAGCGGTCGCGGACCTGGGATTCGAGGCGTTCGGCAAGATCGAGATAGTCGAGTTTCTCGCGCGTCAGCGGGTCGATTTCCTGCAATTCGGCGATGACCAGCGCGGCGCGGTGGTCGTTGGAAATCAGGAAGCCCTTGTGCTTGCCGTTGAGCGCCCGGTCGCGGATCGTTTCGATGTCGGCGTCGGCGATGTTGCCGGCGGTGACGCCGCCGGGGATCACCGGATAGGCGTTGATGCCGTCCTCGGTGTTTTCGGTCACGCGGGTGGTGGTGGACCAGAGCGAGCGGACGGTGGAGCGGCGGACGCCGGGCAGGAAGGTGACTTCCTCGGCGACCTCGTGCAGCCGCTTCAGGAAGGCGGCATTCCAGACGGTGCCGTCGCGCGCCTTGACGGCGACCAGCACCAGATTGGCGCCGGGCACTTCGTTTTCATATTCGAGGAAGGTCTGGACGTATTCGTGCTCGGTCGGCACCTGCTTCAGGAAGCCGGCCTCCATGCGGAGCTGGAACGCATAATAGCCGGTAAGAACGGTAAAGGCGGCCAGCAGAAGAAGGATCGGCGCCCTTGCCGCGAACACAATGTACTCAACGAATTTCACGCCGAACTCCCCCCGCGCGGCCATTTAATCCGGCCGCGTCGTTCCCCTCCAGCCGTCCCGTCCCCGTCACCTTACGCCGCCCGCCATCAAAATGGTGGCTTGCGCCAGTCTTTTGGGTCAGTATTAGTAAAACGATATTACCATTGGGGGGGAATTTCGATGCGTTTGTCAAAGTCAATCTGGGCGGCCGCCGCTGTTTGTACCGTGCTGGCGGGCCCGGCCTTGGCCGGTGTGCCGGAGGCCCAGGCCGAACGCCTGGGGCGCGACCTGACGCCGCTTGGCGGCGAACGCGCGGGCAATGCGGATGGTTCGATCCCGGCCTGGGATGGCGGGCTCGCCGCGGTGCCGGCCGGCATCGGCTATACGGGCGGTCACTATCGCGATCCCTATGCCGACGATGCGGTGCTGCTCACCATCGACAAATCGAACATGGGCGCGCATGAAGCGGCGCTGACGCCCGGCCAGCGGGCGATGCTCGAAACCTATCCGGGCTACAAGCTCAACATCTATCCGTCGCGGCGGACATGCGCGCAGCCCGAAGAGATTTATGCGGCGACGCGGGCCAACGCCGTGTCGGGCCGGCTGGCCGGCGAAGGCGACAGCCTTTCGGGCGTGCTGAAAGGCATTCCGTTCGTCATCCCGTCGAATGCCTATGAGATCGTCTGGAACCACAATCTGCGCTATCGCGGCTACAAGGTGCGCCGGACCTTCGTGTCGGCGGCGCCGACGCGCGAGGGCGGCTTCACGCCGGTCAAGGTGCGCGACGAGCTGGTGTTCGATTATTCATCGCCGCAAGTTTCGTCGTTCGAGCAGCTCAACAACACCTCGTTCCGCTATCTGCAGGAAACGCTCGCGCCGGCGCGCCGCGCCGGGCAACTTCTGCTGGTGCATGAAGTCGTCGATCCCGCGAAGGGCGACCGGCGCTCCTGGCAATATACGGCCGGGCAGAGCGCTTCGCCGCCGCGCGTGCAGCGCACCAGCGCGATCGCCTACGACACGCCGCAGATCTATTCCGACGCGATGTCGACGGCCGACAGTTTCGATGTGTTCAGCGGGCCGCTCGACCGCTTCGACTGGACGGTGCGCGGCCGCGAGGAACGCTACATCGCCTATAATTCCTACAAGCTGAGCTCGCCGTCGCTCAAATATGGCGAGATCATCAAGCCCGGCCATATCGACCAGGAGCTGGTGCGCTACGAGAAGCATCGCGTGTGGGCGGTGGAGGCGACGCTGAAGCCGGACCAGCGCCATGTCTATCAGCGCCGTGTCGCCTATTTCGACGAGGACGGCTACAACATGGCGGCCGGCGAACTCTACGACGCGCGCGGCGGCTTGTGGCGCGTGCAGGAGGCGCATCTGATCCAGTATTACGACGTGCCGACCTGCTTCAATGCGTCGGATGTCGTCTACGACCTGGCCGAAGGGCGCTATGTGATCCAGAACCTCAAGAACGAGGAAGAGGGGATCGACTTCAACGCGTCCGACATCAGCGACAACACCTTCCTGCCGGAAGAAATGCGCCGCCGTATCGTCAGGCGGTAAGCGGGCTCAGTCCAGCGCGCCTGTCAGGGAGGCGCGCACCTTTGAAATTATTCCAGCGCGCCGACAAGTGAGGCGCGCACCTTTGAAATTATTCCAGCGCGCCGACAAGTGAGGCGCGCTGGGACATCTCGATCCAGTTGCCGTCGGGATCGCGCACAAAGGAAATGCGCGCCACCTTGCCGAGCGTTTGCGGGGCGCGGCCTTCCGCGCCGCCGCGGGCGAGGATGGCGGCGTGTTCCACGTCGACATTGCGGATCTGGATGGTGATGTAGCGGAAGCCCTTGCCTTCGAGCGAAGCGCCATCATGTGCGTCCGGCGCTTCGTCGAACAGGATGACGCTGTTGCCGCAGAAAAAACTGTCGCCGCCGCGTTCGGGAACGTCGGGCAGGCCGAGCGCGCCCGCGTAGAAGCGCCGATGCGCGGCCGCGTTGCGCACGGCGAGACGGATGCCGATGCGCTCGATGCCGTGGGCGCCTGGCGGCACCAGCGTCACGCGGTTGCCGTCGGGATCGGTCAGGCGCTTCGGCCCGAGCAGGCCGTCGCGCGCGATCAGCAATTCGCGATAGCCCGAGGGCGCCACGGCCGGCAGCGCATTTCGCGCGTGATTGATCTTCAGGACCGAACCCAGAAGTTCGTGGCGGTGCTGCTGCAAGCCGCCGCCGAGCGGCAGAAGATGGTCGAAGGGAAGACCCACTTCGTTCTGCCAGAAATCCAGCATCGGTTCGAGATTGGTCGTGAAGAGGCCGATATCGATGCGTGGTTTCGCGAGTTCCATCGGCCTCTCCTTTTCGTCAGGGTGCTTCGTTGGAGAAGACGATGGTGCCCGACGCCGCGAACATGCCGCCGACGCCGTGGGCGATCGAGATTTTCGCGTTCGGCACCTGCGCCGGCGCAATCCCCCGCATCTGGCGCACGCTTTCCTGAAGCGCATACATGCCGTACATGCCCGAATGCATGTAGGAGAGGCCGCCGCCATTGGTGTTCAAGGGCAGCCGGCCGCCGGGCCGCGTGTGGCCGCCGCGGATGAAGGCGGCGCCTTCGCCCTTGTCGCAGAAGCCGAGGTCTTCGAGCCCGTAGACGGGGAGATGCGCGAAGGCATCGTAGATCATCAGGTGGTCGACATCGGCGTGCTTGATCCCCGCTTCGCCGAAGGCCTTCTTGCCGGAGACGCGGAAGGCTTTTGAACTCGTGAAATCTTCCATCTGGCTGATCATCGGCGTTTCGCAGCTTTCGCCGGTGCCGAGGATGTAGACCGGCTTTTGCGGGAAGTCCTTCGCGCGTTCGGCGCTGGTGAGAATGAGCGCGCCGCCGCCATCGGTGACGAGGCAGCACATCAGCATGCGGAAGGGCCAGGCGATCATCTTCGAGTTCAGCACATCGTCGACGGTGATCGGGTCGCGGAAGGAAGCGCGCGGGTTCATCGCGGCCCATTCGCGCTGCACGACCGCGACATGGGCGAGGTCTTCCTCGGTGACGCCGTGCTGTTTCATGTAGCGCAGCGCCGGGATCGTGAACATGGTCGGCGGGCTGGTGATGCCGAAGGGCACTTCGAACTGGCCGGACAGGCTTGCCGGGTCGCGGGAGAAGCGCCGCGCGCCAACGCGCGAACGGCCGGACTCGGCATGCGTGATCAGCACCGTGTTACAGAGGCCCTCGTTGATCGCGGCGGCGGCGTGGCGGACATGCAGCATGAAGGAACAGCCGCCGACGCTGGTGCCGTCGACCCAGGTGGGGGTGATGCCGAGATAATGCGCAACCTCGACCGGGCTGTCGCCGGCGGTGGCGATGCCGTCGATGTCCTTTGCGGTGAGGCCCGCATCCGCCATCGCGTTCAGCGCCGCGTCGGCATGCAGCATCAGTTGCGAGGTGTCGGGGATTTTTCCCATTTCGGTCGTTTCGGCGGCGCCGACGACGGCGATCGTTTTCTGTTTCATCGTCTTAGCCTTTCGCGGGACGGAATTTCGGCAGGCTGATTTCGTCGCTCGCCTTTTCGAAGGTCACTTCGAGGGGCATGTCGAGCGTGAGTGCTTCCGGCGTCTGCGGACAATCGACGATGTTGGTCATCATGCGCGGGCCCTCGGCCAGCGTGACGACGGCGATCGAATGCGGCTCGGTGCCGAAGTCGGGGCGCGGACGATGATTGACGATGTAGGAGTAGAGCGTCGCCTTGCCGCTGGCCTTGTAGACCTCCACGGCGCGCGAACCGCAAGCGGGGCAGAAGGGGCGGGGCGGGAAATAGCTTTCCTTGCAGGCCGTGCAGCGTTGCAGCCGAAGCTCGCCGTCTCTTGTGCCCTCCCAGAAGTGCCGCGTTTCGGGCGTGGGCAGGGGCAGCGGGCGATTGTAGTCCGCCATGAAACTCTCCCTCGTTTGCGTGGATTCAATTTCGGTGGCGGGAGGATAGCGGCGCGGCGGGTTTTGGCAAAGCGGCGGAATTCCTTGGCTTTTCCTTGTTGATTCCGCGACGTCAGGGCCTATATGTTTCATTATGAAACAGTTCTCAGGCCTCCTGTTCGCGGCGCTGATCGCGGGTCTTGCCGGCCCGGCGATGGCGGGCGAGCGCATCCAGTGGATCGATCCCTGGGCCGGCGACGAACTGGCCGGCGGCGAAGCGGCGGACGGGCGGATCGACCTTACCGGTCAGGTGCAGACCTTCGGCTTTTCGGGCGGCGTCGAGCGCGGCTTCATCTTCATTCCGGCATCGGCGGGCTTTGCG
>PHEO01000347.1 GCA_002841195.1 Alphaproteobacteria bacterium HGW-Alphaproteobacteria-11
CACCGGCTCCGACCTGCAGGGCGTCAAGACGACAGCGAAGAAGTCCGGCAATCAGTATGTGGTCAACGGCCAGAAGACCTTCATTACCAACGGCCAGCAGGCAAACCTCATCTGCGTCGTCGCGAAGACGGATCCGTCGGGTGGCGCCAAGGGCACCTCGCTCATCATGGTCGAAACGGACGAAGTCGAAGGCTTCCGCCGTGGCCGCAATCTGAAAAAACTCGGCATGAAGGCGCAGGACACGTCCGAGCTTTTCTTCGACGATGTGAAGGTGCCGACCTCCAATCTCCTCGGTACCGAGGAAGGCAAGGGTTTCTTCCAGTTGATGCAGCAGTTGCCGCAGGAACGCCTCATCATCGCCGTGCAGGCCTGCGTCGCGATGGAAATGGCGCTCAAGTACACGACCGACTATGTGAAGGAGCGCACCGCCTTCGGCCAGCGCATCCTCGATTTCCAGAACACGCAATTCAAGCTTGCCGAATGCAAGACCGAAGCGACCATCGCGCGTGTCTTCGTCGACGATTGCGCGATGAAACTGCTCGACGGCAAGCTCGATGCCACCACCGCCGCGATGGCGAAATGGTGGACGACGCAGAAGCAGAACGAGATCGTCGACACCTGCCTGCAGTTCTTCGGCGGCTTCGGCTACATGATGGAATATCCCATCGCGAAGCTCTACGCGGACGCCCGCGTCCAGAAGATTTACGGCGGCACCAACGAAATCATGAAGATGCTGATCGCCCGCACGCTCTGAAGGCGTGCCGCGACGGAAAACAACAAGTCCCCCAGGGAGACATCCAATGACCGAATGTTTTGTCTACGACACCGTGCGCACGCCGCGCGGCAAGGGCAAGAAGGATGGCGCGCTTCACGAAGTGACCGCGCTCGAACTTTCGACCCAGACCTTGAAAGCGATCCGCGACCGCAACGGCCTCGACACATCGAAAGTCGATGACGTCGTGCTCGGCTGCGTCGACCCCGTCGGCGAGCAGGGCGGCGACATCGCCCGCATTGCGGTGCTGAATGCCGACTACGCGCAGACGACCGCCGGCGTCCAGATCAATCGCTTCTGCGCCTCCGGCCTCGAAGCCACCAACATGGCGGCGGCGAAAGTCATGTCCGGCGAAGCCGACATGGCGATCGGCGGCGGCGTCGAGTCGATGTCGCGCGTCGGCATGGGCGCGAGCGGAGGCGCCTGGTCGTCCGACCCGAACATCGCCTTCAAGTCCTATTTCACGCCGCAAGGCATCGGCGCCGACCTGATCTGCTCGAAATACGGCTTCACCCGCACCGATGTCGACGCCTATGCGGTCGAAAGCCAGAAGCGCGCGAAGAACGCGTGGGACAAGGGCTATTTCGCGAAGTCGGTCATCCCGGTGAAGGACATCAACGGCCTCACCATTCTCGACCATGACGAGCACATGCGCCCCGAAGCGACCATGCAGTCGCTGGCGGCGTTGCAGCCTTCCTTTGCCGCGCTTGGCGAATTCGCCTTCGACGGCATCGCGCTCGACCGCTACCCGGAAGTGGAAGAGATCAACCATGTCCATCACGCCGGCAATTCGTCCGGCATTGTCGATGGCGCGTCGGCGGTTCTTGTCGGCAATGCGGCCACCGGCAAGGCGATGGGTCTGAAGCCCCGCGCCCGCATCCGCGCCATGGCCTCGATCGGTTCGG
>PHEO01000137.1 GCA_002841195.1 Alphaproteobacteria bacterium HGW-Alphaproteobacteria-11
ACGCTCGACAGCCACCGCCTGATCCGCTGGGCTGGTACCGCCGGACGCCAGGACGAAATGGTCGACATTCTGTTCCGTCGTTATTTCGAGGACGGCGAAGACATCGGCGCGCGAGATGTGCTGGCGGAGGCCGCCGGCGAGGCTGGCATGGATGCAGACATCGTGCGCGACCTGCTCGCCGGCGACGCCGACAAGGAACTCATCCGCCGCGAGGATATGACGGCACGCGAACTCGGCATTCAGGGCGTTCCGAGCTTCGTCATCAATTCCAAATGGGTGATGGTCGGCGCGCAGGAACCGGAAACGCTGATGCGGATGTTCAACAAGCTGCTGGCGAAGGAGGCCGAGGAGGCCGCGAGCGTCGCTCAGTAAAGGCAGCGGGAGTTCCGAGGGCGTTCAAGCGGCCTTTGCCGCACCGGCGAGGTCCGCGAGTTTCCGCATCAGCACATAGGTGCCGGCCAACCGCTCTTCGGGCGTGTCCCAGTCACGCTTGAAGACGAGCTTGTGGTCCGGTCTGAGTTTGGCCTTGCCGCGCTCGTCATTGATAATCTCGACCAGCGCCGCCGGATTGGCGAAAGTATTGTCGCGGAAGCTGAGCACAATGCCCTTGGGGCCTGCCTCGATCTTCTCGACATTGGCCGCCCGGCACATCCCCTTGATCTCGACGATCTTTAACAGAAACTCGACTTCTTCCGGCAGTTTGCCGAAACGGTCGATCAACTCGGCGCCGAAGCCGTCGACCTCCGCCCGCGTTTCGACATCCGACAAGCGCCGGTAGAGGGCCATGCGTGCATCGAGATCGGGCACATAATTTTCGGGAATGAGAACGGGTGTGCCGACATTGATCTGCGGCGACCAGCGTCCCTCCTCGTCTTCATCCGCACCGCCGCCGCGCATCGCAGCCACGGCCTCCTCGAGCATCGACTGATAAAGTTCGTAGCCGACTTCCCGGATATGGCCTGACTGTTCGTCGCCGAGCAGGTTGCCCGCGCCGCGAATGTCGAGGTCGTGGCTCGCGAGCGAGAAACCCGCACCGAGCGAGTCGAGCGACTGCAACACTTTCAACCGTCTTTCGGCTCCCGCCGTCAGCGTCCGATTGGCCGGAACCGTCAGATAGGCATAGGCGCGTGCCTTCGAACGGCCGACGCGACCGCGAAGCTGGTAGAGCTGCGCCAGGCCGAACATATCGGCGCGATGTACGATCAGCGTGTTGGCTGTCGGGATGTCGAGGCCGGACTCGACGATCGTTGTCGAGACGAGCACGTCGTATTTTCCATCGTAGAAAGCGGTCATCTTGTCTTCGATTTCGCCGGGCGCCATTTGGCCATGCGCGATCGTAAACTTCACTTCAGGCACGTATTGCCGCAGAAACTCACCGGCGTCCGAGAGGTCGGCGATGCGCGGCACGACGTAAAAACTCTGTCCCCCCCGGAAGTGTTCGCGCAACAGCGCCTCGCGCATCACGACGGGATCGAACGGTGAGACATAGGTACGCACGACAAGCCGGTCGACCGGCGGCGTCGCGATGATCGAGAGTTCACGCACGCCCGAAAGCGCCATCTGCAACGTTCGGGGGATTGGCGTTGCGGTCAGCGTCAGCACATGAACCTCGGCGCGCAGCGCTTTCAACTGCTCCTTGTGCGCGACACCGAAATGCTGCTCTTCATCGACGATCACGAGCCCGAGATTTCGAAACTTCACCTGCTTTCCAAGCACTGCATGAGTGCCGATCACAATGTCGACCGTTCCATCCGCAAGACCGGACTTCGCTTCCGCCATGTCCTTGGCGCCGACAAGCCGCGACATCTGCCGGAGTTTGACCGGCAGTCCATGAAAGCGTTCGCTGAACGTCTTGAAATGCTGCCGTGCCAGCAATGTCGTCGGAACGACAACTGCGACCTGATAGCCGTTCAACGCAGCGACAAAGGCCGCGCGCAACGCGACTTCGGTTTTTCCGAAGCCGACATCGCCGCAGATCAGCCGATCCATCGGCCGTCCGCGCGCAAGGTCTTCCAGCACCGCCTCGATCGCCTGTTCCTGATCGTCGGTTTCGGTGAACGGAAAACGCGCACAGAACTCGTCATAAGCGCCCGGCTGCGGTTCCATGACCGGCGCTTTTTTCAGCTCACGGGCGGCGGCGATCTTGATGAGCTCGCCGGCCATCTCGCGGATGCGTTCCTTGAGGCGCGCCTTGCGCGCTTGCCAGCCGGTGCCGCCTAGCCTGTCAAGCTGCGCCTCCGTTTCATCGGAGCCGTAGCGCGACAAAAGTTCGATGTTTTCGACCGGCAGGTAGAGCTTGTCGTTGCCCTGGTAGAGCAGCAACAGGCAGTCATGCGGCGCGCCCATGACATCGATAGTCTGCAAACGCTCGAAGCGCCCGATGCCGTGATCGACATGCACGACGAAGTCGCCGGGCGAAAGGCTGGACGCCTCGGTCAGAAAGTTCTCCGCCCGCTTCTTGCGGCGCTGGCGCACCAGCCTGTCGCCCAGAACATCCTGCTCGCTGATGACAGCGAGATCGTCCGTCTCAAAACCAGCTTCAAGACCGAGAACAATTAGCGAAACTGTACTTTTGATAACACTGTTAACATCCGCCCATTTTTCGATAACGAGAACATTTCCGATACCGTGGTCGGCGAGCACATGGACAAGCCGGTCCCGCGCCCCTTCGCTCCAGCTTGCAATGGCGATGCGTTTCCCGGCACGACGTAGCCCGGCAACATGCCCACCCAGCACCTCAAAGATATTGATGCCGTCCTGCGCACGTTCCGGTGCAAAGTCGCGCCCCAGTTTTCCGCCGACGTTGATGCCTGCTTCCTCGGGAACGCGGAACGGCGTGAAGACACGCACGGGCCGCGTGTCGAGGATCGCGTCCCACTCCGCTGTATCGAGATAAAGCAACTCTGGCTTCAGCGGCTTGTAGCTCGGCGCCTCGACTGTCGATCGGCCCTCGCGCGCCGCGACACGTGCTTCGTAATAGTCGCGGACAAGGTCGAGCCGCGCAGACTTCGCTTCGTCGGCCTGTGCATCGAGCGTGATCGTGGCGCCAGGCATGTAGTCGAAGATCGTTTCGAGCTTTTCGTGGAAAAGCGGAAGCCAGTGTTCCATGCCCGCATGCTTGCGGCCCTCGCTGACGGCGGCGTAGAGCGGATCGCCGTCATTGACCGCACCGAGAGCCGCGACATACCCGGCGCGGAAGAGACGGATCGTATTTTCGTCGAGGTGAATTTCGCTGGCGGGCACCAGATCGATGCCGGAAAGCTGCCCGACTGTGCGTTGACTTTCCGGGTCGAAGCCCCGAACCGCATCCAACGTATCGCCGAACATGTCGAGGCGCAGCGGCAACTCAGCGCCCGGCGGAAAAATATCGACGATACCGCCGCGCACCGCGAACTCGCCGCGCTCGCGCACCGTGCCCGTCCGATTGTAACCATTGGCCGCGAGATATGCCGTCAAACCATCGAGATCGACGCGGTTGCCGACATGCGCCGACCATGCGGCGGCGCCGACCGTTTCGCGCGCCGGCACACGCTGCAGCGCGCCATTGACCGTGAGAAGCACGACGAGCGGCTTGTCCCCGCCCGTCTCCACCCGCGCGGCCAGCCGAGAGAGCGTCGCCATGCGGCGTGCGCTGATATCCCCGTTCGGGGACACGCGGTCATAGGGGAGGCAATCCCAGGCGGAGAAAAGCTCTATCTCCACATCGGGTGCGAAGAATGCGAGCGCCTCGGCGAGCGCCGCCATGCGCGCATCGTCACGCGCCACATGCCCAACCATCCCCCTCTGGTTGGCGTGACATGCCCGTGCGATGTCCGCGAGTACGAGTGCATCGAAGCCCTCCGGGACTTCCCCGAGCGTCAGCCGGCCCGGTGCCGCGGTCAATTCTTGTAGCCTGGTCAAGGAATTAGCCTTCGCTCCGGTTCGCCCAAAGCGTTCCCTTCATGTGATTGAATGTGCGGATGCGGGCGAGCAGTGGCGTGTCGTGCTCCGCCGGTGCGCGTTCGCGCCCCGTGATCCAGCTATAGAGGGACGTATCCTCGGCTTCGAGCAACGCCTCATATTGATCGAGCTCCGTAAAACTCAACGATTCCAGCATATTGTCGGAAAAATGTCCGAGGATAAGATCCATCTCCCGGATGCCGCGGTGCCACGATCGAAACCCGATCCGTCGCAGCCGCGCACAATGCTCTTCAGCGCTTGTTTCTGCCATTGTCCCTGTCCCTTTCAAGCTCGGGATATAGACCGCTCCAGCCTCTATGTCATTAGAATGGAAGCATGATTCCCTCTCGCGCCCATGGGGTCGGCGATGCGGCCTGATATCCTTTTTCCGCTCTTCGCGTCCGCGCGCACCCTCCCCGGAATCGGCCCCCGGCTTGAAAAACTTGTGGAAAAGCTGGCCGGCAACAAGGTCCTAGACCTCCTCTGGCACTTGCCGTCCGGCCTCATCGATCGCCGCAGCAGACCGAAGATCGCCGAAGTCCGAGATGGCGAAATAGCAACAGTCGAGGTGACCGTCGGCCTTCACGTCGCGCCGCGCAACAGCCGGTTGCCCTACCGTGTTCACGTTTCCGACGATACCGGCGAAATGCAGATCGTCTTTTTCAATGCGCGGCCCGATCACCTGCTGAAGACGCTGCCGGAATGCGCGCGACGCATCCTCTCCGGTCGCGTCGAATTCTATCAGGGTCAACCGCAAATGACCCATCCGGATCATATCGTCAGGCCCGAAGACATGGCCGCGTTGCCGTTGCTCGAGCCCGTCTATCCGCTGACCGCGGGCCTGCCGTCGAAAGCGGTTCAGAAGGCCGCCCGCGCTGCGTTGAAATTGTTACCGGAGCTGCCCGAATGGCAGGACCCGCATTGGCTCAAGGCCCGCGGCTGGCAGGCCTGGCATACGTCGTTGCAAGCCGCTCACGCCCCGCAATCCCTCGCCGACCTCGAAACCGGCGCGCCGGCGCGCGCGCGTCTTGCCTATGACGAACTATTGGCAAACCAGTTGGCGCTCGGCCTTGTCCGGTTGCGTATGCGCCGGCTGCCGGGCAGAACCGTCACCGGCGATGGCCGCATGTGCCGAAAAGTCATCGACGCCCTGCCCTTCGCGCTTACCAATGCGCAGACGCGCGCCCTGGACGAAATCCTGTCCGACATGAAGAGCGGTCACCGCATGCTGCGCCTGCTGCAGGGCGACGTCGGCAGCGGCAAGACCGTGGTGGCGTTGTTGGCCATGCTGAATGCCGTCGAAGCGGGATTTCAGGCCGCGATGATGGCGCCGACCGAGATTCTTGCGCGCCAGCATCATGCGACGCTGGCCCCCTTGTGCGTCGCCGCCGGCGCCCGGCTCGAACTGCTCACCGGCCGGGAAAAGGGGAACCGCCGTGCCGAAATACTGGCATCCGTCGCAAGCGGTGAAGTCGACATTCTGGTTGGAACCCACGCGCTCTTTCAGGAGGACGTCGAATTCCGCGCACTGGCTTTCGCTGTCGTCGACGAGCAGCACCGCTTCGGCGTTCATCAGCGCCTGATGCTGACCGCGAAGGGTGGCGTCGGCACCGACGTCCTGGTAATGACCGCGACACCTATTCCCCGGACGCTGACGCTGACCGCCTATGGCGATATGGACGTGTCGCGGCTGGATGAAAAGCCCCCGGGTCGCAAGCCGGTCGACACGCGCGCGCTGCCGCTCGATCGTCTTGATGAGGTCGTGGAGAGCCTGCGGCGCGCCCTGACGAGGTCCGCACAGATCTACTGGGTTTGTCCGCTTGTCGAGGAGTCCGATGAAGTGGACGCCGCGGCGGCGGAAGAGCGGCACAAACATCTGCAGACGATCTTCGGCGGCATCGTCGGTCTCGTGCACGGCCGCATGAAGGCGTCGGAGAAAGACAGCGTCATGGCGCGGTTCGAAGCGGGCGACATCCGTATCCTAGTCGCGACCACGGTGATCGAGGTCGGCGTCAATGTCCCCACGGCAACGGTCATGGTGATCGAGCACGCCGAACGCTTCGGCCTTGCCCAGCTCCACCAGCTGCGCGGCCGCGTTGGCCGCGGCGGCGACAAGTCGAGTTGTCTGCTGCTCTACCACGCTCCGCTTGGCGAGACCGCCGCCGCGCGCATTCGGATCATGCGCGAAACGGAAGATGGATTTCGTATTGCCGAGGAGGATCTACGCCTGCGCGGCGCCGGCGAGCTTCTCGGCACACGGCAAAGCGGATTGCCGTCGTTCCGCATTGCCCGTATCGAAGAACAGGCAGAACTCCTGTCCGCGGCCTATGACGACGCCCGGCTCGTACTGAATGCCGACCCGGAACTGGAAGCGCCGCGCGGCCAGGCTCTACGCACATTGCTCTATCTGTTCGAGCGCGACGAAGCGATCCGATATTTGCGGTCAGGCTGACGGCGCCTAGAGGCCCGCCGGGTTGCTGACACTGACGGGCTCGCGCTCGCCATCAAGGTATTTCGGCTCGACAAGACCGGCGGAGATGATCAGCTTGGCGCCCTCCTCGATCGACATATCGAGCACCTGAATATCGGTCTTCGGGACAAAAAGCAGAAAGCCCGAAGTCGGGTTGGGCGTTGTCGGCAGGAATACGCTGACAAGCTCCTGCCCGGCGCGGGCGACGATCTCGCCATTCGTCTGCGTGGTGATGAAGACGATGCAATAGATGCCCTTGCGCGGATATTCGATAAGTCCGACCTCCCGGAACGACGCACTGGATTGAGAGACGACCGTTTCGAATATCTGCTTCAATGCGCCGTAGATGCTGCGCACCACCGGCATTCGGGCGACGATGCGCTCCCCGAAATTGAGCACGGTTCGCCCGAAGATATTGGCCGTCAGCGCACCCAGCAGCGTCAGCAGCACGAAGGCGATGATAAGGCCGAGACCGGGAATGTCGAAAGGCAGGTAGGCGTCCGGGTGATACTGGCGCGGCAGCAGCGGCGTGAACCAGAAATCGATAAGGTCGATAAACCACCGCGTGATCCAAAGGGTCAATCCGATCGGCGCGGCCACCACCATGCCGGTGAGGAAGTAGTTCCGGATACGCGCCATGAAGCTCGAGCGCTTGGCTGGCAGAATCAGGGATGATTCCGCGCCTGTCTGCCGTGTTTCCTCGTCGTGCCGGTCGTTCATGCGATCCGCCATATCTGCATTGTCTTGGCGCCTGCCCGCGCCTCCGGTTGACGCCGGGGCGCACTGGCCTCCGGCGCGCCCGACCGTTTCATATCATCGCGCCTCTTCCCTGTCAGGCTCGGCCGTTCCATCATGCTGAAATAGATATCAATGGAGCCCTTTTGAGGCTTCGGAAACGACATCACGGGAGAAGACGGCATGGCCAGACTCCAGCCGGGAACGAAGATTCGCCTCGCCCCCGAGGACGAATATACCCACAAGCCCGATGCGGCACTGAACTATAACGAGAGCATGTATTTCAACATGTTCGACCCGGTCCGCAAGACCGGCGGTTGGTTCCGGCTCGGCAATCGCCCCAATGAGGGCTACGCCGAAATGTCCAACTGCCTCTATCTGGCGGATGGTCGCGTCGCTTTTATGTATGCCCGGCCGAAAATCACCAGCAACGAGGCCATGGATGCCGGCGGCATGAAGTTCGAGGTCGTCGAGCCGTTCAAACGCCTCCGTCTCTCCTACAGCGGAAATGTCGTGGTTCTGAAGAATCCGCTTGAAATGGCAAATCCAGCGGAAGCCTTCAAGAACAACCCGGTCGTGCCTTGCGAGGTTTCCCTCGACTATGAAGGCGTTTCGCCGATGTTCGGGGGAGAGACCGTCAACGCGGACGGCACACCGCTCGACCTCGATCCGGAAAAATCGTTCGCCAAGGCTCACTATGAACAGCACATGGCGGCCAAAGGCCACTTCACCATCGGCGAGGAGCGCTTTGATGTCTCCGGATTTGGCCTCCGCGACAAGAGTTGGGGGCCGCGTTACTGGCAGGCAATCCACTGGTACCGCTGGCTGCCGATGAATTTCGGCCGCGACTTCGGCATGATGATCTCGATTGTCACCAACGACGAAGGCAAACAGCGCCAGGGTGGCATGGTGCTGAAGGACGGGGTTTACGATCTCATCGAAACCTGCGCGATCGAGAGTGATTGGGACGACAATTGGTACCAGACCGCGCTTCGGGCCCATGTGAGCACCCAATCGGGCGCCGAATACGACGTCGAGGGCAAGGTCTTGTCGTTGATCCCGTTGCGCAATCGCCGCAAGGCGCCCGATGGTAGCGATCTCAACACCCGCATTACCGAAGGCATGACGGAATATCGCTGCAACGGCATGACCGGCTACG
>PHEO01000138.1 GCA_002841195.1 Alphaproteobacteria bacterium HGW-Alphaproteobacteria-11
TATGTTGTTCCGTTTTCAGCCGATTTCCGGGCGAGCCGGTCGAGAAACCGGAACAGCAGGGCGCCCGCCACCATGGCGGCCAGCCCCAGCAAGACGGTGCCGTCGATGCGATCGGGGAAATAGGGATGCGACGCGATGAGCCGCGTCTTTTCGTCGATCAAGGCGTATTCACGTTCCTTGAACGGCCAGACCGCAAGCAGCGAGCCACCCAGAATGCCGATCACGGTCAGCATCGTCTGGCGGTGATAGTGGGTCAGCAACCATGCGATGGCGCGCGAAAATGCCAGGGCGCCGGCAATGATGCCGGCCGCCAGCGGCACGAGGAACGAGAAGTCGAGACGGCCCAGCGCATCGATTGTCTCGGTGTATTTGCCGAGGATCAAAAGCACGAACGAGCCCGATATGCCGGGCAGCAGCATGGCCGCAATCGCAATCATGCCGCAAAGGAAGACGAACCAGATGTCGTCTGGTGTGCGAACAGGCACCAGGATCGAGACGGCGAGCCCGAAGACGACACCGGCAATGAGCCATATCCAGTGCAGGCGCCTGCCCGTGCCGACATGCGACAGAAGGCCGACAACGGAAGCGGCGATCAATCCAAAAAAGAAACCGAACATCGCTTCGGGAAACTCGGTCACGAGAATCGACAGCGGTATGATGCGGGTGAACACAATGATGGCAAGAAGCGCGCCGAAACCGAGCGGCAGCAGAAACAGGAAGTCAATGTGGCGCAGTGCGGCCGTCAATTCGCGTTTCCGAAGCTGCTTCAGAAACACCATGTCGACATGAGCGATCGCGGCGATCAGCCGGTCATAGATGCCGAGGATAAGCGCCATCGTGCCGCCGCTGACGCCGGGAATGAGGTCCGCCGTGCCGATGCACATGCCACGCAGCGTCTGCCGTGTCGGATCGATATTGTCGCGTCCATCGACGCCCAGGCGCCTGACCGCATTGAACCACACTGCGAGCACAGCGTCGGCCCAACGGACGGCGAAGCCATATACCCACCAGCCGAGCGGCGTTCCGCGCACGATGCCGATCGTCAGTAGCGTCACGAAACCGCCGCCGATCACGACGTCGGTTGCCCAATGCGCACCGGCGGCGATGCGCGGCATCGCGAAGAGAAGGCCGAGTGCAGCGCCGAGCAGGCCCATGCGCCAGCCGAAGCCTGCCCACCAGAGCACTGTGATGATCATGGTGACGGTGGCGTGATCGCCCGGGAAACTCGAATTGGAACCTTCCTTGGCGAGTGACCAGGGCACGTAAGTCTGAATTGAGTGATATGCGTCGAGCGCCAGCGATGGCGAGAGGCGCGGAAAGGAAATAATCTCCCGCTGGAGAACGATAACGACCAGCAGGACTGCCGCCATCACGACGCCGAAGGCGACACCGTCGCGGAATCGCGTGAAATCGCTGCGCGAGATATAGGCGAGGTAGACACCGAGAATGATGAGCGCCGACAGGTAGTCGAAGCGCCGGTCGCCCGACAAGGCCCAGATCACCGCCATCGGCTGCGATGTGACGGTGGCGTTCGTGGTATGGAAGACCCAGATATCGAAGGCGTCCCACCACGCGCGCGTTACTTCGATGGGCCACCATGAAGCAAAGAGAAGTGCTGAAAGGACTGTCCAGAGCAGCAGCGACTTCCATTGCCATGTTCTGGACAGTGCGAATTCCATCAAGCTTCCTCTCGCGCCGCGAATCGGTCCCGGTTCCCCACAAGCAAGGCCCGGATTTTATATTCGCGTCGCGGAAATGACACAAAAATCGGTAACAGACGCCATCAATGAAAGCGCGGCAACCAGTCGCCATGCGCGTCGATCAGATCGTCGACGAGCCCCCATATCTGATCGAGCGACAGTTCGGCCGCCGTATGCGGGTCCATCATGGCGGCGTGGTAGATGTGTTCGCGCTTGCCGGTTGCCAGCGCCTCCAGCGTCAACGACTGCACATTGATGTTGGTCTGCATCATGGCGGCAAGATGTGGCGGCAGGGTGCCCACCCGTGTCGGTGTCACACCGTTTGCGTCGACGAGGCAGGGCACCTCGACGCAGGCGCCGGCCGGCAGGTTGTCGATGAGGCCCGTGTTAGCGACATTGCCATTGATGACAGTCGGCTTTCCCGTCGCGACGGCGCGCATGATCTTCGCGCCGTATTCGCCCGAAAATTTTACCTCCAGCCGGTTCGCCGAAACCAGTTCGCGCTCCTGGGCTTCCCAGGCCGCGATCTGTTCCTCGCAGCGTCGGATATATTCGTCGAGCGGAATATTGAACTTCTCGATCAGTTCCGGACGGTCGCGTTTGATGAACCAGGGCACATACTCGGCGAAATGTTCGCTCGATTCCGTGACGAAATAGCCGGTGCGGCGCAACACCTCGTAGCGCACTTTGTTCCACGCGGGCTCGGCGCCTTGCGACGCTATTTCCTTCAGGCGTGGATAGAGGTCCTCGCGCGTACCGTCGGAGCGTTCGCGCTCGAACTTCGTGTAGAAGGCCATGTGGTTGATGCCGGCGCATTGATAGCGCAACGACTTGTAGTCGACATCGAGATCCTTCGAGAGTTCATAGGCCGTACCCTGCACCGAATGGCAGAGACCGACATGGCGAATGTCGGGCGCCATGCGGTTTAGTGCCCAGCAGTTGATCGCCATGGGGTTCACATATTGCAGCATCAAAGCGTTCGGGCAGAGCTCGCGCATGTCGCTGGCAATCTCCAGCAGGACCGGAACGGTGCGCAGGCCGCGCATGATGCCGCCGACGCCGAGCGTATCGGCGATGGTCTGGCGGAGCCCGTATTTCTTCGGGATATCGAAATCGGTAACCGTGCCGGGCTTGTAGCCGGCGACCTGGATCATCACGATCACGAAATCGGCATCCCTCAGCGCCTCCCGCCGGTCGGTCGTTGCGGTGATCGTGGGCGATACCGACAGCGCATCGGCGATCTTGGCGGCGACGACGGCCGAGGTTTTCAGGCGCGCTTCGTCAATGTCGTGCAGCGCGATCTCGCAATCGGCGAAAATCCCGTTCAGCAGGATGTCGCCCACGAGGTTTTTCATGAAGACCGTGCTGCCCGCGCCGATCAAGCAAACCCTGGTCATGTTTCGTGCCCTTTTGCCGCCTTGCGGTCCTGCCGCCGTTTCCGGCAAGTTAGAGAAAACCGGAGGGGGAATCCATGGCCGAACCGCACGACACCGACGTTACGATCGGCGTTTGCTACTATCCCGAGCACTGGCCGGAGGCAATGTGGGTGGACGATGCGCGGCGGATGCGCGCCGCCGGCATCAGGCGTGTCCGGATCGGCGAGTTCGCGTGGTCGCGGCTCGAACCCCGTCCCGGTCACTACGATTTCGATTGGCTCGGCCGCGCGCTCGACACGCTGCATGGCGCCGGACTTGAAGTTATCCTCGGCACACCGACGGCGACGCCGCCGAAATGGCTGGTCGACGCGATGCCCGACATGCTGCCGGTCGATGCCCGCGGCCGCCCGCGCGGTTTCGCCTCGCGCCGCCATTATTGCTTTTCCCATGCGGGATACCGGCGTGAATGCGCGCGCATCGTGACGGCGCTTGCGACGCGCTTCGGCAAGCATCCGGGCATCGTCGCCTGGCAGACCGACAACGAGTATGGCTGCCACGACACGGTGCTTTCATACTCGCATGAAGCGCTTGTCGGCTTTCGTCATTGGTTGAAGGAGCGCTATGGCGACATTCACCTGCTCAACGAAGCCTGGGGCAATGTCTTCTGGAGCATGGAATATCGCGACTTCGCCGAGATCGACCTGCCGTCGGGCGCCGTTACCGAGACCAATCCGTCGCACCGCGCCGACTTCCACCGCTACTCGTCCGATCAGGTGGCGGCGTTCAACCGCGTGCAGACCGGCATCATTCGTGCGCTCTCGCCGGGACGCGACATCCTGCACAATTTCATGACCTTCTTTCTCGACTTCGACCATTACGCGGTGATGAAGGACCTCGATATTGCGACTTGGGATTCCTATCCGCTCGGCAGTCTCGATGTCTTCCCCGGAGATACGGCGCACAAGGCGGCCTTCGCGCGCACCGGCGATCCAGACATGCAGGCCTTTCACCACGATCTTTATCGTGGCGCGGGGCGCGGACGTTTCTGGGTGATGGAGCAGCAGCCGGGGCCGGTCAATTGGGCCCAATACAATACCGACGCGTTGCCGGGCCTCGTCCGGCTCTGGGGGCTTGAAGGTTTCGCGCATGGCGCCGAAACCATGTCGTGGTTCCGCTGGCGGCAGGCGCCCTTCGCGCAGGAGCAGTTTCATGCCGGGCTTAACATGCCCGACAACACGCCCGACCGCGCGCTATTCGAGGTCGAACAATTGTCGGCCGATCTCAAGGCGCTCGGGCCGCTGGGTGCGGCCGCACCCGCCAGGGCGGCACTGGTCTTTTCCTACGAGACGGCGTGGTTCCTGCGTGTGCAGCCGCAAGGGCGCAACTTCAATTATGTCGAGCAAGTTTTCGCGATGTACCGCGCGCTCCGTCGCCTCGGCCTCGATATCGACATCGTCGGCCCACATGCCGATCTATCCCCCTATGCGCTGGTGCTCGTGCCTTCCATGCCGCATGTTCCGGACGTGCTGGGCGCGGCGCTCGCCACCTTCGAGGGCACGCTGCTTGTCGGTCCGCGCAGCGGCAGCCGCACGGCTTCGCACCGCATTCCCGACAATCTCGCGCCCGGCCCGATTGCCGAGGTCCTTGGCGTCAAGGTCACACGTGCCGAGAGCTTCCGGTCGTATTCGGCGGTGCCGGTTCGCTACGACAACGAAACCTTCGCCTTCGACCGCTGGCGCGAATTCATCGAGCCCGCACCGGGCACGGAAGTGCTGGCCGAGAGCGAAGACGGCCATCCAGCGCTGACGCGGTGCGGCCGGGCGCATTATTTGGCGGGGGCCGCCGACCGGGCCCTCCTTGAGCGGATTGTCGAGCGGCTGGCGCGCGAGGCGGGGCTTTCGGTCTGCGCCCTGCCGGCGGGTCTCCGGACCAGGCGGCGCGGACCTTGGCGCTTCATCTTTAACTATGGTCCGGCGCCGGTCGACATCTCGCCTTATTTCACCGATAGGGATTTCGTGCTCGGGGCGCCGATGCTTGCGGTCGGCGGCGTCGCGGTCTCTCGATTTTCCGCCGGTCCGTGATAGCGTCTGCCGATCGACATGCGTTGGAGTGCGCGATGCCAGCTTCTTTCCTTCCGGGTTTCCGCTCACGAGCCCGGCTTTCCTTGCGGTCGGCCGTTGCCGCCGTCGCGCTGGTCGGCTTCTCGGTAACGGGCTGCGCCGCCAATGTGCCGCCCGGTGTGCCGCTGCCGCCGCCCGGCAGCGCCGCCGCGCTTGCCGACGATGCCGAATTCGCCGGCTGGCTGACCGGCTTCCGCGAGGCGGCGCTGAAGGCCGGTGTTGCGCCGCAGACCTTCGACCGTTCGCTGCGCGGCGTCCGCCCCGATCCGCGCGTCGTCGAAGCGAACGAGAGCCAGCCCGAGTTCACGCGGCCGGTCTGGGAATATCTCGAAGGTGCACTGTCGGACACGCGCGTTGCGCGCGGCAAGGCATTGCTGGCCGAAAACAAGACGCTGCTTGACCGCATCGAGGAGGCTTATGGCGTCGAGCGTCATGTGCTGGTGGCGATCTGGGGTCTTGAATCGAACTATGGCAGCTTCCAGGGCACAATGTCGGTCGTCCGCTCGCTGGCGACGCTGGGCTACAAGGGCCGCCGCCAGGACTATGGCAGCACGCAACTCATTGCTGCCCTGCAGATCGTGCAGAGGGGTGACATCGAGCCCGAGCGCATGCTCGGATCATGGGCGGGTGCGATGGGCCAGACGCAATTCATTCCGACCACCTACAATGCCCATGCGGTCGATTTCGACGGCAACGGCAAGCGTGACATCTGGAACTCTCATGCTGACGCTCTGGCGTCTGCCGGTCACTACCTGCAGAATTCAAGTTGGCGGCGCGGCGGCGTCTGGGGCTACGAGGTCAAGCTGCCGCAGGGCTTCGAGTTCGCCGAGGCCGACATGTCGGTTTCGAAAACGCAAATGGAATGGGTCAAGGCCGGCGTCGTACGCATCGACGGACGGTCCTTCCCGAGTGGCGAGGCTGACGAAAGCTCCTCGATCTTCCTGCCGTCGGGCCATCGCGGGCCAGCCTTCCTCGTCATGCACAATTTCCGCACCGTGCTCGCCTACAACGCCTCTACCTCTTATTCGCTGGCCGTACATCTCCTTGCAGACCGCTTCAGGGGGCGCGGCGAGATTGCCGCCGCCTGGCCGCGCGGCGACCGGCCGCTGGGGCGTAGCGAACGTCACGACCTGCAGCGGCTGCTGACCGAGCGCGGCTACGACACAGGCGGCGTCGACGGCATCATCGGTTTCAATACGCGCAAGGCGATCCGCGCCTATCAGGTTACGGTGGGGATGCCAGCCGATGGCTACCCGGCACCCGAACTGCTCGAAAAACTGCGTGGTCGCTGAAGATCATTTGGGCAGACTGCCTGTTTTTTCGACGGACCTTGCCTGATTTTGCGGGTCAATGCCGCAAACGCCACATTTCCGGGAATGGCATCACTCTTGCTCTCCCTGTAGGTTCAACAGGCGGAAAATTCGCCGCAAACGACAGGAGCAATATGGCGTCGGACTTCTTTGACGAAATGGGATCCCGGGGCGCGGAGGTCCGGCAGGCCTATCGGACGCTGCAAGCCTGGCTCGACGAGACGCCGACCGAGATTCTGACGTTACGCCGCGAGGAAGCGGAAACCTTCTTTCGCCGTGCCGGTATCACCTTCGCCGTCTATGGCGAGGGCGGCGATCCGGAGCGCATCATTCCCTTCGACATCATTCCGCGTATTCTTGAGGCGGCCGAATGGAAGCAGATTTCCGATGGCCTCGTGCAGCGCGTCAAGGCGCTTAATGCCTTCATTGCCGATGTTTATGGGGTGCAGGAAATTCTCGCCGCAGGCCATGTGCCGCGCGAGGAGGTTCTGCTCAACGAGGCGTGGCGTTGCGAGATGCAGGGCGTTGCGTTGCCGCACGGGATTTACACCCATATCGCCGGCATCGACATGGTGCGCGTCGGGCCGGACGAGTTCTACGTGTTGGAGGACAATTGCCGCACGCCGTCCGGCGTCTCCTACATGCTGGAGAACCGCGAGATCACGATGCGACTCTTTCCCGACCTCTTCTCGCGCTACAACGTGGCGCCGGTCGATCACTATTGCGATGAGCTGATGCGAACGCTGACATCGATTGCGCCGCGCAACTGCGTCGGCGAGCCGACCGTCGCAGTGCTGACGCCCGGCATCTACAACAGCGCCTATTACGAACATTCCTTCCTGGCCGACCAAATGGGTGTTGAGTTGGTCGAAGGACCCGATCTCTATGTGATGGACGATGTCGTCTATATGCGCACCACGCAAGGGCCGAAGCGTGTCGATGTCATCTATCGCCGCGTCGACGACGAGTTTCTCGATCCGCTGACCTTCCGGCCCGACTCGGCGCTGGGCGTCGCCGGCCTGATGAGCGCCTATCGCGCCGGCAACGTCAATCTGACCAATGCTGTGGGCGCCGGCATCGCCGACGACAAGGCGATCTACACTTATGTGCCGAAGATGATCGAATTCTATCTCGGCGAGAAGCCGATCCTGAAGAATGTGCCGACATGGCGCTGCAGCGAACCCGGCGATGCTGCCTATGTGCTTGACCATCTCGGTGAGCTGGTCGTCAAGGAGATTCACGGGTCGGGCGGCTATGGCATGCTGGTGGGACCGAAGGCGACGAAAGCCGAGATCGCCGAATTCGCGCTGCGCGTCAGGGCGAAGCCCGGCAAGTACATCGCCCAGCCCACGTTGGCGCTTTCGACCTGTCCGACCTTTGTCGACGAAGGGGTCGCGCCGCGCCATGTCGATATTCGCCCCTTCATCTTGTCCGGGGCCGATATACGCGTCGTGCCGGGCGGTCTGACGCGGGTCGCCATGCGGGAGGGGTCGCTGGTCGTCAATTCGAGCCAGGGCGGCGGCACCAAGGACACGTGGGTCTTGAAAGGATGAGGGGTATTCAAGGGATGAGGCCATGCTGAGCCGTACCGCCGACAGTCTCTACTGGCTTGCCCGCTACATGGAGCGCGCCGAAAGCCTCGCCCGCATCCTGCGCGTGACCGATCGGCTGTCGCTGATGCCATCGGGCACCGATGCCGACGGAAGCGAATGGCACTCGGCGGTCGTCGTTTCGGGTTGCGAGGAGGAATTCTATGCCAAGCACGAGGAGGCGACGCCCGAGAACGTCATTTCCTA
>PHEO01000348.1 GCA_002841195.1 Alphaproteobacteria bacterium HGW-Alphaproteobacteria-11
CTGCAAGGCGCTGGAAACACGGAAAATCGCCTGCGTGGTCGTTGACGGCTGACCTTTCGATCCTTGCCGCCCGGCGCTTGACGTAGCGGCGCGGCGACGGGCGGGCACCATCCATCGGGATGGTTGTCGCGGGGCCGATTTGGCCGATAAACTCCCGACAACAATAAACAACCGTGTTTTCGGAAAGGGAGACGAATGGCCCAGCAAGCGGTCGGAATTACAGGCTTTGGCGGCTATGTCCCCCGCCTTCGGCTGCAGCGCAAGGCCGTTGCCCAGGCCAATGCATGGATTGCCCCCAACTTTCTCGGGAAGGGGAAAGGCGAGCGTTCCATGGCCAACTGGGATGAAGATGCGATCACGATGGCGGTGGAAGCGGGGCGCGACCTGCTCGGTCCCGGCGACGATCGGAGCCATGTCGATGCGCTCTATTTCGGCTCCACATCGATGCCGTTCAAGGATCGTCTCAACAGCGGCATCATCGCCGCGGCGCTGACGCTCGACGAAAATGTGCGCTCCGTGGACGTTGCTTCTACGCAGCGCGCCGACACGTCGGCATTGATGCAGGCGCTGGCCGCCGTAAAAGGTGGCGAGGCGCGAAACGCCGTCGTGCTGGCGGCGGACCGCCGCAAGACCAAGGCGGTCACCTCGCAGGAACTCGATTTCGGCGATGGCGCCGCCGCCGTAATGATCGGCGCGGAAAACGTGATCGCCACCTATCTCGGCGGCGCAAGCCTCACTATCGATTTCGTCGACCACTTCAAGGGCGATACCGAGGAGTTCGACTACAATTGGGAAGAACGCTGGATCCGCGACGAAGGTTTCGCGAAAATCGTTCCGCGAGCGGTCAAGGCGGCACTTGAAAAATCAGGCGTAAGCGCCGGAGATATAAAGCATTTTGTTCTTCCGTGCATTTTCGGTGACAAGTTCGCACAACAGCTTGCCAAACATTCGGGCATCGCACCCGAGGTTGCGCGCGACACGCTGGCGCTGAATTGCGGCGAGACCGGCGCCGCGCATGCGCTGGTCATGCTGGTGCATACGCTCCAGAAGGAAGCGAAGCCCGGCGACAAGGTTCTGGTGCTTCATTTCGGTGGTGGCTGCGACGCGCTGGTTTTCGAGGTGACCGACAAGATCGCCAGCCAGGCGGGAAAGCGCGGTATCGTCGGTTCACTGGCCGCGCGCGTCGAGGAAACCAACTACATGAAGTTCCTCACCTTCAACGGGCTCGTTGAATGGGAAAAAGGCATGCGCGCCGAGCAGGACAAGAAGACGGCGCTGACGACGCTTTATCGCAACGAGGACATGCTGATGGGTCTTGTCGGTGGTCGCTGCAAGGAAACCGGCGTCGTCCAGTTCCCACGTTCGCGTATTTCGGTCAATCCGAACAACCATACGGTCGATACGCAGGAGCCATACAAGTTTGCCGATCGGAAGGCGAAGATCCTGTCCTGGTCGGCCGACTTCCTGTCCTTCAGCATGAACCCGCCCAATCACTACGGCATGGTGGTGTTCGACGAGGGCGGCCGGATCATGATGGATTTCACCGATGTCGAGACCGGGACGGTCGATTCCGGCATGGAAGTGAAGCTCGTGTTCCGGATTAAGGAATTCGACGACAAGCGCGGTTTCCGGCGCTATTTCTGGAAAGCGGTGCCGATCACGGCGA
>PHEO01000349.1 GCA_002841195.1 Alphaproteobacteria bacterium HGW-Alphaproteobacteria-11
CGGGTGGTGGTGGCGGCGGCGCGGCATCGGGCGCACCCATCGGGCGCAACAGGTCGCCCGTCTCGTCAGGGTCAGGCAGGCCCATGCGGTCGCGCACCACGCTCTGCTCGACCTTCAGGCCGCGATCGATCAGCGCGCCCAGGGCCTCGGCAAACTGCTTGCTGTCGATCGAGACCGGCAGCCCGATCGAGATCCGGGGGTAGCGCTTTTGTGGACCTCGGTTCAGGTCGATCAGCGGGCGCACGATGTCGCGGTTGAGCGCGCTGGCCAGCTGGCGGGCATCGGCGCGCATGATGTCGCGGCGCACATCGTCATGCACGCGCGCAGCCGCCAGCGATCCGCCCGAGACCTCGGTGGTCAGCGTCTGGCCCAGCACCGCCTTGGAGATCTGCTTGTCGAGCCAGTTGGCGAGCTTCTCGTAGATGTCGGTGCCGGTGCCGCCGCCGGACTTGGCCGCCTCGACGAACTCGATCATCATGTTGGACGGGATGATCGCCGCCGCGTCCGAACCGATGTTGGCGACCGCGCGCAGCAGCACCTCCTTGTCGGCCTCGGTCGCGCCGGTGTGGTACTTGCCCACGCGCAGCGGCTGGCCATGGACCTCGATATAGGTGATCCAGTCCTTCAGGTCATAGTTCTTGAACAGGTAGGCCCAGGCGGCGGCGCGCGCCAACCCGCCCCGGATCGGCAGGCCGGACTTGGCGGCGGCGAAATGGGTGACATATTTAAAGGGCCACAGGTCCTCGGTGCCCGACAGGCCCTTAAGATAGAGGGTCTCGCCATTGTCACGGTCAAACTCGAACCAGCGCTGGTCGCGCCGCTTCAGCCGGGAAGGCCACCACTGGCGCTCGGACATGTCCCAGATGATCTCGGTGACCGAGAAGCCCTTGCCGATCGCGTCGAGAATATCGAACATCTCGTCTTCCAGCTCCTCGCGGCCCAGCCAGTCGCGGATCAGGTCGGCATTCTCCACATCACGCGGATCGTCCGAGGCGCTCTCGACGTTGATCTCCAGCTGCGCCACGGCGCGCTTGCGGGTGCCCAGCACCGACAGGTAGTGAAGGTCCTTCTCCTCCATCTCTTCGGCCAGTTCCAGATAAGCCGTCGCATCGCCCTGCTCTGCCATGTGCAAAAGCCGCGTCAGGCGCGCGGGCGTCAACCCCTGCGCCGGGTGTCCCGACAGGATACTGCGCACGCCCGACAGTGTCGGCTCCGCCTGCACCTGGCGCAGCCGTGTCAGCTCCACCGGCCGTCCATACTGGTCCAGCAATTTCGCCATCACCACGCCCCTCGTCTTGCAAAGCGGGCCGATCCGGCCCGGTCATCATGATCGCGGTCTTCGCTGCGCAGCTCGGAGGCCGCGCGGTAGCCGTAATCGAAACTCTCGGCATGGGTCGCCGCATGAAAATTCATCATCGCCACGGCGGTGTCGGCGTGTCTCTTGCCGCCATCGGTGCCCTTGGTGCGCACGTCGCGCGGCACCTTGCCCACACCGCCGATCATCGTGATCTGGCGCAGGTCATCGCGCACATCCCGGTCGGCCGGAATGAAGATGGTCCGGTCCTCGAAGGCGCTCCTGAAGCCGGGCGTGAACTCGCGATGCCAGGCATCGGTGGCGATCAATTCGGTGATTAGCTCGGGGCCGAACTTC
>PHEO01000139.1 GCA_002841195.1 Alphaproteobacteria bacterium HGW-Alphaproteobacteria-11
GCTGATGGACGAAGCCGCCGCGAGCCTCGACTACGAAACCGCCACCGTCTACCGGGATCGCATTCGCGCGCTGACGCAGGTCCAGCAGCATCAGGGCATCAATCCGCAGACCGTGACCGAAGCCGACCTCTTCGCCGCCTGGGCGGAAGGCGGGCAGACTTGCGTGCAGGTCTTTTTCATCCGCGCCGGTCAGAACTGGGGCAACCGGGCGTACTTCCCCCGTCACGACCGCGAATTGCCGACCGAAGAGGTGCTCGACGCCTTTCTCGCGCAATTCTACGAAGACCGGCAGCCGCCCCGCATGGTCCTGCTGAGCCACGACACGCCTGGCAAGGCGCTGCTGGCCGAAGCGCTGACGATCCGCGCGGGCCGCAAGGTCGCGGTCGGCGTGCCGCGCCGCGGCGAAAAGCGCGAGCTTGTCGACCATGCCCTGACCAATGCCCGCGAAGCCCTGGGACGCCGCCTCGCCGAAAGCTCGTCCCAGCGCAAGCTGCTCGAAGGTGTCGCCGAGGTGTTCGGGCTGGAGCAGACGCCTGAGCGCATCGAGGTCTACGACAACAGCCACATACAGGGCGCAAAGGCGGTGGGTGGCATGATCGTGGCCGGCCCCGAGGGCTTCATGAAGTCCCAGTACCGCAAATTCAATATCAAGAACGCCGACATGGCGGCCGGCGACGACTACGCGATGATGCGCGAGGTGCTGACGCGGCGTTTCACGCGGCTGCTGAAGGAAAGCGACGGCAACGATGCCGACGAGGGGCCGGAGGAAACCCGGCCGGACGCCGTGTGGCCCGACCTGATCCTGATCGACGGCGGCGCGGGACAGTTGAAGGTCACGACCGAGGTGCTGGCCGAACTCGGCATCGACAGCGTGACGGCGGTCGGCGTCGCCAAGGGGCCGGAACGCGACGCGGGGCGCGAACGCTTCTTCATGGCCGGCCGTCGCGACTTCATGCTCGAGCCGCGCAACCCGGTCCTCTACTACCTGCAGCGCCTGCGCGACGAAGCACATCGTTTCGCCATCGGCAGCCACCGGGCGCGGCGTTCGAAGGCGATCGGCGTCAATCCGCTGGACGAGGTGCCCGGCGTCGGTCCGGGCCGCAAGCGTGCCTTGCTGAAACATTTCGGATCGGCGCGCGCCGTGGCCCGCGCCGGCCTCACCGACCTCGAATCGGTCGATGGCATCAGTACGGCCGTGGCACGTGCCGTCTATGACCATTTCCACGGAAATCCGGACGGCGCGGCTTGATATTCACCCGCCGGTCGCGACATTCGCATCGGGAATGCTAGACTGCAGGCCCACGACATATGGACCCCGACATGGCGACCAACCTGCCGAACCTGCTCACCTATTTCCGCATCGCGCTGGTGCCGGCGGTCGTCGCCTGTTTCTACATCCCCGGCGACGCTGGGCATTGGGCCGCGCTGTTTCTCTTCATCGTCGCCGGCCTCACCGATTTCTTCGACGGTTATCTGGCCCGCGCCTGGGAGCAGCAGTCCAATCTCGGACGGATGCTCGACCCGATCGCCGACAAGCTGCTGGTCGCCGTCGTTCTGATCGCGCTGACCTGGCAGGGCGTCATCGCGGGCTTCTCGCTCTGGGCGGCGATCATTATCCTTTGCCGCGAAATACTGGTCTCGGGCCTGCGCGAGTTCCTGGCGGAGCTGCGCGTCAGCGTACCCGTGACGCAACTTGCAAAGTGGAAAACCGCGATCCAGATGGTGGCGCTTGGTTTCCTGCTGGGGGGCCCGGCCGCCGACAAGATCATGCCCGGCATCACCGAGATGGGCCTGACGCTGCTCTGGGCCGCCGCCATCCTGACGCTCTACACGGGCTACGATTATTTCCGGGCCGGCATCCACCACCTGACCGACGAAACGCCGAAGCACCGTGAACCGCCGGCAGCGGCGAAGCCGGCGGCCGAACAGGACTGACGGGCGTGAAGCTGCTCTATTTCGCATGGGTGAAACAGAAGACCGGCACGGGCGAGGAAGATGTTATGCCGCCCACCGGCACCGGCAATGTCCATGAATTGATCGCCTGGCTGAAAACGCGCGGTGAAGGATACGAAGCCGCTTTCGCCGATCTTGGCGTCATCCGCTGCGCCGTCGACCAGGAGCATGGCGACCTCGACACGCCGATCGCCGGCGCCTCGGAGGTCGCCTTCTTTCCGCCGGTGACGGGCGGCTGAAACCATGATCCGTGTACAGACCGGTGATTTCGACATCGGCGCCGAAGTGGCGGCGCTAACGGGTGGCCGCACCGACATCGGCGCGGTCGTGACTTTCTCCGGACTGGTGCGCGACGCGAGCGGCAGCGCGCCGGTCACATCGATGGAGCTCGAACACTATCCCGGCATGACCGAGAAGGAGCTCGCCCGCATCGAGACGGAAGCCCATGAACGCTGGCCGCTGCAAGCGACGCTGATCGTGCATCGCGTCGGCAGGCTGGCGCCCGGCGACAACATCGTCCTCGTCGTCGCCGCCTCGGTCCATCGCGAGGCCGCCTTCGAGGCCGCATCGTTCCTGATGGACTATCTGAAGACCCGCGCCCCCTTCTGGAAACGGGAAGAAGGCCAGGGCGAGGCGCATTGGGTGGAGGCTCGCGAAAGCGACGACAAGGCGGCAACGCGCTGGAAGCGCTAGCATTCCGCATTTTTGCCACGGACATTGCGCGAACGCCGCGTTACCCGCGACCGGCCGGCGGCCTAAAACGAGTCTATCCCGAAACCTCGCCGGAGTAGGCCCCATGACCCATGAAGAAAGCACCCTCGCCCCACCCGATGGTTTCTCCCGCCATTTCCGCCGGAGCCCCCTCACCGATCCCTGGGAGCCGCTCTACTCGCGAAACACAGGCGAGGCGATCTTTTTCGGCCTGCACGTCGCCACCCCGCACACCAACTCGCGCGGCTTCGCACATGGCGGACTGATCTCGGCGCTGGCCGACAATGCGATGGGGCTTTCCTGCGGTCTGAAGCTCGAAAATGCCCTCGGGCTGGTGACGGTCGGCCTCACGATCGACTTTCTGAACACGGCGCGGATCGGGCAATGGCTCGAGGTGCGGCCCGAAGTCGTCAAGACCGGCGCGGCGCTCTCTTTCGCTCAATGCCGGGTGACAGCGGACGGCAAACCCTGCGCACGCGGTAACGCCACCTTCAGCATCGTGAAACGCTGAACAAAAAAGGGCGGCACGTGCCGCCCTTTTTCAAACTGCGATACGAAGGTTCAGGCCGTCGCGACCTGGGCCGCGACCCTCGGATTGACGGCCGCCATATAATCCTCAAAGAGCGTCGCGGAAATGACGCCCGGCGTAAAACGATGCGGGCCGATCTCGCCGACAGGCGTCACTTCGGCCGCCGTGCCTGTGATGAAGCATTCGCTGAACCCCGGCAGTTCGTCCGGCATGATATGGCGTTCGATGATCTCGTAGCCCCGCGCCTTGGCAAGCCCGATCACCGTTTGCCGCGTAATGCCGTCGAGGAAGCAGTCGGGCTTCGGCGTGTGGATGATGCCGTCCTTGACGAAAAAGATGTTGGCGCCCGTCGCCTCCGCGACATAGCCGCGATAGTCGTACATCAGCGCGTCCGCATAGCCCTTGTTTTCGGCCGCGTGCTTGGAAATCGTGCAGATCATGTAGAGGCCGGCAGCCTTCGCCATCGACGGCGCGGTCTCCGGCGAGGGGCGCTTGTATTTCGCGATGTCGAGACGAATGCCGACCTTGCGTTGTTCCGGATCGAAATAAGACGGCCACTCCCAGGCGGCGACGGCGAAGTTGATCTTGTTCTTCTGCGCACTGACGCCCATCATTTCGCTGCCCCGCCAGGCAACGGGACGGACATAGCCGTCGACGAGCTTCTGCGCCCGCAGCGCCGTGCGGCACGCTTCGTCGATTTCCTCGACCGAATAGGGAATTTTGAACCCCAGGATGTCGGCCGACTTGATCAGCCGCTCCGAATGCTCGCGCAACTTGAATATCTCGCCGCCATAAGCCCGGCAGCCTTCGAATACGCTGCTCGCATAATGCAGCCCGTGCGTCAGCACATGCACCTTGGCGTCCGCCCAGGGAACAAGCTCGCCGTTGAACCAGATGAAGCCGTCGCGTTTATCGAAAGGAATATCTGCCATGACCTGGTTTCCTGGTGTTTCCGCGTCGCGTGGGCTTTCGTCGTTGTCGACCTATGCTTTGCCCCGCCGTCGCGGTCCCGCTTTCCGGGATTTGCTGGAGACAGATTTACGCGGCAATCGTCTATTATAGTGGCCGGAAGATTCGAGGCTTCCAGCCTTGCGCTCATTCTGTCTCAAGCAGTCGGCAAGAGGTAGCACTCCGGCAAAAATATGTCAACATAGCTGACATAAAATGATGGCGAACGGAAAATCGATGGGAAAACCCCAGACAAAGCGCCCGCCCGCGCCGGAAGGCGACACCGCGGCTCCGGCTGGCGACGGCGCCCCGGACCATCTGACCGAGGCAATCGAGCTGCTATTCTTCGCCTATCGCGATTTTATCAGCGATCCCGACGAAATCCTGATCGAATACGGCTTCGGCCGGGCCCATCACCGCGTGGTGCATTTCGTCGGACGCAACTCCGGCATAACGGTCGCCGAATTACTGGACATCCTGCGCATCACCAAACAGAGCCTTGCCCGCGTGCTGAAGCAATTGATCGAACGCGGGTTCATCGAGCAGGAAACGGGAAAGCAGGACCGTCGCCAGCGTATGCTCTTCCTGACTGCCACGGGCCGCGAGCTGGCGCAGCGCCTTGAGGCACCGCAGAGAGCCCGCGTTGCCGCCGCTCTCGAAAAGGCAGGCCCCGGCGCAAGCACGGCGTGGCGCACCGTTCTGCTGGCTCTGGTGAACGAGGAAGACCGGCCGGAGGTCGAAACCCTGATCGCAAAGACGCCCGCAGGCTGAACGGGAAATACCGGGAAGGTTCAAGTGTGACGGCGGAAGCGACGACAGATGGCGAAACGAAAGCGGGCGACAAGCCGGGCCCCGCCGACGATGCGCCGCACATACTGGTCGTCGACGACGACCGGCGCATCCGCGAGCTGCTGAAACGCTACCTCGCCGACAATGGTTTTCGCGTCACCACGGCCGAGAACGCCGCGGAGGCGCGGACGCGCCTCGCCGGCCTGTCCTTCGATTTGCTGGTGCTCGACGTGATGATGCCCGGCGAAAGCGGCCTCGACCTGACGCGCGACCTGCGCCGCACCTCGACGGTCCCGATCCTGATGTTGACGGCGCGCGGCGAGGCCGGCGACCGCATCGACGGACTGGAGCGCGGCGCCGACGACTATCTCGCCAAGCCTTTCGAGCCGCGCGAACTGATATTGCGTATCCGCACGATCCTGCGGCGCGCCCAGGCGCCGGGCGCCATCAAGCATGACGAGATTTCCCTAGGGCCATGCCGCTTCAATGTCACGCGCGGCGAATTGTGGAACGGCGACACGCAGATCCGGTTGACGACGCGCGAAATTCAGCTGATGCGCATTTTTTCGGCCAACCCCCGCACGCCCCTGTCGCGCCTGGACCTTTGCGACAATGAAGCGGCGGAACGCTCGATCGACGTCCAGATCAATCGGCTGCGGCGCAAACTCGAAAGCGATCCGAGAAATCCTGTATACCTCCAGACGGTGCGCGGCGAAGGCTACGCCCTGATGCCCGACTGACGGTGGCCGAAATGCAAACCGAGGTTCATGCGGATACGAAACCGGAGCGCGCGCGAGCCGCACCGGCGGCCTGGCGCCCGTTCCAGATAATGAAGAGACTGATGCCGCGCGGCCTCTACGGGCGCTCGCTCATCATCATCGTTGCACCGATGGTGCTGCTGCAATTCGTCGTGACCTATGTTTTTCTGGAGCGTCACTGGCAGCTTGTAACTCAACGGCTGTCGGCAAAGACCGTCGCCGAGATCGCCATGATGCTCGCCGAGTTCAACGAAAATCCGACACCCCTGCAAGCATCGCGGATCGCCGCGCGCGCCAACGCTCATCTGGGCCTGCCGATTGCATTCCTCGACGGCGAAGTGCTTCCCGAAACGCCATCATCTACGGGAAGCCTGCTCGACAATTCGCTCAACGACGAATTGCGCCAGCGTATCGCGCGCCCCTTCTGGATCAACACCGCGCAATACTCCAAATATGTGGACATCCGCATCGCCTACAATGGCGGCGTCATGCGGATACTTACGCCGGCATCGCATGTCTATGCCTCGAACTGGCATATCTTTCTGGTCTGGATGTTCGGCACGTCCGTGGTGCTGATCATCGTCGCGATCGTCTTCCTGCGAAACCAGATCCGGCCGATCGAACGCCTCGCCGAAGCCGCAACGTCCTTCGGCAAGGGCCGCGACGTGCCGAGCTATCGGCCGCAAGGCGCCGCCGAAGTCCGGAGCGCCGCACAGGCCTTCATGGACATGCATGCGCGCATAAAGCGCCAGATCGAACAGCGCACCGCAATGCTCGCCGGCGTCAGTCATGACCTGCGAACGCCACTGACGCGCTTCAAGCTGCAACTTGCAATGCTGGGCGACGCACCCGAAATAGAGGAACTGCGGGCCGACATTTCCGAGATGGAGCGCATGCTGGAGGACTACCTCGAATTTGCGCGCGGCCATCAGGGCGAAACCTCGGAAGAAACGGACCTCGCCGAACTCATCGAGGAAGTGCGCGCCGACGCGCAGCGCAAGGGTTACGAGTTGCGGCTCGATTTGCACGGCGACCTCGTGTTGCCGCTCCGGCGCCACGCCTTCAAGCGCTGCCTCACCAACATCGTGGACAATGCCTGCAAGCACGCGCCGCATGTCTGGATCACCGCGATCCACGGCACGGATGATGCGGGCGATGGCGGCGGCATCGACATATTGATCGACGACGATGGCGCCGGGATACCGGACGACCAGCTCGAAGAAGTCTTCCGGCCGTTCTACCGGCTCGACGCGGCGCGCAATCTGGAGGATGGCGGTTCCGGCCTCGGGCTGGCGATCGCCCGCGACATCGCCCGCGGCCATGGCGGCGATATCGTCCTGGCGCGCAGTCCGATGGGCGGTCTGCGCGCGATCATTCACGTCCCTGTTTGATGGCAGTTAGGTCAGTAATATTGACTTTATTTTGAAATGATCGTATAAATATCGGCAGATCGAAGTAATAAAATTATCCAGAGAGCTGCCGATGACACCGCCCGAACTTGTCGTCCGCTGGAAGGCCGCATGGGAAAGTCTCGACCCCGCGCGTATCGAAGACCTGTACGCACCCGGCGCCACCCATATGAGTTCGGTCGTCGTCGAACGGATGAACCGCGCCGACGGCACTTTGCGCAGCCTTTCGGAAATACGCGCCTATGCCGAGGCGGCGGCCGGACGGCTCGCGAGCTTCAAGGCCGACATCCTCCAGGTGATCGTGGATGAAACGGACAGCGCCGGCCGCGCTTCGGTCGAGTATTGGCGCGTCCTCAATGGCAATGAGGAAGGCCGCACACGCGCCGTCGAGATCATCGAATGGAGCGGCAACAAGATCACGGCCTGCCGCGTCTTTCACTTCTGAAGGTTCAGGCCGCCGCTTCGCCCGCGCGACCCCCTCTTCCAAAGCTCTGCAAGCGTTCGAGAAACGCCTCTCCGCCCCGCAGGCGCCGGTCGAGTTCGGCCATCGTCTTCGCCTGATCGTCGCCGTCTTCGAGCCAGACGCAGAAAGCGGCGCCCCAGACCAGCGCGATGCCGCGCACCCGCAAGCCGCCGCCCAACCCCGAACTGTCGATGCCCGCCGCTTCAAGCATCCAGCCCAGCGATTGCAGCATGGGCCGCACCAATCCCGCTGCCGCCACCGGATCGCGCCGGAAGTCCCGCGCTATGTTTTTCAGCGCCGGCTTGTGCGGCGCCAATGCATCGAAGCGCATCATCAACACATCGAACAGCCGGTCCCGCGCCTCTTCGCCCGACAGATCCTCCACCGACGCCGTCTTCAACACCGCGGCATCGATGCGCCGGCTGAAAGCCGCGAGGATTTCACTTTTCGAGGTGAAGAGACCGGAAAGCACCGGCAGCCCGATCCGCGCCGATTTTGCGATGTCGGCCAGCGACAGGCCCGACCATCCGCGCGACGCCGCGAGCTTCAGCGCCGCGTCGATGATCTTGTCTTCGGGGTCGCGTTTTGCCGCCATGTCTCGTTCCTCGAAACGCCTGGAGCAACAAAGATAGGGCGTT
>PHEO01000140.1 GCA_002841195.1 Alphaproteobacteria bacterium HGW-Alphaproteobacteria-11
GAGGAGCGGCAGGTAGACATAACCCCGGCCGTCCTTCTCCATCAGCATGTCATAGACGATGGCCTGCGGTTTCTGGCCTGTCGTCGTCGCGAGCGCGGCGACGCTATCTTCGGCGCGAGGTTCGTATTCCAGCGCCTCACCCTGTTCGAGGCGGAACATGCGATCGAAGCCCTGGGTCAGGATATAGCCGAGCACGCCCATTTCGCGGGGCGTGTCGTTCAGGATTTTCTCGCGGCGGGTGGGGTCCTTCAGTTTCTCAAGACGTTCGGCGAAGGGGAGATGCGCGATCTCCTGATAGGCGGGATGCGCGATGAAGGGATGCACCGTGCTCTGCCAGCCGAGAACGAGGCCGGTGGGGCGGCAGGCGATCTGCGCGGTGACGTTGGCGCCCTGTTTGCGCGCTTCGTCGGTGAGGCGCAGCATGTCGCGCCATTTCTCAGGCTCGACCGGCGACTGCAGCAGTGCATAGGTGACGGGGAGGCCGGTTTCGGCCGACAGCTCCTTCATCCAGTTGAATTCTTCTTCGGCGGGCGTCATGTCGGAGGCCATTTCAAAGACGCCGTGACCGGCGGCGCCCAGTGCGCGGCCGATGCCAAGCAGTTCGGCCTTGTTGGCGAAAGTGCCGGGCACGGGCTCGCCGTCTTTCGAGAGATGCAACATGGTGCGCGAGGTCGAGAAGCCGAGCGCGCCGGCGGCGATGCCTTCCTTGACGATTTCCGCCATCGCGGCGATGTCTTCATCGGTTGCCGCTTCGTTGCGCGCGCCACGTTCGCCCATTACATAGGCGCGGACAGAGCCGTGCGGCACCTGTGTTGCGACGTCGAGCACGCGGGACTGTTTGTCGAGGCTGTCCATGTATTCGGGGAAGGTTTCCCAATTCCACTCGATGCCTTCGGCAAGGGCGGCGCCCGGAATGTCCTCGACGCCTTCCATCAAGCCGATCAGCCAGTCATGCTTGTCGGGTTTCGCCGGCGCGAAGCCGACACCGCAATTGCCCATCACAACCGTGGTGACTCCGTGCCAGCAGGAGGGCGAGAGCAGCGGATCCCAGGTCACCTGACCGTCGTAATGGGTGTGGATGTCGACCCAGCCGGGGGTGACGACGAGGCCCGTTGCGTCGATCTCGCGTTTCGCGGTGCCCGTCACGCTGCCGACTTCGGTGACGATGCCGTTGTCGATGGCGACATCGGCGATGCGTGCCGGCGCGCCGGTGCCGTCGACCAATGTGCCGCCGCGAATGATCAGATCGTGCATGACGGGGTTCCTCATCCGAGTGCCATTGGAGGAAGCGTAGGGCGATATTTACGGGGATGCCAGAGGAAAATAGACCTCAGTCTATTTTTGTACGGTACGGAGAGGCTCAGCCGGGCGCGACCGGATTCGGCAGCGGGCGGCCGTCGAAAAAGGCGTCGAGATTGGCGATCACGGCATCGCCCATGGCCTTGAGCGCTTCCGATGTGCCGCCGCCGATGTGGGGTGTCATCACGACGTTGGGGAGTGCGGCAAGGTCCGGGCGGATGTCGGGTTCGTCCTCGAAGACGTCGAGCCCGGCGCCTGCAATCGTGCCGTCTTTCAGGGCGGCGATCAGCGCGTCTTCGTCGATGGCCGAGCCGCGCGAGATGTTGACGATGTGGCCGGTGGGTCCGAGGGCCTTCATCACTTCCGCATTGACGATGTGACGGTTCGTTTCGTCGGCGCGGTGGGCGACCATCAGAATGTCGGCCCATTCGGCGAGCGCGGGCAGCGTTTCGAAATAGCGCCAGGGCGCGTCCGGCTTTTTCGAGCGGTTGAAGTAGCCGACTTCGGTTTCGAAGGCGACGCAGCGTTCGGCGATCTTGCGGCCGATGGCGCCGAGGCCGAGAACGCCGACCTTGCGGCCGGTGAGACCGCGGGCGAAGAGAAGCGGCGCCGGGTTCTTGCCGCGCCATTCGCCGGCGCGCGCCAGCCTGTCGCCGGTGACGACATGGCGGATCGAGGCGAGCAGCAGGGCAAGCGCCATGTCGGCGACCGTGGAAGCGTTTGCGCCGACGGTGTTGGTGACCGCGATGCCGCGCGCCGACGCGGCGGCGACGTCGATGCCCTCATAGCCCGAGCCGAGGCAGCAGACGATGCCGAGCTCCGGCATTGTGTCCATGTAGGCGCCGTCGACGCCATGCGTACCGACGGTGATGATCGCCTTCGCGTTTTTGCCGAGGGCGGGGTCGGTAATCACCTCGTAGCGTTCGGCAAGTTTTGGCTGAAAGGCCTTGCCGAGCGACAGGGCGAGGAAAACGGGCGGCTTCATGGGGACTCCGGAAATTCAGTTCGCCTGGGCGGCGCGGGCAAGCAGTGCCTTTGCCTGTTTCAGGTGCGGGATGTCGAGCATTACGCCATCGAGCGCGACGACGCCGACATCGCCCGCCTTCTCGAATGCCTCGACGATGGCTCGGGCATGGGCGAGGTCGGCCTCGCCCGGCGTGAAGACCGCGTTGATGATCGCAATTTGCGCCGGATGGATCGCCATCTTGCCGGTGAAGCCGTCGCGGACCGCGGCGCGGGCTTCGGCTTCAAGGCCCTTCTCGTCGCGGAAATCCTTCCAGATGCCGTCAATGGGTGCGACGCCCGCGGCAACGGCGCCGAGCAGCGTCAGCGTGCGGGCGAGGCGATAGGGGCCGGTGTAGTTGCCCAGTTCGTCCTTGTTGTCGCGCGCGCCGAGCGCGGCGGCGAGGTCTTCGGCGCCCCAGGTCAGGAAGGCGAGGCGGGAATGCGATCCAGCATAGGTGCCGAGCGTGAAAAGGGAGGCGGCCGTTTCGGTGGCGACGCAGCCGATGCCGATGTCGCCGCCGCCGAGACGATCGATCCGGTCGCCGACCTTTTTCACGCAGGCGCCCGAGATGGTTTTCGGAACGACGATCATGTCGGGCTTTGCGGGAACCACGGCTTCGAGGTCCGCCTCCCAGAAGGGCGTGTCGAGCGCGTTGATGCGAAGGACGAGCTTCGGGCCGCTGCGGTCGGCCGTTTTCAGATAGGCGACGGCGGATTTGCGCGCGGCCTCCTTGTTCGACAAGGCGACCGAGTCTTCGAGATCGACGATCAGCGCGTCGGCGCCCGAACCCGCGCCCTTGGCAAGTTTCTTCTCGCTGTCGGCGGGAACGAAGAGGAAGGAACGCATCTCTCAGACCTCTTCCGTGCCATGCGCGTGCATATAGGCCTGCCGCGTGCAGGAGGCGACCTCCTCGTCGCGCTGGTTATAGGCCTTGTGCAGGAAGGTGACGATGCCGGCGGTGGGGCGCGATTTCGAGCGGCGCTTCGACATTACCGCGGTCTCGATGCGCAGCGTGTCGCCCTGAAAGACGGGCTTCGGGAAGGTGATGTCGGTCATGCCGAGATTGGCGATGGTGGTGCCATGCGTCGTGTCGTGCACCGAAATGCCGATCATCAGGCCGAGGGTGAAGAGGCTGTTGACCAGCGGCTTGCCGAACTCGGTTTCGGTCTCGGCATAGTGGTGATCGAGATGCAGCGCGGCGGGGTTCATGGTCATGGTCGAAAAGAGCACGTTGTCGGTCTCGGTGACCGTGCGCCGGATGGCGTGCTTGAAGATCTGACCTTCCTTGAATTCCTCGAAATATAGTCCCGGCATTTCCGTTCCTGCGATTGTTGTGCGGGCTGTCTCGCTCCCCGTCCTTCGGCTAGGTTATAGCGCCGTCGATCCAAAAAACGAAAAGCGCATAAGGGCAGGGCATGGATTTCAGGTTCAGCGAGGAACAGCAGGCGATCCGCGATGCGGTGGGGCGGGTCTGTGCGCGCTACGACGATGCGTATTGGTTGAAGCGGGACAGGGAGGGCGGCTTCCCGGACGATTTCGTGCGCGACATCGCAGGCGGCGGCTGGCTCGGGATTGCGATGCCGGAAGCTTATGGCGGCTCGGGGCTCGGGGTCACGGAAGCGGCGATCGTTGCGCAGGCAATGGCCGAATCGGGCGCCTGCCTCTCCGGCGCTTCGGCCATTCACATCAATCTCTTCGGGCCGATGCCGGTGGTGGTGTTCGGCACCGACGCGCAGAAGCAGAAGAACCTGCCGCCGCTGATCCGGGGTGAAGACCGCTGCTGCTTCGGCGTGACGGAGCCCGATGCCGGGCTCAACACGACGGCGATCTCGACCAAGGCGGAATGGGACGGCAAAGCCTATGTGGTGCATGGCCGGAAGATGTGGACCTCGACCGCGCAGACGGCCAACAAGATCCTGCTGCTGGCGCGCACGACGCCGAAGGAGAAATGCAAGAAGGCGACCGAGGGGCTGTCGCTCTTCTACACCGATCTCGACCGGGGCGGCGCGACGGAGGTGCGCGAGATCGAGAAGATGGGGCGGAAGGCCGTCGACTCCAATGCGGTGTTCTTCGACGAGCTTCGCGTGCCGAAGGAAGATCTGATCGGCGAAGAGGGCAAGGGGTTCCACTATCTATTGCACGGGCTCAATCCCGAACGTGTGCTGATCGGCGCGGAGGCCGTTGGCGTCGGGCGCATCGCGCTGAAGAAGGCAACCGATTATGCGCGGGAGCGCGAGGTGTTCGGACGGAAGATCGGACAGAACCAGGCGATCCAGCATCCGCTGGCACGTTGCTGGGCCGAGCTCGAAGCGGCGAACCTGATGGTCTTCAAGGCGGCGGCGCTTTACGACGCGGGCGAGAATTGCGGTGCGGAGGCCAATGCCGGCAAGTACCTGGCGGCGGAGGCGGGCTTCCGGGCCTGCGAGACCGCGGTGATGACGCATGGCGGCATGGGCTATGCCAAGGAATTCCATGTCGAGCGGTACATGCGCGAAATCATGATCGCGCGCATCGCTCCGGTCAGTCGCGAGCTGATCCTCAGTTTCATTGCCGAGCGGGTGCTCGATCTGCCGAAGTCCTATTGAGATATTTTACTGGCAATTTGTACCATAGAGCGGTACAGTGGGTCAGATCGAGAGGGGGCGCGTTTGATCGGCAGTTTCCGGGACGGCTGGCTCAGGGATTTTTTCGAGAGTGACAAAACATCGAAGAGGATTCCTGCGGATGTGTCCCAGCGGCTTTTCCGAAAGTTGCAGATGATCGACGACGCAACATGCGATCTGGATTTGCGGGTGCCGCCCAGCAACCATTTCGAAAAGTTGAGCGGATCGCTCGAAGGCTGGCGTTCGATACGTGTCACGGGCCAATGGCGCCTGATCTTCGAATGGGACGGCCGACGGGGGGAGGCGACGAATATTTATCTGGATAGTCACAAGTATCGCTGAGGTGTGAAGAATGCGGATGACCAAGAGAAAGCCTGTCGGTGTCGGCGAGATGCTGGTCGAGGAATTCATGGCGCCGCTCGGCCTTACCCAAAGCAGCCTGGCGGAAAAGATGGGCGTGCCGCGCAAGCATGTGAACGAGCTGTGCAACGGCCGGCGGGCGGTGACGGCGGATACGGCGTTGATATTGGCGCGGGTTTTTGGAAATAGTCCCGAGTTCTGGCTCAATTTGCAGCAGCGGAACGATCTTTGGGAGGCGCTCAATACGCCGGAACGCCGCGAACGCATCGAGCGTGCGCGCTCGGTCGCGGCCTAGCGCTCCCGATGTCCTTCGAACTCCATGAGCGGCTGGCGGCCGATACAATCCGGGTTGCGGATTTGACGCTTTGCCGGGTGCTGCTGATGAACGACCGGCGGTTTCCCTGGCTGATCCTGGTGCCGCGGCGCGAGGGATTGCGGGATTTCGACGATGTGGCGGCGGCCGAGAAGGCGCATTTCCATTCGGAGATCGACCTGGCCTCGGCGGTGCTGCGGGCGGCGACGGGGGCCGAAAAGATGAATGTGGCGGCGCTCGGCAATATGGTGCCGCAGCTTCATGTGCATGTGATCGCCCGCTTTGCCGCCGATGCCGCCTGGCCAAGTCCGGTGTGGGGCGTCGGGACCGCCGTGCCCTATGCGGCGGCCGAGGCGGCGGCGCTGGCGGAGAAGCTGGCGCAGGCGCTTCACGGTTAACGATTGGTTTAAGACTCGGGCCCTAGTCTTGCCGGCAAATGTGAGCGATTCACAGCGGAGCCGGGAATTGACCACCGCCCTTGTTGCCGATCCATCGGAAGTCGCGCGGCAGACCGCCGCGAGAATGCTTGAAAGCCTCGGTTTTCGGGTTGCGACGGCTTGCAATGCGGCCGAAGCGCTGGCGTTGGTCCGGGAGCTTGCGCCCGGTCTGGTGCTGGCCGATGCGCGGCTCGAGACGGCCGGTGGCGGGCTCGCCATTGCCGCGATCCGCAAGATCTCGGGGGCTTGCCTGTTCCATGTCAGCGCCG
The DNA here is from genome assembly GCA_002841195.1 of Alphaproteobacteria bacterium HGW-Alphaproteobacteria-11. Taxonomy (GTDB): domain Bacteria; phylum Pseudomonadota; class Alphaproteobacteria; order Parvibaculales; family Parvibaculaceae; genus Parvibaculum. The sequence continues at coordinate 6,288 of PHEO01000140.1, forward strand.
ATGGTGGGACCGCCGGTGTGCGCGGGGCGATGGAGGCCGGGGCGGACGATTATCTGGTGAAGCCCTATGACGCGGCGCTGCTCGGCTTCAAGCTGGCGCAGGCACGCACGCGGGGGCGGCTGAGGCCGGTGCCGCGGCTGGTGCAGGACAATGCCGCGCCGGAAGGGCCCGGCTGGCAGCTTCAGACGTTTGGCAAGGCTGTCTGAGGTACGCCCTGTGGATTGTCCCGCAAGCCATTGATCCCGCTACATATTGTGGTATTAGGCAGATATGGTGCGGGGCGGCCGAAATCATCCCACATATTGATGTTTCACGTTGAACAATTAACCTAATCTACTGATTTTGTTAATTATTTCTCGTGCTCGGCGCTCCAGGCCTTCAGGTAGTCGAGGCTGCCGATATAGGGACGCAGACCCAGCAATCCGGCCGTAATGGCGAGCGTCAGCACGATGGCCGGAACGACCGCCAGCGAGTAGCGCAGCATCATTTCATCGCCATAAACATAGTCCGTCACCAGCGCGATCGAGGTGGGCCCCAGGCCGAGGCCGATGATGGTGACGACGAAAATCAGCACCGCGGAGGCGAAGCCGCGCATCTGGTTGGGCATCAGCTCCTGCAGGGCCGAAGGGCCGGCGCCGGTGGTGAAAGTGGCGAAGAAGGTCGACGGGCAGAGCAGCAGCAGGGCGATCCAGGGATCGTCGAGCAGCGGATAGGCGACCGTGAAGGGGAAGGCGGCGAGGCCGGTGAAGGCGCAGACCATCATGCGGCCGTTGCGGATGCCCTTGCCGGTCAGGAAATCGCCCATCCAGCCGCCGGCGATGACGCCGGAAGTGCCGAAAATCACAATGACGATGCCGTACCAGAAGCCGGCTTCCGGGTAGGACCAGCCATGGGTGCGGACGAACAGGGTCGGGATCCATGCCGCGACGCCATAAGCCATCATGGCCGAAAGCGCGTAGCAGAGATTGAGCGGCACCATGGTGCGCCAGTTTTTGCCCATGTAGCCAAAGACTTCGGCGACCGGCACCTCGACGCGGCGGCTGATGCCATCGGCGCCGACTTCCTGACGGATGTGACCGCGGCGATCCGGTTCGCGCAAGGTCCAGATCCAGAACGCCACCAGAATGCCGGGCAGGCCGACAACGAGGAAGGTGATCTGCCAGGCGTAGATTTCGCCGATCAGCGGCAGGGTGGCGCTGCCGCCCTCCGAGACCAGCGCGATGACGGCTGCGCCGATGATGAGGGCGAGGCCGGCGCCGATATAGACGCCCATGCCATAGACACCGAGCGCAAAACCCAAGCGTTTCGGCGGAAAATAGTCGGCGATGATCGAATAGGCGGCGGGTGAGAGCGCGGCCTCGCCGACGCCGACACCGGCGCGGAAGACGAACAGCATCAGGAAGGAGCGCGCGGTGCCGCAAAGCGCCGTCATCAAGCTCCAGACGAAAACGCCGAGCGCGATGATGTTGAAGCGGTGGTAGCGGTCGACAAGACGGCCGATGGGGAGGCCCGCCACGCAGTAAAAGGCTGCAAAAGCAAAGCCTTGCAGCAGGCTCATCTGGGTGTCGGAAATGCCGAGGTCGCGTTTGATCGGACCGACCAGCAGGCTCAGGATCTGGCGGTCGATGAAGGAGAAGGTGTAGGCGAGGACCAGGACGGCGACGACATACCAGGCGTAAATGGCGTTGGGATAAGGCTTTTCGACGACATCCTTTTTCGGATGGTGAATCCCCTCCTCGACTTCCGCCGCGACGTCGACCTCGCTCATTCGGCCGTTCCTCCCCCTGAAGCATCCTTCCGCGCGATTGGACGCGCTTTTGATCAAGCTTAACGCGGATGCGGAGAAACGCTCCTTAAAAAAATGCCGGAAACCCGCCGAAAGCGAATGGC
>PHEO01000350.1 GCA_002841195.1 Alphaproteobacteria bacterium HGW-Alphaproteobacteria-11
GCATAGTCGGCCTCGGGCCAGCTATGGATCGAAATGTGGCTCTCCGACAGCACCGCCACACCCGACACGCCGCCATTGGGCGTGAAGTGGTGGAGGTGGATGTGCAACAGCGTCGCCTTCGACACTTCGACGCAGCGCCGGAGCGTCGCCTCGATATGGGCGAGATCGTCGAGCCGGCTCGCGCCGATCAGGTCGATGATCAGATGCGTACCGGCAAAACGCTTGCCGTCGCGCTCGATGAAGAAGTCGGTGCGTTCGTCGCTCGACGTGAGAGGCGAGGCCTTCACTTCTTTCGACTGCGCAATCGGGAACTCGAGTACTTCCGCCTGGGTGTTGCTTGAAACTTCGTTCAAGTCGATCCCCAATTGGAAGAGGGCATTGGTTTCGGACATTGTGCCTCTCCCCAACCAGTAGAAGGACCGGCGCCGGAGGCGGACATGCGCACCGCTCCGGGACCACTGATTTGTCTGTGAACTGAATATGCGGAAGCCCGAAGGCTCACGCGCGAAATGGCTGCCGATTGCGGGGCGATATCTCGCCCGGCATGCACATCCGTTCATTGCCTTGAAAGGCGCTTGGCGGCGTGCGGCTCGGCTTGATCCGGGGCGTCAGCCCCTCGGACTAGAACCGGACATATGCAATCTCCCTCGAAACCCGGCGGAGGTACCTGAACGATGCCTCGGGTGAGACATGCCGCCGAAATTGTCCAAAGAGACGCGTACGCCGTTACATAACCGGTTCGGCCAGTGGCACGTGCGATTGCGTTCGGGGGCGTGTGTAGAGGCCGCATTGCAGCATGTCAATGAAAACCAAGGCTTTCCGCCGAAATTCTTTGGTTTCCATAAGCCGGTACATGGGAGCGCCGCGCCGCATCGGTTCATTTTTTATTTGCGAGTCATTCTCATTTGCATCATTCTCGGCCGCAGTAACCGCATCGCGAATGCCCGAGGATCCGCTCATGAAACCTGCCGAAGCCGCCGCCCCTGCCCGCACCTTCTCAATCTACGAACCCGACCAGCCGATTGGCGAGCTCGGTTTTGCCGAGCAGTTCGTCGTCTGGTGTCTGCGTGTGCAATGGCGGCTGGCCGAAGACGGCGCCGGCCACTCGCTGCTGCTGCAACGCGCCTTCGATGCGCTGGAGTTGCCGGGCGGCGCGGCGATGGTGGCCGAACTCGCGGCGGCCCTGACGCGCACCGTGGGGCGGCCGCTGTCGATCCCGTGCCCGCACTGGCGCGTGCTGACAAACGACGAGGCGCGCGTGCTGGATTTCATCGCCGGGCTGCAGCATCACTGCCAGGCCGCGCAGGGGCGCTTTGACGGGAGCTGGCGCGCAGCGCGTTGCGGCGCCTCGCCTGTCTGGGCGCCGGCGCAGCGATTGGCACTGGCTCTATCGGCGGCGGGCCTGACGCTCGGCAACGCAGCGCAGCCGGGCGTTGCCTTTCCCGAGGCGATGCCGCGACTGCTGTACTAGGGCGTCAGCCGAAGCTTTTCGCCGTGCCGAGCGCGCCCATGCGCGCGGTGATGGCGAAAAACTCGGCGACGGTTTCCTCGACGATGTCTTTCGCCGGTTTGATCGCGGTGATCAGCCCGGCCGTTTCGCCGGCAAGGCCGACGGCGGCTTCCATGTC
>PHEO01000141.1 GCA_002841195.1 Alphaproteobacteria bacterium HGW-Alphaproteobacteria-11
GCAGCGACACGCCGATCATTACAGCGAGCGCCGGCAGGAAAAACGCCATCTGCCGGTAGACGAAGTGGAATGGCGGCAGGTCGATACGCATGGCAACCGCCGGACTTGCGGCGAGCGCCAGCACCGTGCCGAGCACCATCAGGCAGACGAGGCAGAGCAACGTCCATTTATCGACGGTCCACCACCATTCGGCGGCAAGGCTGCGGTTGGTGCGCGCGAGACGGATCATGCCGCGGCCCCTCCCGTTTCGGTGAGCACGCGCTGCACTTCGCGGCGGAAAGTATCGCCGCGCTCTTCGAAATTCCGGAACTGGTCGAACGACGCGCAGGCCGGCGACAGCAGCACGATCCGCATCTCGGCCTCGCCCGCAGCCGCATCCTTCGTTGCCGCCTCGACGGCCTTCGGCAGCGTTCCGCATTGCCGGTAGTCGACCTTGCCCTCGAGCGTGCGGGCGAAATCCGCCGCCGCATCGCCGATCAGGTAGGCGCGCGAAATGTGCGGGAAGAGCGCTTCGAGGCTTTCGATGCCGCCCTCCTTCGCCTTGCCGCCGGCGATCCAGTAGATGTTGCGATAGGCGCCCAGCGCCTTCGACGCAGCATCCGCATTGGTCGCCTTGCTGTCATTGACGAAGCGCACGCCATCGCGCTCCGCGACGATCTCCATGCGGTGGGCGAGACCGGGGAAACTTTCGAAAGCGGCGAAAATCTTCTCGCGCGTATAGCCTAGCGCGCGTCCCGCCGCATAGGCCGCCGCCGCGTTCTGCCAGTTATGCGCGCCCGCCAGCGTCCGCATCTCGCGCAGATCGCCGGCTTTCACGGCTTGCGACCCTGCATTGTCGTAGAGGACGCCGTCGATTGCATAAACGCCGCGTCCCAGTGTCTTGCCGACCGAGATCGGCACGACCTTCGCCATCCGCCGCGCGCCGATGCCGGTGCAGATGTCCTTGGACAGCGCATCGTCGATGCCGATAATCGCCGTGTCGCCCTCGCCCTGTCGCGCGAACAGCCGCGCCTTGACGGCCGCGTAATGTTCGAGCGTGCCGTGCCGGTCGATATGATCCGGCGTGATGTTGAGCAGGATCGCGATATCGGGCGCGAGGCTCGGCGCCAGATCGATCTGGTAGGACGATACTTCGATTGCATAGACCGTCGCCGCCGCCGGCGCCTCGAGTTCGAGCACCGCCTTGCCGATGTTTCCGCCGACCTGCGCATGACCGCCGCAACGCCTGATCATGTGACCGATCAGCGCCGTCGTCGTCGACTTGCCATTGGTGCCTGTGATGGCGACGATCTTCGCGCCGGTGCCGCTCGCCGTCACGGCGCGCTGAAAAAGCTCGATGTCGCCGACAATCTCGACGCCCGCGGCCAGCGCCATCGCCACGACCGGATGCGGCTCGGGATGCGTTAGCGGCACGCCGGGGCTCAGCACCAGCGCCGCAAGCTCCCGCCACGGCCAGTCCTTTATATCCGCGACATTGAAGCCGCCGGCTGCCGCTTCGGCCCGCTTCGTCTCGCTGTCGTCCCAGGACATCACGGTCGCCGCGCCGGCCTCGAGCGCGCGCACGGTTGCAAGGCCCGACGTACCGAGCCCGAACACCGCCACCTTGCGCTTTGCGAAACCGGTCGCCGCGATCATCCCCTCACCTCAACTTCAACGTTGCGAGACCGGCCATGGCGAGCACGACCGAGATGATCCAGAAGCGCACGACGATGGTCGGTTCCGCCCAGCCCTTCTGTTCGAAATGATGATGCAGCGGCGCCATGCGGAAAACGCGCTTGCCGGTCGTCTTGAACGAAATGACCTGCACGATCACCGACACCGCTTCGAGCACGAACAATCCGCCGATGATGGCAAGCACCAGTTCGTGCTTGGCCGCCACCGCGATCGTGCCGAGGGCCGCGCCGAGGGCCAGCGATCCGGTGTCGCCCATGAACACCATCGCCGGCGGCGCGTTGTACCAGAGGAAGCCGAGCCCCGCCCCGATCAGCGCCCCGCAAACGATCGCAAGTTCGCCCGTGCCCGGCACGAAATGCACCTGCAGGTAGTCGGCGAAGACCGCGTTGCCGACCAGATAGACGATGAGGCCGAACGCCGCCGCCGCGATCATCACCGGCACGATGGCCAGCCCGTCGAGCCCGTCGGTCAGGTTGACCGCATTGGACGATCCGACGATGACGAGCGCACCGAACAAGAAGAAGAAACCGCCGAGCTGCAGAAGCACGCCCTTGAAGAACGGAACGGTGAGCGCCGTCTGCAACGGCTCGTTGGCCACCAGCACCAGCGCCCACATCGCCGCGATCGCGATGACGAATTCGAAGAACAGCTTCACACGGCCCGGCACGCCCTTCGGCGAAATCTTCGACACCTTGAGATAGTCGTCGGCAAAGCCCACCGCGCCGAAGCCGAGCGTCACCAGCAGCACGATCCACACATATTTGTTGGAAAGGTCGGCCCACAGCAGCACCGCCGGCACGAGGCCGACAAGAATGAGAAACCCGCCCATCGTCGGCGTGCCCTGCTTTTGCACGATATGCGTCTGCGGTCCGTCCTCGCGGATCGGCTGGCCGCGCCGCTGCCGCGACTTCAGCATTGCGATGATGCGCGGCCCGAACATGAAGCTGATCAGGAGCGCGGTCAGCGTCGCGCCGCCGGTGCGGAATGTGATGTAGCGAAACACGTTGAGCGCTGGATAGTCGACGCCCATGCCGCCGAGAAGATCGTACAGCATCCCCTATACCCCCCTGTTGCGACGGAGGCTGGCGCCGTCGTCGTCGCCCATCCCCAGCAGCATCTCGACCAGCGGCCCCATCCGCGAACCGAGCGAACCCTTGACCATCGCGACGTCGCCGGCGCGGATCGCATCGCGCAAGCCCGGCGCCAGCGCCTCCGAATTTTCGGCATAGCCGCCCTGCGCCGCCGCCGGCAGCGCCTTGAACATCTCGCGCATATGCGGCCCGCAGGCGAAAACGAGATCGATTCCCGCCGCCTCGACATCCGCTGCGAGTTCGCGATGCATCGCAATCGACGTCTCGCCGATTTCGAGCATGTCGCCCATCACGGCGATGCGCCGCCCGCCGCCCGCCGGCTTCGCCTGTGCCAGTGCGGCCAGCGCGGCGCGCATCGACGCCGGATTGGCGTTGTAGCTTTCGTCGATCACTGTGAAGTCGCCGAGCGGCGCCGCAACGACATGCCGCTCGCCGCGCCCCTTCGGCGCCTTGAGCTGCGCCATCGCCAGCGCCGCCAGCGCAAGGTCGGCGTCGAGCGCCTTGACGCAGGCAAGAACCGCGAGGCTGTTCATCGCAATATGCCGTCCCGGCACCGCGAGCTTGTAGGTCACCTTCTGGCCGCAAATCGTCGCCGACACGCAGGAGCAGTCTTCCTTCAGCGCCAGCTTGTCGAGCCGCGCATCGGCTTGCGGGTTTTCGCCGAACGAAATGATCCGCGCCGCGCCGCGCGCCTCGGCCCGCGCCCTGAGCCGCGCATAATGCGGATTGTCGCGGTTGAGGATCGCGACGCCGCCCTCCTGCAGACCGTCGAAAATCTCCGCCTTGGCGTCGGCGATCTCTTCGACGGAATTGAAGAACGCCATGTGCACGGCCTCGACCGTGGTGATGAGCGCCACGAAAGGCTCGACCAGTTTCGACAGCGGCGTGATTTCGCCGGGATGGTTCATGCCGACTTCGAAAATGCCGAATTGCGTATCGGCCGGCATCCGCGCCAGCGACAACGGCACGCCCCAAAGGTTGTTGTAGGAAGCGGCCGATGCATGGGTTGCCCCCTGCTCGGAAAGCACGAAACGGAGCGCCTCCTTGGTGCCGGTCTTGCCGACGCTGCCGGTCACCGCGACGATGCGCGCCCGCGCCCGCCGCCGCGCCGCGCGGCCAAGCGCGTTAAGCGCATCGAGCGTATCGGCTACGACGACCAGCGGCCCCGCCGCGCGCATCTTGTCCGTCGGCGCCGACACGATGGCCGCCGCCGCGCCCTTGGCGAACGTACCTTCGACAAAGGCGTGTCCGTCGGAATTTTCGCCCGTAATCGCAACAAAAAGATCGCCCGCCTGCAATGTCCGGCTGTCGATCGACACGCCGCTCGCCGTCCAGCGCGCGCCCTCGGCCTTGCCGCCAGTCGCGGCGAGCGCATCTTCCTGAGTCCAGAGAGGCGTGCTCATGCGCCGCCTCCGATCTTTTTCGCGGCCGCGGCGACGGCGTCGTGATCCGAAAAGGGAATGACCTTGTCGCCGACGGTCTGTCCAGTCTCATGCCCTTTGCCCGCAACGACCAGCACATCGCCCGATTGAAGCGCCCGCATCGCCGTTTCGATGGCGGCGGCGCGGTCGCCGATCTCGGTCGCACCCGGACATGCTTTCAGGATCGCCGCACGAATGTCGGCTGCAACTTCGCTGCGCGGATTGTCGTCGGTGACGTAGATCGTGTCGGCGAGCCGCGCCGCGATCTCGCCCATCTGCGGCCGCTTGCCGGCGTCGCGGTCGCCGCCGCAGCCGAACACGACGGCAAGCTTGCCCGCCGCGTGCGGACGCATCGCTTCGAGCATGTTCTCAAGCGCATCCGGCGTATGCGCATAATCGATATAGACGGAGGCGCCGTTCGGCAGATGCGCCGCCTCTTCCATGCGTCCGCGCGCGCCTTTGAGATTCTCCAGCGCCTCGAACACGCGCGATGCCGCACCGCCGCAGCCGATGACGAGCCCCGCTGCCACAAGCGCGTTCGATGCCTGGAAGGCGCCGACCAGCGGCAACTGCACTTCGTAATTCGCGCCGCCATGCACCAGTTCCAGCATCTGGCCGCGCGCCGTCGGTCGTGCCGCAATAACGCAGATGCCGCGTCCCTTGCGCCCAACCGAAATGATACGGTGCCCGCGCGCCCAGCACAACGCCTCGAACTCGGCGGCTTGCGCGCTGTCGGCATTGATGACGGCAACGCCGCCCGGCCCCATCACCTCGCCGAAGAGCCGCAGCTTCGCATAAAGGTAGTCGTCGAAGCTGGTGTGATAGTCCATATGGTCGCGTGTGATGTTGGTGAAGCCGGCCGCCGCGAGCTTCACGCCGTCGAGCCGGTATTGTGCAAGCCCATGGCTCGACGCTTCCATCGCCAGATGCGTCACGCCTTCGTCGGCCAGCGCCGCAAGTTCGGCCTGAAGCGCCACGGGATCGGGCGTCGTGAAGCCGAGTTCGCGGGCGCCCTTGCCGCTTTCGATGCCGAGCGTCCCGAGACTCGCCGCCTCGACGCCAAGCGCCGCCCAGATCTGGCGCACGAACGTCGCAACCGATGTCTTGCCGTTGGTGCCGGTCACCGCCGCGACGATGCCGGGCTGCTTGCCGAAAAACCGCGCCGCCATCAGCGCCAGGCGCCGGCGTGGATTGCGCACCGCAATCACCGGCACGCGCGCCTCGACGCTCGCGCCCTGCGGCACCAGCAGCGCCGCCGCGCCCTGTTCCAGCGCCTGCGGAATGAAACGGCTGCCGTCGGCCTTGGTGCCCGGCAGCGCCGCGAACAGGAAGCCGGGCTTCACCGCGCGGCTGTCCGCCGTCAGGCCGAGTATCTCCGTGGCTCCCCCCTTCGGGAGCGCCGGGAGGTCCGACCCCATCAACGCCGCAAGCTGCATATCGCCCAAAATTCCCGTTTGCCGTCTACTCAACGAAACGCCTTCACTGCCCGCCCGCGCCGAACGACACCAGGCTCGCTTCCCGCAACATGTCCGCTTCCTGCGGCTTGGTGGCCGGGCGAAGCCCGAGCAGCGGCGCCACGCGCGCCACCACGCGCGCCGTCACCGGCGCCGCGTTCCAGCCGGCCGTCGCATAACCGTAGGTGTCCTTGGTCGCCTTCGGCTCATCGAACATCACGATCATGGCGTAACGAGGATCGTTGGCCGGAAAGGCGCTGATGAACGACGTGATGAGCTTGTTGCGCGCATAACGGCCGTTCTCGGCCTTCTCGGCCGTGCCCGTCTTGCCCATCACCGGATAACCCGGCACATCGGCCTTGCGGCCCGTGCCTTCGGCAACGACCATCCGCAATAGCCCCCGCATCGTCCGGCTGACCTCGGTCGAGATCACACGCGCGCCAAGCTGTGCTTCGTTGCGGCGCAGGAAGGTCGGTTCGACCTTGAAGCCGCCATTGACGACGGTCGCTACCGCGCTGACAACCTGCAGCGGCGTCACGGCGATGCCGTGGCCATAAGATGTCGTGATCGTCGACAACTCGGTCCAGCGCGGCGGCATCAGCGGCGAACCGGCTTCCGGCAGCTCGATCTGGGGCCGTGTCAGCATGCCGAAGCGGCGCAGATATTCACGATGCTCGTCGCCGCCGAGTTGCAGCGCGATCTTCGCCGTGCCGATATTGGACGAATGCACGAAGACCTCCGGCACCGAGAGCCAGCGGTTCTGTGCGTGAAAGTCGTGAATCTTGAAGCGCGCCACCTGCATCGGTTGCGTTGCGTCGAAGCGTCCGTCGAGCCTGACCTTGCCGCTGTCGAGCGCGGCGGCGAGCGTCAACGCCTTGAAGACCGAACCCATCTCGTAGACGCCGAGCGTCGCGCGGTTGAAGCGCGCGTTCTCGGCCGCTGCCATCGGATCGTTGGGATCGAAGTCGGGCAGCGACGTCATCGCGACGATTTCGCCCGTATGCACGTCCATGATGATGCCGACGGCCGCCATCGCCTTGAATTCGGCCATCGCCTTTTCAAGTTCATCGCTCAGCGCATGTTGCGCCTTGAGGTCGATCGACAGCATCATCGTGCGGTTGCGGTCGAAGCGCGGCGTTCCGTTCGCGTCGGGACGCGCCACCACGCGATCCATGTAGCGCTCGATGCCGGCAATGCCGTTATTGTCGATATCGACCATGCCGAGCACGCTGGCGCCGGTCTTGCCGTTCGGATAGACGCGCTTGCGCTCGTTGCGGAAGTCGAGGCCCGGCAGTCCGAGATAGTGCACCGCATATTGCTGGCGCGGCGCGAGATCGCGCTTGACCCACATGAACGCCCGGCCCGACGCGAGCTTCGCGGTCATGTCGGCGACATCGAGTTCGGGCAGCACCGTCGCAAGCTGGCGCGCCGTCTCTGCCGGATCGATGACGCTGCGCGCGTCCGCATAGAGCGAGGCCGTGCCGATATCGGTCGCCATCACTTCGCCGTTGCGGTCCACAATGTCGGGCCGCTGGATCGGGGCGCTGTTGTCGACCGCGGCGATGCGCGTGCCGCCGTCGCCGCCGACAATGGCAAGCCCGACGAGCCGCGCGCCGATCAGCGCGAAACAGGCGGCAAAAACCGCAATGGCGAGCGCGATGCGGCGCTCCGAAGGCGTGCGCGTCTGCCCCTCGCCCGCGCGCGCGCCATGACGCGATCTGGCGATGGCGTCGTAGCCCGGCAGCAGGAAGCGTGCCGGTGCTTGCGGCGATGTGCGGCGTCCGATCATTGGATCGACCTCCCGCTTTCAGGCGCCACTTCAGCATAGCCGCCAAGCGGCTGCCGGCCCGACGGCACATAATAATCGTCCGCCATATGCGGCATCGGCACATCCTCGAATTCGCCGATCTGCCGGGCGGTCAGCGGCTTCAGCGCCGTGTAGCGCGCCGCCAGTTCCTGCAACCGTTCGGGTTGGTTGAGATAGCTCCATTCGGCGCGCAACACGCGAATGGCTTCCTGCTCGGCGGCGATCTGGGCCGCAAGCCGGCTTGCCTGCCGGTCGGCGCCCTCGGCGCGGTATTTGATGTCGTAAAGCCCGACCGACAAACCGATCACGGCGGCGACCAGCAGCAGGTTGATGAAGCGGATCATGCCGCACCTCCCGCCGGCGACAGCCGGTCGAGCGCGGGCACGGCGCGCAGGCCGAGCGCCGCGGTGTCGAGCGGCAGCGCGGGCGCCGCCGTCCGTTCGGCCGCGCGCAGCTTCGCCGAACGCGCGCGGGAATTGGCGTCGATTTCGGTGTCGGCGGCCTTGCGGGCCTTGTGCTCGATTTCGTGGAACGACGGGGCCGCCTCGTCGCGCTCCGGCATGTGGCGGTTGGCGCGTCCGCCCC
>PHEO01000351.1 GCA_002841195.1 Alphaproteobacteria bacterium HGW-Alphaproteobacteria-11
TTCAAGCCGATCGACGCCAGCGCGGCTTCCTCAAGCTCGTAGGGGATGCCGGAAAACAGCGAATAGGTGATGAGCACCGCAAAAGGCAGCGCCAGCGTGGTATGCACGAAGGCCAGCCCGATCACCGTATCGTCAAGGCCGACCCGGATGAACAGCACCGCCAGCGGCAGCGCCAACAAGGGCAGCGGAAACGCCCGCGTCATCACCACCATGAAGCGGAACACCTGCTTGCCCGGAAAATCGAACCGCGCCAGCGCATAGCCCGCAGGCGCCCCGGCCCCGATCGCCATCACCATCGTCAGCACCGCCACCTGCACCGAGTTCCAGAGCGCCGAGGTGACGCCCCGGAAGCCGAGGAAGAAGCGGATCGAGGCGAGGTCGAACGAGGGCCAGAAGCGTTTCGGGAACCCGGTCACTTCGGCGGGGGCCGAAAGCGCGTTGATCAAGAGCAGGTAGATCGGCAGCAGCACCCAGACGCACATCAGCACCACGGCGGCGATGAAAACCCGGTTGCCCGCGCGGCGAACGGTGGTTTCGCTCATGGCCGCGCCTCCTTGGGAACATGCAGCAGCCGCAGGATCAGCACCGTGAAGCCGACCGAGATGCCGAGGATCACCATTGCATAGGCCGCCGCCACGCCGCGTTCCTGCATGGTGAACTGCCAGTGATAGGTTTCGCTCATCAAGACTGGCAAGTTGGTGCCGCCAAGGGCCAGCACCACCGCGAACACCTCAAACGCCATGATCACCCGCAGGATCAGCGCAGTTTGCAGGCTGGGTTTCAGCAAGGGCAGGGTGACGCGGCGGAACCGCTGCCAGCGGCTGGCACCGAAAACCTCGGCCGCCTCACCATATTCCTTGGGAATAAGGCCCATACCCGCCACCAGAATGACCATCATGATTGCCGTGGCGCGCCAAAGCTCGGTCAGCACGATCGCGGTGAAGATCACGCCCTTGCTCTGGTAGCCAAGGAAGAGCATCGGCTTGTCGATCACGCCGAGCCCGGTCAGCGCCGAATTGAGAAAGCCCGACTGCTCGAAAATGGCGAGCCACACGAGGCCAGCGGCAAGGTCTGAAATGCCAAGGGGAATAGCGAAAATGTAAAGAACGGCACCGCGCGCGTGTTTCAGCCGGGTGACCATGCTGGCCATCATCAGTGCCAGCGTCAGTTGCAGCGGCACCACAACTGCGGCCAGCAGAATGGTGTTTCGAAAGGTTGGTCCGAACTTCCAGTGACTTGCCATGCGGTCAAAGTTTTCAAAGCCCCAGACCCCGTCGTGGTTGAGACTGTCGATGGCGACCAGTGTGAACGGATACAGAAAGAACAGGCACAAAAAGGCCGTGGCAGGCAAGAGCAGCAGATAGGGCAACAGGCGCGGCATCGGCGGCACTCCCTTCGCGGGGCAGACTCGGGCGGGAAAGGCGCGCGGCTACGCCGCAGCCGCGCGCGCCCGCAAGGGCGGTGGCGGTGGGCGGCGCGGGGCGCCGCCCACCGAAGCGCTCATTTCACCGGGCAGGGCCCGTCCGAGGCGGCGTCGGGAGCCCAGCAGGGGGCGTTTGCCTCGACCATCAG
>PHEO01000142.1 GCA_002841195.1 Alphaproteobacteria bacterium HGW-Alphaproteobacteria-11
CGGCAGTTCGACGCGGATTTCGTCGCCCGGCTTCACCTCGCCCGCCGCAATGACGATTCCCATGATGCCTGCCTTGCGGATCAGGTTTCCTTGCGCATCGCGGTCGAGAACGGCGTTCATCAAGCCGGTCTTGATTCCGTCGAGTTGCACACATGGATTGCGCAATCCAGTGACCTCCACAATGGCGCTCGTTCCAAGCTGCAGCTTCGTCCCGGTGGGAAGCGCCAGCAGTTCGATCCCCCGCGTCGTGATGTTCTCGCCCATGCGGCCCGGCTCGATTTCGAAACCCGCAGCCCGAAGCTCGTCGAGAAGTTCGGCATGGATCAGGTGAACCTGTCTGAGGTTGGGCTGCGAGGGATCGCGCGCGACGCGGGAGCGGTGTTTCACCGTCTCTCCCATATGGGCGTCACCCTCGACGCCGAGCCCGGCAAGCAGATTGATGCGCGTGGCGTTCGTCTTTCGCATCGTGTGTGCCGCGCTGACGCTTACCGCGATGACTTGCATGGGATCACTTTCTGCCCTTCGCCTTGTCGTAGATCTCCAGCAGCCGCGCCGGATCGACCTCGGTGTAAACCTGCGTCGTCGACAGGCTCGCATGACCGAGCAATTCCTGGATCGCGCGCAAATCGCCGCCGCCCGCCAGCAGATGCGTTGCGAAGCTGTGGCGCAGTGCATGCGGGCTCGCCGTCTCCGGCAGGTTGAGGCCGCGCCGGAGATCGATCATGGTCTGGCGCACCTGCCGCTGATCGAGGCGCTTTCCCCGCGCGCCGACAAAGAGCGGCCCGCCCGCCACCAGTGCATGCGGACAAAGTTCCAGATAGGCGTCGACCGCCACGCGCGCTACCGTCAGCACCGGCACCAGCCGTTCCTTGTTGCCCTTGCCGGTAATGCGCAACACATCCTTCAGTGGCGCTTCCTCGCGGTCGAGGCCCAGGGCTTCCGATATGCGAAGCCCGCAACCATATAGCAGCGTCAACACCGAGACATCGCGCGCTGCTTTCCACGGAGCGATTTCGGCGGCCCGTGCGCCTTCGAGTAACGTCTCGGCACCCGTCATCGTCAGCGGTTTCGGAATCCCGTGCGGCAGTTTCGGCGAGCGCAGCGCCTTCAGCGTTGCGCTGGCGGCGATGCCGGTGCGGTCGAGAAAGCCGTAGAAGGAGCGCAGGCTCGACAGCGTCCGCGCCACGCTGCGGCTGGTGAGACCTTCGCCGCGGCGATGGCTGACAAAGGCGCGGAAGTCGCGCAGTTCGAGCGCGGCCAGCGCCTTCAGGTCGGCCGGCCCACCCAGATGATCGACCAGGAATTCGAAGAAGCGCGTCAGGTCGCGATGATAGTTGACGAGCGTTGCCGCCCCGAGGCGGCGCTCACCCATCAGATGCGCATACCAGTTGCGGATTTCGCGGCGCGCATCTTCATGTGCGGGTATCGCCCGCGCGGCGTCGTCGGGCGACGGGGCGCCCGTCAGCGTGCGGGCGGCAGATCGAGCCATCGGCGCACGCAGCGTTCGACGATGCGGGCCAGGAATTCGAGAAGATCGACCGCCTGGTCGGGATGGAACTGTTCGGGCTCGAAGCCACCGAGCGCCATCAGGCCGGGCGGCGAGCCCGGTGCGAAGTCGAGGCGGACCAGCGCTTCGGAATTGACCTCTTCGGCCAGCGGTCCGTAGAGCCCGCGGCTGCCGCGCACATGTGCGGTGAGGAGGCAGTGCTCGCCGATCCCCAGAATACGGTCGACGCCGCCGGGCTCCAGCACGCGCACACCGCGAATGCCGATGCCGGCCACGCCGTTCGCCGTTTCGACGCAGAGCGTCGCGGCGCGCACGCCGAGCACGCGGGCAAGCCCGTCCGGACCCGTTGCATACTGGATCAGATGTTCGAAACTTTCCGCGTCGAGCAGGCGCAGCGCGGCGGCATGAACCTGTTCGCGGGCAAAGCTGTTCAGCGACGAGGCCTCGATCAGGTCGGACTGGATGTCGCGCAGCATCCGCACCTGGCCCTGCAGCCGGCCGATCATGAAATGCTGCATGTCGAGCACATTGCGGCCTGTCGATTGCGAGGGCGGCACCAGCGACGCGATCAGGTCCGGGTCGTTGGCCAGCAGTTCGGGATGGCGGCGCAGATAGGCGGTCACGTCGGCCGCGGAGATCGCGGGCGGGACGTCGTCGATCCGTTGGGCTTCCGGTCTGTCATTGTGCTGGCTCATGGTCTCAGCATCTCCCAGAGAGCGTTTCCAGTTTCTTTCGGCCGGCGAAGTTTTTCGCGATCAGAGAATTTTTTGACCGGTTTTTTTCCAGTCGGCCATGAACATTTCGATGCCCTTGTCGGTCAGCGGATGCTGAACAAGACCTTTCAGCACAGCGGGCGGCACGGTCGCCACATCCGCGCCGGCAATCGCCGCGTCCTTGACGTGGTTGGCGTTGCGGATCGAAGCCGCGAGGATCTCTGTCGTCAGCGCCGGGTAATTATCGTAAATCGAACGTATCTCGTGGATCAGTTCCATGCCGTCGATATTGATGTCGTCGAGACGGCCGATGAAGGGCGAGATGAAGGTCGCGCCGGCTTTCGCCGCCAGCAGCGCCTGGTTCGCCGAAAAGCACAAGGTTACGTTCACCATGGTGCCTTCGCCGGTCAGCGTCTTGCAGGCTTTCAGCCCGTCCCAGGTCAGTGGCACCTTGACCGCGATGTTTTTGGCGATCTTTGCGAGCTTGCGGCCCTCTGCGATCATGCCGGCGGCGTCGAGCGCCGTCACCTCGGCGCTGACCGGACCTTCGACGATGCCGCAGATCTCGGTCACGACCTCGATGAAGTCGCGTCCCGATTTGGCGATCAGCGACGGGTTGGTGGTCACGCCGTCCAGCAGGCCGGTATCGGCAAGTTCGCGAATGTCGGCGATATCGGCGGTGTCGACGAAAAATTTCATGCTTGGGTCTTCTGGGTGAGAGCTTCGCTTGTATCGTTCCTTCGCGACAGTCTAGTGCAGTCGCGGCCGGAAGGCTTCACCTTTTGCCCGTCCGGGCGCCGCCGCGCAACCTGTCGTCGTGCGGCTTGCTTTATGAGGCGTTACGGTGTCGCCTCGGTTTTGAAAAATTGCCGGACCCGATCGTATGGCTTCCGAAATATCCACAAGCGCCTCACCCCCGGCGACGGCGTCGAGCGTCGCCGTTCTGGTGCCGCTCGCCTTGCCGGAACCCTATGATTATGCGGTGCCTTCGGGGTTAACGCTCAACCCTGGCGACTATGTCGTGGTGCCGCTCGGCGCGCAGGAACTGATCGGCGTCGTCTGGGGCGCGGGCAAGGGCGGCTTCGACCGCAAGAAGCTGAAAGCCGTTATCGAACGATTCGATGCGCCGCCGATGCCCGAAGCGTTAATGCGCCTCATTGACTGGATCGCTGGCTACACGCTGGCCCCGCGTGGCTCGGTCTTGCGTCTGGCCGTCCGCGCGCCGGGCGCGCTGGAGCCGCCGCGTCTGCGCATCGCCTACCGGCTGACCGATCGACGCCCGGCGCGCATGACGCCGGCGCGGCTCCGTGCCGTCGAAACGGCCGGCGACGGTTTCGTCCGCACCGTTCGCGAGCTGGCCGAGGAGGCCGGCGTTTCGGACGGCGTGGTGCGCGGGCTGGTCGAGGCGGGCACATTGGCGCCGGTCGAAATGCCGGCGGAAGCGCCGTTCCCGCTGCCCGATCCCGATGCGCAAGGCATGGCGCTGTCGCCCGATCAGGCCGAAGTCGCCGCCGCACTCGTCGCGGGCGTTGCCGATGGCGGCTATTCGGCGACGCTGCTCGACGGCGTCACGGGTTCGGGGAAAACCGAAGTCTATTTCGAAGCCGTCGCCGAGGCGCTCCGGCGCGGCAAGCAGGTACTGATCCTGCTGCCCGAAATTGCACTGACATCGCAATTTCTCGACCGCTTCGAGCAGCGTTTCGGTTGCCGCCCCGCGGAGTGGCATTCGGACCTTTCGTCGCGCGAACGCACGCGCGTCTGGCGCGGCGTGGCGGAGGGACGCGCCCGTGTCGTTGTCGGCGCGCGTTCGGCGCTCTTCCTGCCTTTCCCCGAGCTCGGCCTCATCATTGTCGACGAGGAACACGAAGCCGCCTTCAAGCAGGAAGACGGCGTTGCCTATCACGCGCGCGACATGGCCGTGGTCTGCGCCTCGCTCGGACGGTTTCCGATTGTCCTCAGCTCGGCGACGCCTTCGCTTGAAACCGTCGTCAATGCCGATCAGGGCCGCTATCGCCGCCTGCGTCTCGAGGCGCGGCACGGGGTTGCCGAGATGCCGCAAGTCGAGGCCGTCGACATGCGCCGCCACCCGCCGGAACGGGGGCGCTGGCTCTCGCCGCTCCTCGTCACCGAAATCACGCGCACGCTGGAGGCCGGCGAACAGGCGATGCTGTTCCTCAACCGGCGCGGCTATGCGCCGCTGACGCTTTGCCGGACTTGCGGTCATCGCTTCGAATGTCCGCAATGTTCGAGCTGGCTCGTCGAACATCGTTTCCGCCGCGAGCTTGCCTGTCATCATTGCGGCTACACGGCGCCTGTGCCCAAAACCTGTCCGTCCTGCGGCGCCGAAGACGCACTCGTCGCCTGCGGACCGGGCGTCGAGCGCATCGCGGAAGAAGTCGCGGAGCTTTTCCCGCAAGCGCGCACCGCCGTCGTTTCGAGCGACGTGCTGCACGGACCGGCGGCGCATCGCGCGGTCTTTGCCGCCATCGAGGCGCGCGAGGTCGACATCATTGTCGGTACACAGATCGTCGCCAAGGGTCATCATTTTCCCTGGCTGACGCTGGTCGGCGTGGTCGATGCCGATCTCGGTCTCGAAAACGGCGATCTGCGCGCCGCCGAGCGCACCTTCCAGTTGCTGCAGCAGGTGGCGGGACGGGCGGGGCGGGCCGAGCGGCCGGGCCGGGTCCTGCTGCAGACATACATGCCCCAGCACGGCGTCATGCGGGCCCTTGTCTCGGGCGACCGCGACGCCTTTCTCGCCCGCGAAGCGCAAGCGCGCGAGCGCGTGTCGCTGCCGCCATTCGGGCGTCTCGTCGGCGTCGTCGTCGCCTCGCCCGATGCGGAGCTGGCGCGCCGCACCGCGCGCGAGATGGCGCGCCGCGTGCCGAAGACCGGCGAGGTTTCGGTGCTCGGCCCGGCGCCCGCCCCGATGGCGCTCCTGCGCGGCCGCACGCGGCTTCGGTTCCTCGTCAAGGCCGGCCGCAACGTCAATGTGCAGGCCTTCATGCAAGCCTGGCTCGCCGAGATGAAGCTGCCAAACGCGGTGCGCGTCTCGGTCGATATCGACCCCTACAGCTTCATGTAGGCGCCGCCTCTACCTGCCGCGTCAGGCCGACGCTGCGGCAGGCCCTGTGTGGACCCTTGCGCGGGCCCAAAATGCCGCAGGTGCGGCCATTTCCGGGCGTTTCAGTTGCGCCGCGCCAGACCATGTGTTACCTAACGCGCGGCCTCCGGGGCAGGGGTCGATCCCGCGCCTCTACGGGCTGAAATAAGCTAGCGATTTCAAATAGTTGGCGGCAGGCTCCGGTCTCGCGCGCCGGCCCTCACGACAAAGCACAGGCGAGCGCCGCACGTGTCATCTGATCATCCCGTATCCGGCATGGCCGGCCGTTATGCGACGGCCCTGTTCGAACTGGCGGAAGCGCAGAATGCGCTCGACGCGGTTGCGGGCGATCTTGCCGCCATTGGCCGAATGCTGGACGAGAGCAACGATCTTGCGCGCCTCGTCCGCAGCCCCGTTTTCAGCGCCGACGAGCAGACCCGCGCCTTCGGCGCCGTGCTCGACAAGGCCGGCACCTCGACGCTGGTCAAGAATTTCGTCGGCCTCGTCATCCAGAACCGCCGCCTCTTCGCGCTGCGCGGCATGATCTCGGCCTATACCGCGATCCTCGCCCGGACGCGCGGCGAGATGACGGCCGATGTCGCCTCCGCGCATCCGCTGAATGAGGCGCAGCTCGCGAACCTCAAGGCGTCGCTGAAGACCGCGACCGGCAAGGATGTGCATATCGACACGCATGTCGATGCCACGCTTCTCGGCGGTCTCGTCGTCAAGGTCGGCAGCCGCATGATCGATAGTTCGCTCAAGACCAAGCTCAATTCTCTCCAGATTGCCATGAAAGAGGCCTCCTGATGGACATTCAGGCCGCGGAAATTTCCGCCATCCTCAAGCAGCAGATCAAGGATTTCGGCGCCGAGGCGCAGGTTTCCGAGATCGGCCAGGTGCTCTCCGTCGGTGACGGTATTGCCCGCGTCTACGGTCTCGACAATGTCGAAGCCGGCGAAATGGTCGAGTTCCCGGGCGGCGTGCGCGGCATGGCCTTGAACCTCGAACAGGACAATGTCGGCGTCGTGATTTTCGGTTCCGACCGGAACATCAAGGAAGGCGACACCGTCAAGCGCACCGGCTCCATCGTGGACGTGCCGGTCGGCAAGGGCCTGCTCGGCCGCGTCGTCGACCCGCTCGGCAACCCGATCGACGGCAAGGGCCCGATCGTGTCGTCCGAGCGCCGCCGCGTGGACGTCAAGGCGCCCGGCATCATTCCCCGGAAATCGGTGCATGAGCCGATGCAGACCGGCCTCAAGGCCATCGACGCCCTCATCCCGATCGGCCGCGGCCAGCGCGAGCTGATCATCGGCGACCGCCAGACCGGCAAGACCGCCATCGCCATCGACGCGATCCTCAACCAGAAGCCGCTCAACCAGGGCGACGACGAAAACCAGAAGCTCTATTGCATCTATGTCGCCATCGGCCAGAAGCGCTCGACGGTGGCGCAGATCGCCAAGACGCTCGAAGAAAACGGCGCGCTCGAATATTCGATCATCGTCGCCGCCACCGCGTCCGACCCCGCGCCGCTGCAGTTCCTGGCGCCGTTCGCCGGCTGCACGATGGGCGAGTTCTTCCGCGACAACGGCATGCACGCCCTCGTCGTTTACGACGATCTCTCCAAGCAGGCCGTTGCCTACCGCCAGATGTCGCTTCTGCTGCGCCGTCCGCCGGGACGCGAAGCCTATCCGGGCGACGTCTTCTATCTGCATTCCCGCCTGCTCGAACGCGCCGCGAAGCTCAACGACGAAAACGGCAACGGTTCGCTGACCGCGCTGCCCGTCATCGAGACGCAGGCCAACGACGTGTCGGCCTATATTCCGACCAACGTGATCTCGATCACCGACGGCCAGATCTTCCTTGAAACCGATCTCTTCTATCAGGGCATCCGTCCGGCCGTGAACGTCGGCCTGTCGGTCAGCCGCGTCGGTTCGTCGGCGCAGATCAAGGCGATGAAGCAGGTTGCCGGCAAGATCAAGGGCGAGCTCGCGCAGTACCGTGAAATGGCGGCCTTCGCGCAGTTCGGTTCCGATCTCGACGCGGCGACGCAGCGCCTTCTCAATCGCGGCGCGCGCCTGACCGAGCTTCTGAAGCAGGGCCAGTTCTCGCCGCTGAAGATCGAAGAACAGGTCGTCGTGATCTATGCCGGCGTCAACGGCTATCTCGACAAGCTGCCGGTTTCCGATGTCGGGCGTTTCGAGCAGGAATTCCTGCGCAGCATTCGCTCCAACAATGCCGGCATTCTCGATGCGATCCGCAGCGAGAAGCAGATTTCGAACGACACGGAAGCCAAGCTGAAGGCGGCGGTCGAAAGCTTCTCCAAGGCGTTCGCCTGATCGGGCGTAAAGGGTAAGGGCGAATGGCCAGCCTCAAGGACCTCAGAAACCGCATCGCCAGCGTCAAGGCGACGCAGAAGATCACCAAGGCGATGCAGATGGTCGCCGCCGCGAAGCTACGCCGCGCGCAGGAAGCGGCGGAGGCCGCGCGTCCCTATGCGGAGCGCATGGACCGTGTGCTGGCCAATCTTTCGACCGGCATGGCGGGACGCCCCGACGCGCCGGCGC
>PHEO01000143.1 GCA_002841195.1 Alphaproteobacteria bacterium HGW-Alphaproteobacteria-11
CTCGAACTGCCGGGTTGGAACGAGGCGCGGGTGCGCGGTGGCAGCCTGCACCGCTTTCTCGACTGGGTGAAGGACCGCTCGCTGCTTTTTTATGGCGGCACGGTCGCCACCATGTTGCGCCGAGATCGCTACCACTTCACCCGGCTCGGTACCTTCATCGAACGCGGCGACAACACTGCGCGCATTCTCGACGTCAAGTATCACCTGCTGCTGCCCGAGCATGCCGAGGTCGGCGGCGGTGTCGATTACTATCAATGGGCCTCGATTCTGCGCGCCGTCTCAGGCTATCGCAGCTATAATTCGGTCTATCGCGAAGGGTTGAAGCCTTGGTTGATCGCCGAATTTCTGATCATGCGCGAGGAAATGCCACGCTCGCTGATTAGCTGTTCGGCCGAAATCAAGGACTGCCTCGACCGGCTCGGCGAGGAATACGGTCAGCGCAACGAGGCGCATCGTATCGCCGGACAGATCTATTCGCGGCTGCGCTTCGGCCGGGTCGACGATGTATTCCACCAGGGCTTGCACGAGTTTCTCAGCGAACATATCGAGCAGAATGACAGGCTCGGTGCCGAAATCAGCCGCGTCTATCTGATGTGATAGGCTGTCGCCGATGCGTATTCTGATCCGCCAGGACACCACCTATCGCTACGAGGGCCCTGCCAATTATTCGGTGCAGGCGCTTCGGCTCGTGCCGCTCGGCCATGCCGGACAGAAGGTCCTGTCCTGGCGCGTCGTCGCCATGCCCGCCGGCCGGGTCCGTGAAAGCCGCGATGCCTATGGCAACGTTCTGCAGATGCTCTATCTCGACGGCCTGCATGAGGCGCTGACGATCAGCGTCGCAGGCGAGGTCGAGACGTCGGATACGGGCGGTATCATTGCCGACACGGTCGAGCTGCTGCCGCCGCTCTTTTTTTTGCGTCAGACCGAGCTGACGGCGCCTGATGCCGCGATCCGCGCGCTGGCGGTCGCCGCGCAGGCTGCCTCGGACGGCACACCCATCGACCTCGCTCACCGGCTGATGGATACGGTGCGCGATGCGGTCGACTACCGGATCGGCGAAACCCACGCCGCGACGACCGCGGCCGAAGCGCTGGCCCACGGCTATGGCGTTTGCCAGGATCACACCCATGTCTTTCTCTCGGCCGCCCGCCATCTCGGCCTGCCGGCGCGCTATGTCAGCGGCTATCTCTGGTTTGAGGGCGACAGCCAATATGAGGCTAGCCACGCATGGGTCGAGGCCTATATTGAGCATCTCGGCTGGGTCGGCTTTGACGTCGCCAACCGTATCTGCCCGACGGAAACTCATGTGCGGGTCGCCTGCGGGCTCGACTATCTGGAGGCCTCGCCCGTCCGGGGGCGCCGGCGCGGCGGCGGCGAGGAAACACTCGAGGTTCGCCTCAAGGTGGACGACGGAGCGGCGCAGCAATAGCGCGGGCCCTGACGACAAGAAACGGATGAGATCGGGAGACTTCGATGACCTATTGCGTCGCGCTTCGGCTTGAAGGCGGCCTTGTGATGCTGGCGGATACCCGCACCAATGCGGGCGTCGACAACATTTCCACCTTCCGAAAACTGAGCGTCATCGAGCATCCGGGCGACCGCGTGATCGGGTTGATGACGGCCGGCAATCTCGCGGTCAGCCAGGCGGCGGTCAACCGCGCGGTCGAGCAGGGGGTCAGGCTCGGCGATAGCGAGGAACTCGAAACCCTGCACACGGTGCCGACCATGGTGCGCGCCGCGCAGCTGATGGGGCAGGCGGTGCGCGACGTCTACCGCAACGATGGGCCCTCGCTCGAGGCACAGGCCGGCGACTTCAACGTATCGATCCTGCTCGGCGGGCAAGTCGGCAATGGCGAGCTGCGGCTCTTCCAGATCTATTCGGCCGGCAACTACATCGAGGCGACGGAAGACACGCCCTATCTCCAGATCGGCGAACACAAATACGGCAAGCCGATCATCGACCGGGCGCTGAACTACGACACCGATCTCGGCGACGGGTTGAAGCTGGCGCTGATCTCGATGGATTCGACCATGCGCTCGAACCTCTCGGTCGGCATGCCGATCGATCTGATGGTCTATCGGCGCAAAGCGCTGAAAGTAGCGCTGCAACGGCGGATCAAGGACGACGATCCCTATTTCGCCGATCTGCGCCGCTCGTGGTCGGATGCGCTGACCCAGGCCTACCGCGCCATTCCGGGGCCGGGCTGGGAATTCTAGGCGGCTGTTAACTCGCGGCTTTCGAGAAAGTCGCGAGGTCGAAATAGTCGCGCCAGACCTTGATCTTGCCGTTTTCCATTTCGAAGACGCCGCAGCAGGGAAGCGCCACCGGCTTGCCGCCGACCTTCATGCGGTCGACGCGCTCGGCGATCACCGTGTCGCCGCGCGAGACGAGATTGAGGATTTCCCATTTCGTGTCGGACCAGTTGGCGACGAAGGCGCCGATAAAGCCCGTCAGCGCCTCGCGGCCCTTCACCGGTTCCAGCATCATGTTGTGATAGACGCCGTCCTCGGCGAAATAGCCGACGATCTCCGCCACGTCGAGACGTGGCCAGGCGTCGACGAAGTCGCGAATGATTTTTTCGTTGTCGCTCATGAAAATTCTCCCCGCCGGAAACAGTTCGGGGCGGTCCTTGCGGGCCGCCCCATTCTTCTTTCGATCCTCAGAAGTCCGAGAACTTCTTGCCTTCCGCGACGATCTTTTCCAGAAGCGCGGCGGGCTTGAAGTCGTCGCCCATTTGCGCCTGGAATTCCTTCATCTTGGCCAGCACCTTGTCGGCGCCCACCGTGTCGCCATAGAACATCGGGCCGCCGCGATAGACCGGGAAGCCGTAGCCGTTGATCCAGACGATATCGATGTCGGAGGAACGGATGGCTTTTCCTTCTTCGAGAATCTTCGCGCCTTCGTTGATCATCGGATAGATGCAGCGTTCGAGGATTTCATCGTCCGAAATCTTGCGGCGGTTGATGCCCTTGCTGGCGGCGTGATCGAGGATGATTTTCTCGACGACCGGCGAAGGCTTCGCGTTGCGGTTCTCGTCATAGTCGTAGAAGCCCGCGCCCGTCTTCTGGCCGCGGCGGTCCATTTCGCAGAGCTTGTCGCGGATCGTCTCGCCTTTCGACTTCTCCTTCGACCAGCCGATATCGAGGCCGGCAAGGTCCGACATCGCGAAGGGGCCCATCGGCAGGCCGAAATCGTAGAGCACGCGGTCGACGTCCCAGGGCATCGCGCCCTCGAGGATCAGCTTCTGCGCCTCGCGCTGGCGCTGGGCGAGAATGCGATTGCCGACAAAGCCCGGGCAGACGCCGACGAGAGCGGCAATCTTGCCGATCTTCTTTGCCATCTGCATCGACGTCGCGATGACGGGCTTCGAGGTCTTGTCGGCGCGCACGACTTCCAGCAGCCGCATCACATTGGCCGGCGAGAAGAAGTGGAGGCCGATCACCTCCTCCGGCCGCTTCACGGCGGTCGCGATCTCGTCGATGTTGAGCGCCGAGGTGTTGGTCGCGAGAATGGCGCCCTGCTTGACGATCTTGTCGAGCTTCGAAAACACTTCCTTCTTGATGTCCATGTTTTCGAACACGGCTTCGATCACAAGGTCGCTGTCGGCCAGCGCCTCCATCTCGAGTGAACCTGTCAGCAGACCCATGCGCTTCTCGACTTCCTCCATCGGGAAGCGGCCCTTCTTGGCCGAGTTCTCGTAGTTCTTGCGGATGGTCGCGATGCCGCGATCAAGTGCTTCCTGCTTCGTCTCCACTATGGTGACGGGAAGCCCGACATTCAGGAAGTTCATGGCGATGCCGCCGCCCATCGTGCCGGCGCCGATGATGCCGACCTTGTTCACAGGGATCGTCGGCGTGTCGGCCGGCACGTCCGGCAGCTTCCAGACCTGACGTTCGGCGAAGAAGACATGGCGCTGCGCGGCCGACTGCGTGCCAGTCACCAGCTCGCGGAAGAGCTTCTGCTCCACCTTGATGCCTTCGTCGAAGGGCAGGTTCACCGCCGCCTCGATGCACTGGATGTTGTATTCGGGCGCCAGGAAGCCGCGGAACTTGCGGGCATTGGCCTTCCGGAATTCGGAGAAAATCTCCGGCTTGCCGCGCGCCGCCTCCACCTTGTCATTCAGGTCGCGCACCTTCTTCAGCGGCCGCTTCTCGGCGACGATCTTTTTCGCGAAGGCGACGGCGCCCTCGCGCAGCTTGCCTTCTTCCGCAAGGTCGTCGACCAGCCCCATTTCGAGGCACTTCTTCGCGCCGACATGTTGGCCGCTCGTCACCATTTCGAGGGCCTTTTCCGGCCCGACGATGCGGGGCAGGCGCTGCGTGCCGCCGGCGCCCGGCAGCAGGCCGAGGTTCACTTCCGGCAATCCGCATTTTGCGGACGGCACGGCCACGCGGTAGTGGCAGGTCAGCGCCACTTCGAGGCCGCCGCCCAGCGCCGTGCCGTGGATTGCCGCGACGACGGGTTTCGGCCCGTGCTCGATCATTGCCAGCGCATCGAACAGGCTCGGGCCCGACGGCGCCTTGCCGAATTCGGTGATGTCGGCACCGGCGATGAAGGTGCGGCCTTCGCAGATCAGAACGATGGCTTTCACATCCGCGTCGTCGATCGCCTGTTTGATGCCGTTGTTGATGCCTTCGCGCACCGGCCCGGACAGGGCGTTCACCGGCGGCGAGTTCAGCGTCAGAACGGCGATCTCGCCTTCCTTCTCCAGCGTGGCGACATCGTTGATCTTGGTCATGGAGAGGCCTCCCGGCGGTTATTGTTCTGGTGTTTTGAGGCCGGGATTATAGCGGCGGGGCCCGCCCGCGCCAGACGGGGCGCTGTGCAGCGGCTCACGGCCCCGGTCGGCGGGTGAACAGCTACGCCGTCCGCAAACTTGACCCGTTAATGCGTTTCATTAAACTCCGGGGCCAATGAGGAAAGGGAGGGTGGATCCATGAAAATCGGACAGAGAGGGCTTGCGATCGGCGGCGGTGTGCTGATTGCGGCGGTGGCGCTGGGCTGGTTCGCCTTCGAGCGCTATGCGATCCAGCTTCCGGCCATGATGATGGACTGGCGCGATCCGATCGGCCCCAACCGGGCGGTCGAATGGGCGGCGGGGCCCGACGCGCCGCAGGCCGCGGCCGAGAACCGTCCGCCCAACATCGTGTTGATCGTCGCCGACGATCTCGGCTGGAACAACATCACCTTGAACGGAGGCGGCGTCGCCGGCGGCACGGTGCCGACCCCCAATATCGACTCGATCGCGAAAGCCGGTCTTGTCCTCTCGCATGGTTATTCCGGCAGCGGCACCTGCGCGCCTTCGCGCGCGGCCATGATGTCGGGACGCTACCCGACGCGTTTCGGTTTCGAATTCACGCCGATGCCGCCCGGCATGGCGCGCATCACCACGCGCTTTGCCGCCGAGGACGAAACGGCGCTGCGCAACACCGTGCTGCGCGATGCGGAAGGCGAGGAGCTTCATTTCACCGAGATGGGCATGCCGCAGAGCGAAATCTCGATGGGCAACCTGTTGCAGGATGCCGGCTACCACACTATCCACATCGGCAAGTGGCATCTGGGTGAGACCAACGGCATGGCCGCCTACGACCAGGGCTTCGACGAAAGTCTGTTGATGGCATCGGGCCTCTATCTCAACCTCGACGACCCCGCATCGGTCGAGGCGCGCAACGATTTCGATCCGATCGACCGTTTTCTCTGGGCCAATATGCGTTTTGCTGTGCGCAAGAATGGCGGCCCGCGCTTCGAACCGGACCGGTATCTCACCGACTATTTCACCAACGAGGCGGTGAAGGCGATCGAGACGAACAAGAACCGCCCCTTCTTCCTCTACCTCGCGCATTGGGCGCCGCACACGCCGCTGCAGGCGACGCAGGAAGACTATGACGCGCTTTCCCACATCGAGGATCATACGCTGCGTGTCTATGGCGCGATGATCCGCGCGCTCGACCGTGGCGTCGGCGAGGTGCTGGATGCGCTGAAGCGGAACGGGCTTGAGGAGAACACGCTCGTCATCTTCACCTCCGACAATGGCGGCGCGCATTACATCGGCCTGCCCGAAATCAACCAGCCCTATCGCGGCTGGAAGGCGACCTTCTTCGGCGGCGGCATCCGTGTGCCGTTCTTCCTCAAATGGCCGGCGAAGATCGAGGCCGGGCTGGAATACAGCCACCCTGTGCATCATTTCGATCTCTATGCGACGGCGGCGGCGGTGGCGGGCGTACCGGTGCCGGATGACAGGATCGTCGACGGCCGCAATCTGCTGGCCGTGCTGGAGGACGCCGAAAGGCCGCTGCATGAAACGCTCTTCTGGCGCAGCGGCCACTACCAGACCGTTCTGCATCGGGGCTGGAAACTGCAGCGCACCGAAAGGCCCGACGCGGTCTGGCTGTTCGACATCGAGAACGATCCGACCGAGCAGAACAATCTCGCCGCCGGGCGTGCGGAAAAGGTGGCCGAGCTTGCGGCGCTGCTCGACGCTCACAATGCCGAGCAGAAGGCGCCCGGCTGGCCGTCGCGCGTCGAGATGCCGGTCTCGATCGACAAGAGCCTGCGCGAGCGGCAAGCGGAAGACGACGAATATATCTACTGGCCCAACTGAGGCGTCCGCCGCCGATCACATTCCCGTGCGGCGGACTTTTGCCCGTTGACCCTCACCCCCGACGATGCAAGCAATAAACGCATCGTCGGGGGGAGGAATTTTCCATGCGCATCGCGTCTGCTGTTTGTGCCGCCGCTCTGCTTGTTGCCATGCCGGCCGCCGCACTCGAAGGCCCGGAAGGCCGCTGGATCGCACCCGATGAAGATGCCGTGGTCGAGATCGCGCCTTGTGGCGATGCACTTTGCGGTACGGTTGTCGAAATCCTCTCAAACCCCGAAGATGCCGGCACCGGCACGCAAATCCTGATCGACTTCGAGGCGGCGGGCGCCGGCACATGGTCGGGCACCGCGTACAGCCGCGCGAAGGACAAGAGCTACGATTGCAATATCGAGATGCTCGACGCCAACCGGCTGAAGCTCCGGCCCTATGTAGGCATTCCGATTTTCGGCGAAACATTTGTCTGGGAGCGCGCGCCGGAATAAGACCGGCGTTCAGCCGTGCGGCTTTTGCCGCCCGACGCTGCGGCAATGCCGCGCAGCTTGCGGTTGGATTCCGCTTTTCCGGCGATTGGATGTTAAAGTCCCGGCCGGGGCTGCATCCGAGGGAGACAGGCGATGAGCGACAATCACGCGGCGACAGGGCAGACGACGACAGGGCAGGCGGCGCCCGGCCGCGACTACACCCGCAAGAATGCCGAAATGGCCTCCAAGTGGAAGATCGATGTCGAGCGCGACCCGTGGTCGATCCCGCTTGAGGAACTCGACCCGGCGCATGACGAACTTTTTGCGGCCAACAAGGTGCTGCCCTATTTCGAGCGTCTGCGAAAAGAAGACCCGGTGCATCTGAACGAGACGGGTCCTTATGGCCGCTACTGGTCGGTGACGAAATACGAAGACATCATGCATGTCGACACCAACCACAAGATTTTCTCCTCCGACATCCGCAATGGCGGCATCCGCCTCGGCGGCATGCGCGTCGAGGGCGAGCCCGATCCGCTGACCCATCTGCCCATGTTCATCATGGAAGATCCGCCCAAGCACGACGAGCAACGCAAGGTCGTGCAGCCGATGTTCACGCCGCAGAATCTCGCCGCCCTCGAACCGCTGATCCGCGAACGCGCAGGGCTCATTCTCGATGCGTTGCCGCGCGGCGAGGAATTCAACTGGGTGCGCCAGGTCTCGGTCGAGCTCACCGGCCGAACGCTGGCGACGCTCTTCAACGTGCCGCAGGAAGACCGC
>PHEO01000001.1 GCA_002841195.1 Alphaproteobacteria bacterium HGW-Alphaproteobacteria-11
CCGCGCCGACGCGGTCGCCGCCTGCACGCCGCTCGTGCAGGACGCGGTCGTCTGCGGTCTCGACAAACCCTACATCGCGCTGCTCGCCTGGCCGAACATCGTCGCGGCGCGCAAGATCGCGGGGCTTGCCGACGACGCCACGCCTGAAGAAGCGATCGCGCATCCGAAAGTCGCGGCGCATCTGCGCGAGGCGCTGGCGCGCCACAACAAGTCGGGCGGGGGTTCCTCGACGCGGATCGCGCGCATTCACCTGATGCTGGAGCCACCTTCGATCGACGGTCACGAAATCACCGACAAGGGTTATGTCAACCAGGCGGCCACGGCGTCGCGCCGCGCGCATCTCGTCGAGCGGCTTTATGCGGAGCCCGCGGCCGAAGACGTCATCGTGATCTAATGGCTGAAACGATCCGCCCGCGCGACGTGCTCGATTTCTGGTTCGCGGCCGGACCGGAAAAATGGTTCAAGAAGAGCGACGCCTTCGACGCCGATATCCGCCGCTCGTTCGGCGCGCTGCATGGCGAGGCAGCTGCCGGCAAGCATGACGGCTGGGCGGACGAGCCGCGCGGCGCGCTGGCGCTGATCCTGGTGCTCGACCAGTTCTCGCGCAATCTCTGGCGCAACGACCACCGCGCCTTCGCGCAGGACGCAAAGGCGCTGGCGCTGGCCAACGAGAGCGTGCGCCGCCGCTTCGATGTCGAGACGCCTGAGACGGCGCGCAAATGGTTCTACATGCCCTATATGCATTCGGAAGACCTTGCGGCGCAGGAGCGTGGCCTCGTCTATTTCGCCGAACGTCTCGACGATCCCGAGACGATGAAATTCGCCGTCGAACATGCCGACATCATCCGCCGCTTCGGCCGCTTCCCCCATCGCAACGCCGTGCTCGGCCGCCGCACCACGCCTGAGGAACAGAACTTCCTCGATGAAGGCGGCTTCTCGGGCTGACCGATTTTCTCTTGGTTCTTTTTCAGAACTGATTATATGCCGATGAGCCTTGGCCAGCGGGAGGGAAGATCATGTCCATCAAAACAGCAATCATCGCGGGCGTTGGGCCGCTCAACGGGCTCGGCGCGGTCTTGTCGCGGCGTGTGGCGGGCGAAGGGCTTCATGTCTTTGTCGCCGGGCGCACGGCCGAAAAAATCGCGGCGGTGGCGGATGCGATCCGCGATGGCGGCGGCCGGGCAACGCCTGTCGTTTGCGACGTGACGCAGGAGGCCGATGTCGTTTCGCTGTTCCGGCAGGCGGAGGAGACGGGCCCGCTCGATCTTGCGATCTACAATGCCGGCAACAACATGATCGGCAAGATCTCGGGCATGGAGGCCGACTATTTCGAGCGCTGCTGGCGCGTCTGCCTGTTCGGCGCCTTTCTCTTCGCGCGCGAGGCGGCCGATCACATGAGCCCGCGGGGCACAGGCACGCTCCTCTTTACCGGCGCATCGGCCAGCATGCGGGGCCGCGAAGGTTTCGCCGCCTTCACCGCCGCCAAGGGCGGGCTTCGCAACTTTGCGCAAAGCGCCGCCAAGGAGCTTGGGCCGCAGGGCATCCATGTCGGTCATGTGGTGGTCGATGGCGGTATCGACGGCGAGAAGCTTCACAACATGGTGCCGCAATATGCCGCCCAGCGCGCGCAGGAGGGGCGCCTCATCGATCTCGAAGGCATCGCCGATGCCTATGTCTATCTCCACGGCCAGAAGCCTGCCGCATGGAGCTTCGAAATCGACCTGCGCACCCATGCCGAGCCGTGGTAGGCGGCAGATTCCTCCCGATTCCTTAACCGGCGCGGCAAGGGCTGCCGGGGCGCTCGCGGCGAACTTTCGCTAACCTGTTGAAATGCAAGGAGTTCCGGGGCGGCTTCGGCTGGCCCATGGGTTGCAATCCGTTTGGCAATCGCCTCAAGCCCAACCGGAGAGCCCCGATGATCACCGACCGCGAAATCAACCTGCTGGCCGCCTATATGGTCGATACGCATGGCCGCAAGGCGCTTGCCTATGCCGACACCGCGGTCGAGGAACTTGAGGAAATCGGCGAGAAGATGCGGGCCGATGCGTGGCGGACGCTGCGTCGGGTCGTCGAGGACATGGTCGAGGGCCGGATGAGCCGCGAGGGTCATATCCTGCACTGACAAACTTGCCGCTTGGCGCGCGGACGCCGCGCCGGTTAAAACGGGCCTCTTGAATTCAACAGGGGGCCCGTTCTCATGTCACTCGATCCACAGGCGAAAGCGATCCTCGATGCGCTGGCCGCCGATCCGGACGCGCCGCGCCTGATCGACCTGCCGCCCGCGCAGGGGCGCGAAATGTACCGCGCCATGGCGCAGGCGATGGACCTGCAGGGCGTCGCCATCGGCAAGGTCGAGGACCGGGCGATCCCCGGGGCCGAAGGCGACATTCCCGTCCGCATCTACACGCCTGTCGCTTCCGGCAGCACGGTGCCGGCGCTGGTTTACTTCCATGGCGGCGGCTGGGTGATCGGCGATCTCGACACGCATGACGCGCTTTGCCGCACGCTCGCCAACGAGGCGGGCTGCAAGGTGATCGCGGTCGACTACCGCCTCGCGCCCGAGCAGCCCTTTCCCGCCGCCTTCGACGATTGTCTGGCGACCGTGAAATGGGTGGAAAAGAACGGCTCCGAAATCGGTATCGATCCCAACCGCATCGCGGTGGCGGGCGACAGCGCGGGCGGCAATCTCGCCGCCGCCGTTGCGTTGCAGGCCAAGGCCGACAAGGGCCCGCACATCGCCTTCCAGCTTCTGATCTATCCGGTGACGGACGCTCCGCGACGCACGCAGTCCTACAAGGATTTTGCGACCGGACATTTCCTCGAAGCAGAAGGCATGGACTGGTTCTGGAATCACTACGTTGCAAGCGCGGGCGCGGATGCGGCGGATGCGCGTCATTCGCCGTTGCGCGCGGCCTCGCTTGCCGGGTTGCCGCCGGCCTATGTCGTCACCGCCGGCTTCGACGTGCTGCGCGACGAGGGCCGTGCCTATGCCGAGGCACTGAAGAAGGCGGGCGTCGCCGTCGAATATGTCAACTACGAAGGCATGATCCACGGCTTCTTCAACCTGCAGGGCGCGCTCGACGTCGCGCGCGATGCGGTGAAGGCGGCGGCCAAGGCGCTGAAGGAAGCGCTGGCCTGACGCGCGGGGGGAGACGATCATGCCGGCCTTGCGTGCGCCGCTCATTCATCCGTTCTCGAATTTCGACGTGCCGCATCTGCTTGCGGTGCATGTCGCGGCGCGGGGCGCGCATCCCTTCCTGATCTGGGAGCCCTTCGAGGGCGAGGCCAAGACCTGGAGCTATCGCGCCTTTGCGCATGAGGTGCAGGCGGTGGCCGCCGGGCTCAAGGCGCGCGGCGTCAAGGCCGGCGAGCGGGTGCTGATCCATCTCGACAATTGCCCGGAAAGCCTGATCGCCTGGTATGCCTGCGCCCATCTCGGCGCGGTCGCCGTCACCACCAATGCGCGGTCCGTCGCCGACGACCTGATCTATTTCAGCGAACATGCGGCCGTTGTCGGCGCGATCACGCAGCCGGCTTTCGCTTCGCTCGTGGCCTCGTCCTGCAAGAACATCAAATGGCTTGCCGTCACCGAGACCGACAATGGCGCGGCGCCGAAGGATACGAACCGTCCGCCGAAATCCGAAAGCTTCGCCGCGCTTTACGGCGATCCGGCCGACGCGCCGCTCCGCGCGCCCGATCCGATGCTCCCCGTCGGCGTTCAGTATACGTCGGGCACGACCTCGCGGCCCAAGGGCGTCGTCTGGACGCATGCCAATGCGCTGTGGGGCGCCAAGCTCTGCGCGATGCATGAGGACCTGAGACCGTCGGACGTCCATCTCACCTATCTGCCGCTCTTCCACACCAATGCGCAGTCATACTCGGTGCTGGCCGCGCTCTGGGTCGGCGCGACGGTGGTGTTGCAGCCGCGTTTTTCGGCGTCGCGCTTCTGGCCGGTCTCGACGAAACATGGCTGCACCTGGACGTCGATGGTGCCGTTCTGCGTGCGCGCGCTGATGGGCCAGGAAAAACCGAAGTCGCACAGCTACCGGCTTTGGGGCAACGGCATTTCGGCGCCGCCGACCGACGCGCATTTCGGCGTCAAGACGATCGGCTGGTGGGGCATGACCGAAACGATCACCCATGGCATTGTCGGCGACGTGCATCTGCCGAACCGGCCCATGTCGATCGGCAAACCGGCGACTTCCTACGAAATCGCGATCCTGCGTGATGACGGCTCACCCGTCGATCCCGGCGAGACGGGCGAGCTGCTGGTGCGTGGCGTGCCGGGCTTGTCGCTCTTCGCCGAATATCTCAACAATCCGGAAGCGACCGCGAAGAGTTTCGACGAACAAGGCTATTTCATCACCGGCGACCGCGTGACGCTGGGCGAGGACGGCTTCATTTCCTTCGCCGACCGCGACAAGGACATGCTGAAGGTCGGCGGCGAGAATGTCGCGGCCTCCGAGATCGAGCGTGTGGTGATGACGGTGCCGGGCATCCATGAGTGCGCGGTCGTTGCCAAGCGCGATCCGATGCTCGACGAAGTGCCGGTCGCCTTCCTGCTGGTGCCGGGCGGCGAAGCGGCGGCGCCCCGCGACCTTCAGGCGCAGGTCATGGCGGCCTGCGAGAAGGGCCTTGCGGATTTCAAGCGCCCGCGCGAGATTCGGATTGTCGAATCGTTCCCGCGCTCCACGCTCGAGAAAATTGCCAAGGCCGAACTCCGCCGTCTCGTCGACGGCGCCGCCTGAGGCCGGCGCGCATCGGGGCCTTCCGCCGCCCGGCCGAAGACCCGGAGACATCGTCATGTCGCAGCGGGCGTCCGCGCCGCCGCCATCCTCGTCGCTACTCGTCCCGAAGCTCGTCACCGTGCTTCGCGAGGGCTACGGCCTTGCCGCCTTCCGCGCCGATTTCATTGCCGGTCTGACGGTCGCTATCGTCGCGCTGCCGCTCGCCATGGCGCTCGCCATCGCCAGCGGCACGACGCCCGACAAGGGTCTCATCACCGCCGTTGTCGCCGGCTTCCTGATTTCGGCACTTGGCGGCAGCCGTTACCAGATCGGCGGGCCGACCGGCGCTTTCGTCGTCGTCGTCTTCAACGTCATCGCGATCCACGGCTATGACGGCCTCGTCATCGCGACCGCGATGGCCGGCATCATGCTGGTCGGCGCCGGGCTGTTGCGCGTCGGCGCCTTCATCAAATATGTGCCGCAGCCGGTCGTCACCGGCTTCACCGCCGGCATCGCCGTTATCATCGCGGTGAGCCAGGTGAAGGACTTTCTGGGGCTGTCGCTCGAACACGAACCGGCCGAATTTTTCGAGAAGGTCATGGCGCTCGGCGCGGCGTTGCCGGGCGTCGCGGCGCCGACGCTTGCGGTGGCGCTCGGTGCGCTCGCCGTCATTCTGCTGGTGCGGCGCTACCGTCCCGAATGGCCGGCCTTCCTGATCGCGGTCATTGTCGCTGCCGCCGCCGTCGCGGCGCTCGGCATCGAAACCGACACGATCGGCTCGCGCTTTGCCGGGCTCGAACCCAGCTTCGCGCTGCCCGATTTCCCGCATGTGACGATGGAGCGGATCGTCACGCTATTCCCGAGCGCCTTCACCATCGCCTTTCTGGCCGGGGTCGAGTCGCTCCTGTCGGCGATGGTCGCCGACAGCATGACCGGGCGGCGTCACCGCTCCAATTGCGAGCTCATCGCGCAGGGTATCGCCAATTGCGCCTCGGCCGGCATCGGCGGTCTGCCGGCGACCGGCGCCATCGCGCGCACCGCGACCAATATCCGCGCCGGCGCGCGCGGTCCCGTTGCCGGTATGTTGCATGCGGTCTTCATTCTGGCCTTCATGCTTTTCCTCTGGCCGCTCACCGGCTTCGTCCCGCTGGCGGCGCTCGCCGCCGTGCTGCTGGTGGTCGCCTGGAACATGAGCGAGATCGACAAGTTCCGCCATCTGATGAAGGCGCCGGCCGGCGACCGCGCCGTGTTGCTCATCACTTTCGCGCTCACGGTTGCGGTCGATCTGACGGTCGCGATCCAGGTTGGCGTGGTGCTCGCGGCGGTCCTTTTCATGCACCGCATGTCCGAGGCGGTCGAGGTGCAGGCCGATCTCAAGGTCATCGACGAAGATGTCGCCGACGACGCGCCGCATCTCCAGCGCCCGGTCGAGGAACATGAGCTGCCGCCCGGCGTCGTCTCCAGCGTCATCCGGGGACCGTTCTTTTTCGGCGTCGCGATGCGGCTCGGCGAAACGCTCGACCGCATCGGCGCGCCGCCACGGGTGCTGATCCTGCGCATGCGCGCCGTGCCGATGATCGACGCTTCGGGCGCGTCCGCCATCGACGCGCTGATCGCGCGCTGCCGCCGTCACGGGACGCAGGTGCTGATCACCGGATTGCAGACACAGCCGCGTCTTATCCTGCGCAAGATGGGCGTCACCGCCGACCCGCTGGTCAGGCTCGTTCCCGGCATCGACGAGGCGCTGGTTCTGGCGCGCGAGATCGTGGCGGCGGATTAGGCGAACAGCTTCCCCGGATTCATCACGCCTTTCGGATCCATCTCGTGCTTGGCGGCTTTCAGCAGCGACATGCCGATCTCGCCTTTTTCCTCCGCCAGCCAGGGCACATGGTCGGTGCCGACGCCGTGATGATGGCTGATCGTGCCGCCGTTCATCAGGATCGCGTCGGAGGCCGCGCGTTTGATCGCCTGCCACTGCGCGATTTCGCGGTCGATCTGGCGCGGGAAGATGAAGGTGAAATAGAGGCTCGATCCGTCGGGATAGGAATGGCTGACATGCGCCATCGCAATGCCGCGGGCATGTTGCTCGGGCATGTTGGCGCTCATCGCGCTGTCGATGGCGGCCACGACCTTCTCGTGCAGATTGGCGATGTTCGACCAGCGCGTCGAGGTTTCGAGCGTGTCGACGCCGATGCCGCGATCCATCATTGGGTCGCGGATCGCCGGCCCGTTGAAGCGGCCGTGAAACCAGCGCTTGCCGGGGCCGGTGCCCAGCGCCAGCGCGCCGAGCCGTTTGCAGATAGCTTCGGTCTGTTCCTGCGCCCAGATCACCGTATCCTTCTCGCCTTCATGGCCGATCAGCATCAGGCAGGGCGTATCGTCGAAGCCCTTCATTTTCAGATAGGCGCGTTGCAGCCTGGCCTTCAGCCCCCCCGAACCCGTCGAGGAAAAAGTCTGGAAGAAATAGGTTTCGGGCGCGTCCGACAGGCGCACCATTGCCACCGGAATTTCGGCGTGGTTGATGCGCCGCGCCGCTTCGACGCCGGCGGCGAAATTCTTGAACAGGTAGCCGCGATAATCCTTGCGCTCCGGCAGGTCGTGGATTTTCACCGTCGCCTCGCAGATGACGCCGAGCGTGCCTTCCGAACCCGCGACCAGCTGGTTGAGGTTGGGGCCGGCGGCCGAGGCCGGCGTCGCTTCCGTGGTCCAGAAACCTTTCGGCGTCGCGAGCTTCGCCGAGACAAGCCATTTCTCGGCCTTGCCGTAGCGGTTGGATTGTTGTCCAGCGCCGCGCGCCGCGATCCAGCCGCCCAGCGTCGAATATTCGAAACTCTGGGGATAGTGGCCGAGCGTCACGCCATGCGCCTGCAACTGTTCCTCAAGCGCCGGCCCGTAGATGCCGGCCTCGATGCGCGCCGTCATCGACACCTTGTCGATCTGCACGATGCGCGTCATCAGCGTCGTGTCGAGCGTCAGCACCGCGCCGCCGAGCGTTTTCGAGACCGCGTTGATGCCGCCCACCACCGACGAGCCGCCGCCATAGGGGATCAGCGCGATGCTTTCCTCGGCGCAGAGCTTGACGATTGCCAGCGCCTCCTCGGCGCCGCGCGGATAGATGACGGCGTCGGGCGCCATGTCGAGCTTTCCCGCGCGAACATAAAGCAGGTCGTGATAGGACTTGCCGCGCGCGTGAAAAGCGCGTTCGTAGTCGTCGGTGCGGAACTGGTTGTCGCCGACAATGCCGCGCAGCTTTTCCTGCGTCGCGTTGGAAATGCGGCATTGCGGCAGGCGAATATCAGCCAACGGCACGGCCGGCGTCAGCGGCAGCCTGCTCATGCCGAGCGTTTCCTCGATCCAGCTCCATTGGGCGGCATCTGCGGGCAGCGGGTTCGGCTGCTTCACCGGGCCCCAGCCGTTCCAGCGCAGCGTCTGTCGGTCGATGGTCATGTTTCTTCCCGTCTTTTCTTTTTCAGCAGCGCAGCGTCAGCGCCTGCGGCATGATTTCGAAACGCGCCGGCAGGCGGCCCGGCCCTTCGCCGTCGACATCGAGCAGCACCGGCTCGGCGCCCATCGGCGTCGCCATCACCCATTTGGCGCGTGTGTGGGAGACTTTCTCGCCGCCGATATGCGTGCCTTCCTTCATCGATCCGGTGCCTGTCAACAGGTCCATGAAGGTGAGGTCGCGCATCACGACGAGATCGAACAACCCGTCATCGGGTTCGGCGTCGGGCGCCATTTTCAGCCCGCTGCCGAAATAGCGTCCGTTGGCGACGGCGCCGAGGCCGATATTCAGCGTCGCGTCGAAGCCCGTATCGGTGGTGATGCGCACGGCCCGCGTCTTGTGGCGCATCGCCGTCGTCAGCGTCGCCCAGAAGAAGGCGAAATTGCCGCCCAGCATTTTCGGCCAGGTGGCGCGGTTGACGGCGCGCACCGTTTCGCCCGACAGGCCGAAGCTCGCGATATTGTCGAAATAGCGTGTCGCCTCGCTTCCGTCTTCCGAAACGAATGTCAGCTTGCCGATGTCGATCTTGCGCGCCGTGCCGGCGGCGATGCGCGCGACGCAACCTTCGGCGTCCTGCGGCAGGTCGAAGGTGCGGCGGAAGTCGCCGCCGGTGCCGGCGTTCAGAATGGCGAAATGCGCCTCCGGATTGACCGGCAATCCATTCTCGAAAAAGCCGTTGACCGCCTCGTTGATCGTGCCGTCGCCACCGACCGCGACGATGAGTTGCGCGCCGTCCTTCAGCGCGCGGCGCGTCAGCTCGGCGGCGGGCAGGAAATGCGGTGTCGAGGGCCCGCCGGTGAAATGCGCGCGGACCGGCCCCAGTTCCTTTTCGAGCGCGGCGGCGATCACGCGCCAGGCGCGGCCGGTGCGGCCGCCGCCGGAGCGCGGATTGACGATTGCGGCGATATGCGGCGTCATGCGGCGGCCTCGCTGGCGGCTTGCGTGTCGAAGGCGCGGGTCGTTTCGGCAATTTCGCGCGCCGTCACGGTTTCGTCCCAGCCAAGCTCGCGGCGCATCAGTTCGGCGGCGCGCGCGATGACATCGGGGCCGGGATGGCCGAGCGTGCCGAGGCCGGTGCGGCGGAAGACGACATCGGCCAGATGCCGCGCCATTTCGTGGCGCACCGCATGCACCACCTGTGCGCCGATCTCGGCGACGTTGGGCCCGAGCCGGCGCAACAATTCCTCGCTCTCGCCCTGGCGCTCGCTTGCGGTTGCCAGCACCTCGTCGATGCGGCTGCCATAGAAGTCGACGAGGTTTTCCACCACATCGCCCGGCAGATGCGCGTGACGCAGTTTCGCGCGCGCGACGAAACTCTTCAACCGGCCGATCTCGCCACCATAGACCGGCGTGCAATGCGTTTCGCATTTCGCCGTCTTGCCGAGCTTCTTCAGCGCGAGGTCCACCACCTGTTCGGCAAGGTGGCGCGAGGTCGTCCATTTGCCGCCGATGGCCGACACCAGCCCCTCGATCGCTTCTTCAGGCGCGTGGTCGTAGACCTCCGCCGCACGGCTCGCGTTGTATGAGTCCTTCTTGCCGTCCTCGCCCGCCACCTGCGGCGTCGTGTCGACCAGCGGGCGCAGGCCGACATAGAAATGCAGCACATCCGCGCGCGTCAGGTTCAGCCCCGGCAGCCCGTCATTCACGACGCGCAGGAAATCGGCAATGTCCTTTTCGGTCACGCCGGCCTTGTCGGGCTCCTCCTCGAACACGGTGTCGGTCGTGCCGATAATGGTGTGGCCGCGCCACGGGATGACGAAGAAGTGCCCGCCGATCTTCGACTTGATCGCCAGCGCGTTTTCGCCGGTCAGCGCGCGGGTGATGATGTGAATGCCCTTCGAGCGGATCAGACGGCGGGCCGGCGTGTCGTCGGCAAAGCCCATCAGCTTGTCGGCCCAGGGCCCGGCGGCGTTCACCACCACCTTGCCGCGCACGCGATGCGTCTCGCCGGTCAGCCGGTCGCTGACGGTGACGCCCTTGATGCGCACGCCGTTCCCCATCGCCGCCTCGCTGTCGAAGCCGGTGACCTCGGCATAGTTCGCGGCGTCGGCGCCATATTCGACCGCGCCTTCGATACATTCGAGGCAGAGGCGTTCGGGCGCGAACATCTGGCAATCGTAATAGAGCATCGCGCCGGTGAGGTTCTCGCGCGGCAGCGACGGCACGAGGTCGAGCGCCTTGCCTTTCGACAGGCGCCTGAAGCCCGGCAGCTTCTTGTCGTCGTCGGAAAGCCAGTTGCGGTCGAAGGAAAGCAGGTCGTAAAGCGCCAGCCCGATCGACATCACGATCGGTCCCGACATGCCCCAGCCATAAGTCGGCAGCACGAAGGGCAGCGGATGCACCATATGCGGCGCGTTGTTTTCCCAGCGGCGGCGCTCGCGCAGGCTTTCGCGCACCAGCTTCAATTCGCCGTTGACCAGATAGCGCAGCCCGCCATGCACCAGCTTCGACGATCCCGCCGTCGTCGCATGGGCGAAGTCGTCCTTTTCGAGCAGCGCCACTTTCAGGCCCCGGAGCGCCGCGTCCCAGGCCACGCTGGCGCCGGTGATGCCGCCGCCCACCACCACGAGGTCGTATTCGGTCGCACTCATGGCGTGGAGATCGCGCTGCATCTTGTCGTTATCCGCTGATTGGCCCCGAGGATCGCGAGGCTAGCCGGACGGGGCGTGAGGGTCCAGCCCGCCGGACGTTGCGGCATTTCGGGCGTCAGCCCCGCTTCTTCAGCCCTGCCTGCCGCATCCGCCATTTCAGGTGCTCGAAGCGGTCCTGGCCGAAAAAAGGTTCGCCCTCGAAGACCATCAGCGGTACGCCCCAATGGCCGGCGGCCTTCTGCGCCGCCTCGTTGCCGGCGATGACGGCCTCCAGCCGGTCTTTCTCCTTCTCGGCGGTCGTGTCCAGTTCGTCCA
Organism: Alphaproteobacteria bacterium HGW-Alphaproteobacteria-11; assembly: GCA_002841195.1. Taxonomy (GTDB): domain Bacteria; phylum Pseudomonadota; class Alphaproteobacteria; order Parvibaculales; family Parvibaculaceae; genus Parvibaculum. Next base: position 11,136 of record PHEO01000001.1, read on the forward strand.
TGTCGAGCCCGGCGCGGGTGGCGGCGCCGCGCAGATGATTGCCCTCGTGCCAGTTTCTTGTGCCACCGAAAATCAGGCTCGAGACCTCGTTGAGGAAGGCAAGCCCCTTTCCCCGTTCGGCTGCCAGCGCGCCCGCCCGCGTCAGCCGGTGGATATGGGGCTGCTCCTTCGGCACCGTGCCCGATTTCATGTCCATGACGATCGGGTCGGGCGAGGGCCAGACATAGGGCATGCCCTCCATCTCGGCGACACGGGCCGTGTCCTTCAGGAGATAAGGCGGCCACATCGGATTGACCTGCTTGAAGAAGCCCTCGATCCTGACCGCGATCGGATAAACAGGGCGCACATTGGCCTGCACGTTGTAGTCGCGCTCGAAGGCCACGAGCCGCGGCGTCACCAGATAGGAATAGGGCGAGCGGAACGACCAGAAAACATCGTAGGTCAGCGTCATGGCGGGGCTTCCTCTCTTGCCTGCCTCTCCGGACAGGTTTTTAATGAAATTCATTAGTACCGTTGGGGATGCGCGCGGCGCAAGGCCGCTGTTAGAGTTGGGCCAACAAGCAAAAGAACCACAGGGAGGACACTACCATGCCGCAGATCAAGGCGAACGGCATCGACATCGAATATGAAAGCTTCGGCCCGGAAGATCGCGAGACCGTGTTGCTGATCATGGGTTTCAGCGCCCAGCTCACCATGTGGCCGGTCGAGCTTTGCGACGAGCTCGTCAAGCGCGGCTACCGCGTCATCCGCTTTGACAACCGCGATGTCGGGCTTTCCTCCAAGCTCGCGGACAAGGGCATCCCCGATATGGAGAAGCTCTTCGGCGCGCTGATGACAGGAGCTGCGGTCGAGGCGCCTTATTCGCTCGACGACATGGCGGCGGACGCCGCCGGTCTTCTCGACGCGCTCGGCGTCGACCGCGCGCATATCGTCGGCGCCTCGATGGGCGGCATGATCGCGCAGCTCGTCGCCGCCAATCATCCGGGCAAAACGCTGTCGCTCACCTCCATCATGTCGACCACCGGCAATCCCGATCTGCCGCAGGGTACGCCGGAAGCGATGGGCGCACTGCTCGCGCCGGCGCCGGCGCCCGACGACATCGAGGCGATCGTCCAGCGCGGCATTCACACATGGAAGACGATCGGCAGTCCCGGCTATCCGACCGACGATGCGCAGCTCCGCCAATGGGTCATGCGCGACGCGAAGCGCAGCTTTTATCCGGAAGGCGTCACGCGGCAATTTGCGGCCATCGTCTCGAATGGCGACCGGCGGCCGAAGCTGAAGAACATCAAGGCGCCGACCGTCGTGCTGCATGGCGCGGACGATCCGCTGGTGCGCCCGGACGGCGCCCGCGATACGGCCGCAAACATTGCGGGCGCCGAATTGCGTCTCATCCCCGGCATGGGCCACGATTTCCCGCTGGCGCTGGTGCCGACATTCGCCGATGCCGTCGAGGCGGCCGCGAAGCGCGCCTCCGGCGTTTCGCGCGCGGCGGATTGATCCCATGACGCAGAAAATCGTCAAGGCCAACGGCATCTCGATCAATTGCGAGGACCGGGGGCCGGCCGACGGCACTCCGATCCTTTTCGTCAACGGCTACACCTCGACCATGATGAGCTGGCCCGAGGAGCTGATGGAGGGCTTGCGGGCCGAAGGCTTCCGCGTCATCCGCTACGACAACCGCGATGTCGGCAAGTCGGAGAAGTTTTCCGGCCTGCCGAAAGCCGCCGATGTCGTGGCGGCGGTGCGCGAGGGCAAGAAACCCGACATGCCCTACACGCTTGCCGACATGGCGGCGGACGGCATCGGCGTACTCGACGCACTCGGCATCGGCCGCGCGCATATCATGGGCATCTCGATGGGCGGCATGATCGTGCAGCGCATGGCGATCCATTTCCCCGAGCGGTTGCTTTCCGTCACCTCCATCATGTCGTCGACCGGCAATCCCGATCTGCCGCAGGCGAGCGAGGCGGCGATGAAGGCCTTGCAGGAACAGCCGGCCTCGGAAGACCGCGAAACCGTAATCCGCCACCGCATGAAGGGCCGCCGCGTCTATCAGAGCCCGGCTTATCCGATGAGCGACGAGGCGCTTTATGCGCGCTGCGCGCGGGAATACGACCACATGTATTACCCCGAAGGCGGGGTGCGCCAGTATGCGGCGATCATGGGCGACGGGAGCCGCGTCGAGGCATTGCAAAAAGTCCGCGTCCCGTTCCTCGTCATTCACGGCGATGCCGACCCGCTGGTGCGGCCGGAAGGCGGCGCCGACACCGCGAAGTCGGTGCCCGGCGCCAAACATGTCGTGATCGAAGGCATGGGCCACGACCTGCCGGTCGAACTCTGCCCGCGTTACGTCGAACTGATCGCCACCCACGCCCGCGCGGCGGAGCGAAAAGCAGCGGCGGAGTAGGGAAGGCTCGCCCTTTCGTCAGACGACAAATGCCGATTTCACTCCGATTGCAGGATCGCTTTCGAACATCGCTTCCAGGTTCGCGCGCAACGTGGCCTTCGCGTTCTGGCTCGGGAGTGCCGATCTGATCTGCGGCAGCAGCGACTGCGTGGCGCCGCTGTGTGCCACAAGAACGGCGCGCAATGCCATGCCGGTGGCAAGAAAATGCTGAATGCGGGGCAGGCAATCCAGAAGCCTCTCCAGGTTCTGCGTCCCGAATGTCCAGAGGTCTTCCGTACCATAGGAGGTCGCGCTGCCCGATGCGAAGGCCAGTCGCGACAGCCTTAGCCGCACATCTTCCAGAATGGCCTGCATGTATTTGGGCCATTGGATAAAGGCAAGGGGATCGTTTTCCACCGCGCCGTCGCGCGCGACACCCGGCAAATCGCCGCTAAGCAGATATGATGTACGACTGCCGACCGACCACAGCGCAAACAGGAGAGCCTCGACGACTGCGGTAGTGGCCACGGTCACCATGGGCGCGAGAAAAGACGCCTGCGACACAGGAGCTTCTGCACCGAAGTTATTGACCATCAGCGGGTTTCCGGAGGGCTGCGACAAGGCGGCTTCGGTTTCGGCGGCCAGCGACGCGCATGCGTGATGCAGAGTGGCGGCAATTTCCGGTATTGCCCGGAATGAAACCGGCAACTGGATGTCGTGGGCGCGCGGCTCGGTATCCCGGCTGATATACGCGAGCGTGGCCGCAAGATCGCCGCCGGCTCGTTCTTCTTCCGCCCTGAAGCTGAGACCGGTCAGGACCGCGTCCATGCGCAGCGTCTCCACGATCATCGCCCAGCTCGTCCGCAATTGGCTCAACGTGTATGCGGAAAGTCCGGTGTGGACGAAGGAACCATTGATCAGGGCCATGCCCTCGCCGGGCTTGAGCTCGAACGCCGGGTCCCTGACTGCAATCGCGGCGAGGATGTCGCGCGCCCAATGTGCCGCGGGAATGACGTCGCCCGATGAATAGCTCGATCCCGAAGGTATCTGTGGCGCAAACGCCCCGTCTTCAGCGCAGCCAAGAAGTTTGCGATAGAGATCGCCGGAAACCAGCGATCCACCCGCCGCGATCTGATGCAGTTTGGCCAGCGTCATGCAGCGTGCCGCCACTGTCGGGTAGTAGGGCGCATCGCCGATCGCGTGGTTCTCGATGAGGTAGTATTGAAACCGGACGGCCTCTTCGGGTGGTACGCGCTCTTCGTCGCGATGGCCCGGAAACGTGTTGATGCCATAGATGGCGATATCCGGATTGGTCGCAATATATTGCTCGAGTGTTGCGCGGTCGGTCTCGACTTGCATTGCGGCGTTGGCGCAGGCGGTCGGCACAGCTCCCACCGCCGCACCGGCGATCAGGTCTTTCAGTATCATGATCGGCGGCGCCTCTTGAACGCGTAGCCAGCCGCAATCAGCAATGCGGCCAGGATGACGATATTCATTACGAGATCGGCGGGTGCCTGCGACATCAGATCGAGGTATCCGGGCACTCCGTCGTCGGCGATATGACCATCTGATTGCGCCATCCAGATCGAATTGATCAGTACATCCATGACCTGCAGCCCGCCGATCAGCACGATGCCGGCTTGTAGCATCCGTTGGCGACGTTCCGTTCTCTCCTCGACGATTCGTCCAAGCTTTGCCGCAACGGACCGGCTTCGACCCTGCAGGTTTTCGATCAGCCGCGGCATGTCGAACACTTCGCACAGCTTGTCGGTGTAAATCTTACGGTCGGACTGTAAGCCGAGGATGTAGTCGTCGAATTCGTTAAGAACCAACTCTGTGTAGGTTGCGACTTGATGTATCTTGCGTTCGAGAAATCGCAGGCGCGCCTCTCTCATGTCGGGGAATACCGAGTTGTGGACCCGGCGTTGCGAATCCTGAAGTGTATCCAGAAGTGTATAAAAATACTGGACGCGGATATTTGCTCTGACGAACTGGGCTGTGCGTGCCGCGGAAAGGAAGAAACTGCTTCCGACCTGCACCGTTTCACGCGGCCAATCCGCTCCGCGATGGTCTCTGTCCAGGCCAAGCCATATGGCTGCGTTGTTCGCTTCGATCTCGTTACCTTCGGTGGCTTCGATGGTTCGGTTGCACCAGAGCATGGTGTTCGGGAGCGAGCCGTCTCCCCGCTTGTCGAGAGCGATATCGTCGAAAACAACGTAGTTTTCCGGTTTGCGCAGCAGCGAAATGCGCCGTCCGCTGTCCGTCGTTGTCATGCTCTTGCGCAGAAGCGATACGATTCTCTGGACGACGGGTTGCATATGACTAGCGATGATATTCGACATCAGCGAAGATGTTAGCCGGTCCAGTGTTTCGGCGTCCGCGGCAGTCTCGATGGCTTCTACTTCAACATCAATCCGGACATGGCCCACGGCTATAGTGTTGTCGAAGACATAGAGTGTTGCGCTTGTGACGTCTGCCGAGCGCAGCTTGTCAAATGATGACACCATAACCTTCGTCATGTTGGCCATGGGTTTTGTCGGCAGTTCTATCTCAAAAAAAGGTGATGAGAAAACCGTTCCCAAGTCGTCTCCGAGCGATGCGAATTTCTGCATGCTTCCGTGTGTCGACTTGGGGGATGTTCGTGCTGCGATGCTACCCGATTTCTGCAACGTGGTGGCGACATTTTGAAGAGTTGTCTCAAGTGTGTCGGGGTGCGCAAGGAAGTATTCCGTATGCAGATTTATTAGAGTCCGGAATGGTGCGATGAGATGAACAATCATGTGCGACCCTGCCAAAGTGACAATTCGGAGCGTCCGTCATTCTCCGTACAACTGCAGAAGCCTACCGCTCTCGAAATGCGAATCAAAGGAAAAGCGCCCGGATGGGACCGGACGCTTCCATTTTTGACGGCTTTGGCGGTTCAAACCTCCGCCGAGCCGCCGTCCACGGGAATGGTCGCACCCGTCGTATAGGCGCTCGCCCGTGAGGCGAGGAAGATCGCCACACCGGCCGCGTCTTCCGGCGTGCCGATGCGGCCTAGAGGGTTACCGGCCTTGATCGCGTCGCCGAAGCTTTCCAGCGTCGCCTTCATCATCTGGCTCGGGAAGGGGCCGGGCGCGATCGCATTGACGAGAATGTGTTCGCGCGCGAGCCGCTTGGCGAGATGCCGCGTCAGCATGATGCAGCCGGCCTTGGACGACGAATAGGCATAGGTCTCAAGCTCCGGCGGCTCGATGCCGTTGACGGATGCGGTGTTGATGACGCGGGCGGGATTGTCGGCGCTGGCGGACGCACGCAGCAGCGGCAGCATCGCCTGCGTCAGGAAGAACACGCCCTTCAGGTTGATGTTCATCACCTTGTCCCAGCCGCTCTCCGAATATTCGTCGATCGGCTCGCCCCAGGCCGCGCCCGCATTGTTGATCAGCACGTCGAGCTTTTTCTCGCGCTTGGCCAATTCGGCCGCAATGCCCTTGATGCCTTCGCTCGTGCCGAGGTCGAAGGGCAGCGAAATGCAGGTGCCTTTCTTCGACAGTTCTTCGGCCAGTTCGTTGCAGGCCTGCGCCTTGCGCGCGGTGATGTAGACCTTCGCGCCGTTTTCCACGAAGCCGGTCGCGATCATTTCGCCGATGCCGCGCGAGCCGCCGGTGATGAGGACCGTCTTGCCCTCGACGCTGAACAGATTTTTCATGTGCGTTTCCCCCGTTGAGATTTCGATGGCGCGAAAGCTAGCGGACGCAGGGGAAATGGGCAAATACTGAAGAAGGGTTTGCACGCGAAGACGCGAAGGCGCGAAGAAGGAAGAAAGAAAGGTTTTTGCACGCAGAGGCGCAGAGGGGCCGCATCTGCGGCAAGGCACTGCGTCTCTGCAACCGGATGTGTCATCCCGGCGCAAGCCGGGATCCATGGGTCGAGCCGCAGCAAAGAAAGAGTAGGTTTTCTGGCGCTTCGCGCCGAAGGCGCAGTCGCTACAGCGATTAAGGCACGGCCGGGGCCACACATTCAGCGCCTCTGCGTGAACCCCTTCTTCTTCGCGTCTTCGCGCCTTCGCGTGCCAGACCTTCCTTCAAAAAAAAGGGCGCCCCGAAGGACGCCCTTTCCGTATTCCGAAAAACAAGCCTCAGAAATTCGCCGCGTCGAGCGCCATGTAGCCGTCGGCGCCTTGTTTGGCGCGTTCGAGCCAGCTTGCGGTCATCGGGATTTCGCGTTCCATCCAGTAGCGCGCCAGCACCAGCTTGCGCTCGTAAAACTCCTTGTTGCCTTCGCCGGCTTTCAGTTTCGTGAGCGCGATCTTCGCCATCTGCGCCCACATCCACCCCAGCGCCACGGTGCCGAAAATGTTCAGCATGTCGTAGGAGGCCGCGCCCGCATTGTCGTAATTCTTCGGCGCGTTTTCCATCAGCCAGCCGGCCGCTTCGCCGAGGCGCTTGTAGCCCGCCTGCAACGGTTCGATGTAAGGCTTCATATCGGCGTCGCCCTCGTTCGCCTTGATGAATTCCTCGACCTTGGCAAAGAAGGTCATCGTCGCGCGGCCGCCCTTGGCCGTCATCTTGCGGCCGACGAGATCGAGCGCCTGGATGCCGTTGGCGCCTTCATAGACCTGGTTGATGCGCGCATCGCGCACGAACTGTTCCATGCCGTGGTCGCGCACATAGCCGTGCCCGCCGAAGACCTGCATCGAATCGTTCGCCGCCTGAAAGCCGCGGTCGGTGAAGAAGGCCTTGATCACCGGCGTCATCAGCTGCGCGAGGTCGGCCGCCTCCTCGCGTTCCTTGTCGTCCTTGCCGAAGACCTGCAGCGTGAACAGCATCGACACATACATCGCCAGCGCGCGCGCGCCCTCGACGAACGAGCGCGACGAAATCAGGAGCCGCCGCACATCCGGGAACACCATGATGGGGTCGGCCGGCCCGTCCGGGTTTTTCGCGCCGGTCAGCGCGCGGCCGGCGAGGCGCTCGTTCGCATAGGCGACGCCGTTCTGATAGGCCACTTCGCCGATCGCGATGCCCTGAATGCCGACGCCCATGCGCGCGCCGTTCATCATGCCGAACATGCCGGCCATGCCGGCCGATTTCGACTTCTTGACTTCGCCGGTTTCGGTTTTCTTTTCCGGCGGCCGTCCGCCGAGGCGGTAGGCGACCGCGTCGTCGAAATTCAGCACCGCGGTCGCGTTGCCCTTGATGCCCATTTTCTTTTCGATCGAGCCGCAGCTCACGCCGTTGCGGCCCTTGATTTCGCCGGTCTCCTTGTCGACCAGCATTTTCGGCACCATGAAGAAATTCACCGTCGACAGGTCGTTGGCGAGCTTGCCGTCCTCGCCCGGAATTTTCGCGATCACCATATGGATGATGTTGTCGGTCATGTCGTGGTCGCCACCGGAAATGAAAATCTTGGTGCCGGTGATGCGGTAGGTGCCGTCTTCCTGTTCCACGGCCCTGGTCTTCATCAGCTTCAGGTCGGTGCCGCAATGCGGCTCCGTCAGGCACATGGTGCCGGTCCATTCGCCGGAAATCATTTTCTTCGCCACATGCTCGCGCATCCATGGCTCGCCCGTCGCCCAGAGTGCGGAATAGGCCGCCGTCGTCAGGCCCGGATACATCGCGAAGGCCTGGTTCGCCGACATGCCCATTTCGGTGATCGCGAAAGTCACGACCGAAGGCAGCGCCGCGCCGCCCGCTTCCTCCGGCGCGCCGAGGCGGTTCCAGCCATCGGCGCAGAATTTCTCGAAGGCCTCTTTAAATCCGGGCGGCGTGCGCACGACGCCGTTTTCGAGCACGCAACCATGCTCGTCGCCCACCTGGTTCAGCGGCTGCAGAACCTCCTCGCAAAACTTCGCCCCGCCTTCGAGGATCGCGCCCGTCATGTCGGGCGTCAGGTCCCCGAAGCCCGGCACATCGGTCCGCTTGTCGATGCCAAGCAGCTCGTGAAACAGAAACAGGAAATCTTCCACAGGGGCCTTGTAACTCGGCATCGGGGGCTCCTCGCTTTCAGGATTGTCAGTAGGCGCGGCGGAATATGGCCGAGCCTAATCCATTTGTCGAGCATGACGCGAGGGGAAGCGGCGTGCATGCACACGCATCTTCATACGCGACGAAAACGCGCGCGGATTTGCTGAGGCGAGGCGCGGAGTGCGACTCCGCACCTTCACTGCCTTCTCGTTCTTCCCGTCACCGTCATGGCCCGATTTATTCGGGCCATCCACGTCTTTCGTATGGCGCATACGATGTCGTGAGCGCAGAATTTCTCCATGAAGGGCGGCTGGGTCTACATCCTCACGAACAAGCGTGACGGTACGCTCTATGTCGGCGTCACCTCCGATATCGGCCGCCGCGCATGGGAACATCGTGACGGCATCTATACCGGATTCACAAAACGCTATGGCCTCAAGCGCCTCGTCTACATGGAGCGGCATGAGGAGATCGAAAGCGCGATAGCCCGCGAAACGCGCATCAAGAAATGGCCGCGCGCCTGGAAAGTGCGTCTCATCCACGCATCCAATCCCGATTGGAGCGACCTCTACGAAACACTCAACCACTAAAGACGTGGATGGCCCGGACAAGCCGGGCCATGACGGTTTTGGGTTGTGGGACGCAGCCACTCCCCACCTCGTCATTGCCGGGCTCCGACCCGGCAATCCAGAAGCCGCCGTGAGGCGGGGTCTCTCTTCACAAAAACTCTTCCGCAAATCCGCGCCCCAACGCATAAAGAAGAATCTCACGCGAAGACGCGAAGACCACGAAGACGCAAAGAACGCGAAGCCTCGCGGACGTGGCTGCGCCACACACATGCAACGTGCTGCTTCCCCAAGCCCCACCCAAGACGTCATGGCCCGCGAAGGCGGGCCATCCACGTCTTTCTTCGTCTTACCTTTCGTCATTGCGAGCGAAGCGAAGCAATCCAGAAGGTAGAAAAAGGGGGCGGGAGTCGAAGGGGATATCTTTTCACGCTGGCCATACTCGGATGGGCATGTTGCTGGGCCGCTTGAGCTCTCCAATCATTGCCTTTGCCACTAAAGCTATCCAACGCTCCAAGAAATTTTCTTCATCTTCACCGTCAATAGCGAATGGGCCATACGCAATATTTACATTGTGCATGACGTTGCTGATCGCGTAGTGAAAGTCTGAACTATGCGCTGCTATGGCGCATGGTTCATCTGCACCGTTGCCCCCGAGCCGCCAGAACGCGATTTCGTACCACCGAAAGCCGTGTCCGTCGTTTCTGTCAGCAAATGCAAACGATGCCGACCACCTGTATCTTTGTGCATCGTTTCTGCAAGTAAGGTTCACAAAAGACCAAGCGACAATGTTCCAGCTGTGCACGCCGGGGGATTGTCCCACACTTTCTGTAAGCTCTTCGACGATGTAGGAAAATTCTAAGGTCGCACGGCCAACGACCAGGCATTCTCCCTGAATTTTTGCACTCTCGGATGCAGAACATATCTTGTCGAAGAGACGGACTCGGATGCTCTCTAACTCCGTCTTTGCAGCAGAATAGATTTCTGCCCTTTCCCTTCGGCGGGATTCTTCTTCTTGTCTTTTTGCCTCTACTGCCGCTTCCTCTGTCGCGACCATTTTGGCGGCTTCGACAAATGTAGTCATCGCCGCGGAAGTAAGTTTCACCTCCAGAGGAATGTCTGTTAGAACCTGCTTGCAGCGGAGGAGAGTTGGTCGAGCTGCGGGTATCTTTCTGAGCATCTGACTAGTGAACGCCGATATTCTCGGCGGTAGCGCTGCCAAACTCGTCGGCATAGCGTGCAAATGGCTGCTCCGAATGTCGTCCGAGTTTGCGAACGGCGGAGATCCTGTAACTAGCGTATGTATTATGCATCCCACGGCATAAACATCAGTAGCCGATGATGCGCGTTCCCCGGTCCATTGCTCCGGGGCAGCGTAGGCTGGGGTAAGAGAATCGCGAACTGTCTGGAGAGACGTAGAGTCCTCCATAAACTTCGCAATTCCAAAATCTGCGATCTTCCAAACACCGCTATGAAGCAAGACGTTTGAGGGTTTGAGGTCACGATGCGTTATGTCTGAAACTTCCTCTAAGCCACAAATTATGGCTTTGAGCGACGTCTTAAACAATTCGATGTCAAATGCACCCTTGAGATCATTGATCTTGTCCTGCAAACTACAATCGCACACGGGCATAATAAGAAAATATCTGTCGGATTCAGCGTCCTGCCCGGCGTCAAGAATTGGAACAACATATGACAGATTGCGTGCCGCTAGCTGTTGTCCAATTGCCAACTCTCGATGTGCTGCGCTTGCTGCGGAGATCAGTAAACGCTTGACTGCCACTTCCCCGTCAGGGCCAGCCCCGAGGAACACCTCCCCAAAACCACCAGCTGGTCCAAGTCGGCGGTTCTCATCAAATCTCCATTCACCGTTAGGTAGCTTGATTGTTTGCATTGAATCTGTGACTCTTTCTCCGTCGCCATGAGTGCTGCCGCCCATCACGTCGCCTTCCCTCCCTTCATCTCGACCCGCAAGCCGCGTCAGCATGTCGAGGCGGAAATTCTCGATGCGGCCTTTCAGCAAATCGCTGAGGCGTGGTTGCGAGATGCCGAGGCGCTTGGCGGCTTCGGCCTTGCGTCATTTTCCACGAAGCGACGCGGTCGCGCAGCGTAATGGCGAGGTCGGCGCGCAGGCGTATCGTTGCCGATTCCGCCTCGTCTTTTGCAATCGCCTGCCAGATGTCGGGTATGGGCTTCACCATGTTTCCCAAGACTCGTTTTTTCAGCATACACCGTAAAGACGTGGATGGCCCGCATGAAGCGGGCCATGACGACAAGGTGGGGTTTGCCGGCAAAGGCTTTCTCCTACGCGCCTTCCTCCTTCGCTGCCTCGCGGCTACGGAGGACAGGCCGCGCCTCCGTGTGCAAAACCTTTCTACCCCTGACCCCCTCACCGCGGCAGCGGCGCGAGTGTAAACGCCGCCGTCTCGCCCCGCGCCCTTTGCGACCACGCCGTCCACAGGTCCTGCAGCGGGTCCTCGATGGCGCCGGCGCGGGCGATCACGTCGCGGGCGCGGGCGCGCTCGGGCGTCAGGACGCTTCCCTTCGCGCCGATGCGGTCGCGCTGCGCGGCGGCGGTCATCAGCCTGCGGAGCATGTCGAGGCGCTGGCCGAGGTCGTCCCGCCGCGCCGCCGCGCCCCTTCGGGCCGCCTCGTGCGGCTCCTCCGCCCCGAGCGCCGCTTCGGCGTCCGCCATCGCCGCCCTGGTGCCGTCGATGAAGGTCAGCGCCTCGCGGTATTCGCCCTCGCTCATCACCAGCCGCGCGGCGGCGGCGGGCTTTATCCCCGGTCCGGCGGAATCCGGGGCGGGAAGAAGAAAAAGCGCCGTCAGAAGGCAAAAAAGATGTCCCCGCCGCATTTGCCGTCCCCCTCGGTTTCGCGCCCCTCCGCCGAATCGCCCTGCCGTGCGGTCTGCGCCCGGGGATACCTCGACTTATCCCGCAGCTTATCCCCGCCCGAAACGTCCCCCAAAACCGATTGTGACAGTTTTTTGACAGTTCGATGACAGTCGGGCCTTCGTGGTTCACGGGTGAACAGGGGGCGGCCCGTTCGCGAACCGCAATTGGTCCTCGCGGGCGGGCCCCGGTCGCTTAAGATGCGCGCATTCGCCATGCCCCGATCCTGGAGTTTTTGCCCATGACCGACCTCCCGCCCGCGCCCGCCGCACTTGCGATCGACGAGGCCATTGACGGCCTCAACGCCTCTCTCGGTATCGTCCGTACACTGTATATGGACGCCGAAAAGGGCCGCGCCGCGCTTGAATGCAAAGCCGAGATGCGCATGTGCCATTCGGGCGGCGTGGTGCAGGGCGGTTTCGTCACCGGCTGGATCGACGCGGCGATGGCGCGCGCCGTGATGGCGGCCACGGATTTCGCGGTGCTGCCGATGTCGCTTGAAATCAAGATCAGCTTCTTCCGCCCCGCCGCGCCCGGCCTTCACATCGCCGAAGCCTGGATCGAGCGGCGCGGCCGCTCCACCGCCTTTGTCGAAGGCGAGTTGCGCGATGCGGCGGGCGAAGTGCTGGCGAAAGGAACGTCAACCATTCGCCTGCTGCCGCGCCCTGCGTCCTGATCGTCCGTTCACGTCGTTTCCATAAGGCTGGCGTTTTTTCCATATAACGCCGGAAATGTTGCGCGCGAGTCACAATCGATGAAAACCGGCAACACGCATCGCCGGTTTTTCTTGAGCGGCGCGTGGACCGGGCCGATCATGCGCGCCGGGGCTTTGGGGCACAGGTTGCAACGAAGCGAGGTATCCATGAAATCGATCGTCAAAACTTTCTGCGCGGCGTCCGTCTGCGCCGCCGCGCTCGGCCTCGCGGCCGGCGGTGCGCAAGCGCAAGGCGCCGTGCCGGGCGGGCCTTATGTCGGCGGCGGTCTCGGCTGGAACTGGACCGACCGGAACGACGACTGGAGCTGGAAAGGTCTTGCGGGCTGGCGTCTCAACGAATATCTCGCCGCGCAGGTTTTCTACGCCGATCTCGGCGATCACGGCGCGCCCGGCGTGATCGGCAAACGCAGCATCGATACCTATGGCGGCGAGCTTCTGCTCTCCTTCCCGGTCGCAACCGACGTGTCGATCTATGGCAAGGGCGGCGTGCATCGCTACGAGATCAACACCCGCAACACAAGCTGGCTCGCCGGCGGCGGCGCGGAGTTTGCGTTGCGCGACGGCTGGTCGCTGCGCACCGAGTGGACGCATTACGATCTCGATCCGATCGACAGCGACGACTTCACGCTGCAGGTCGTCTACGGATTCTGACGCCGGCGTTTGCGGGGGAGAAGGGCCGTTCCGCTTCGGCGGGGCGGCTTTTCTTTCGCCCTCAACTGTCGGTGTATTCCGGGCGGCGCTTGCCGAGAAAGGCGCCGATGCCTTCGCGGAAATCGTTGGTCTGTGCGCAGAGGATCTGGTTGCGGTCCTCCATTGCGACCGCGGCTTCCAGGCTGCCGGCATCGACCGACATGTTGAGGCATTCCTTGGTCAGGCGCAGCCCCAGCGGCGATGTCGTCAGCATTTCCTCGATGTAAGGCGCGGCGGCGTCGGCGAGCTTCTCGTCCGGCACCACTTCCGAGACGAGGCCGACGCGTTCGGCGCGCGCCGCATTGATGAAGCGGCCGGTCATCATCAGTTCGGAGGCCACCGACACGCCGACAAGGCGCGGCAGGAAATAGCTGACGCCGATGTCGCAGGCCGACAGGCCGATGCGGATGAAGGCGGCGTTCATGCGCGCCGTCTCGCCGGCGATGCGGATGTCGGAGGCGAGCGCCAGTGCGAAGCCTCCGCCGCAGGCCGGCCCATGCACCAGCGAGATAATCGGTTGCGGGCAGCGGCGCATGCGCATCACGATTTCGCTGATGCGGCGCTGCGCGACGAGGCCCGCCTGAGGGCTTCCGCTGGCGGCGTCGTCCGGGCGGTTCGCGCGCTCCTTGAGGTCGAGCCCGGCGCAGAAGGCGCGGCCGGCGCCACGGAGCACGACGACGCGCACCGAATGATCCGTGTAAAGACGCCCGAAATAGTCCTGCAGCTCGTCGACAAGCGCCCGGTTCATCGCGTTCAGCGCGTCGGGCCGGTTCATCGTCACCCAGTCGACGCCGTCCTTCTTCTCGACGATCAGCGTTTTGTATCCGGTCATGTTGAGGCTCCTCGCACGGGTTTCGTTTCGGAAAGCCTATACGGGCGGGTGCCGCGCGCAACTGACGCAAGGGCGCGCAACCGGTTTCGACGCGCTCAGCCGATCAGCGCTTCCATTTCCTGCTGGATCGCCAGCGGCAGGTCGAGCCAGCGCAGCGCCAGCACGCCGCCCGCCTCGATGCGCATCGTCTCGGCGGTGAAGGGAAGCCGGCGCTTGTCGCCCGCCCAGTGCAGATGGCCGCTCAGGATATCGCCCACCTTCGCCTCGCCGGCGAAGCCCTCGATGCTGGCGCCGCCGGCCGACCAGTCGCGCGTCTTGTGCGCGTAGCCGCCGATCTCGACAATCAGCAGCGGCGCATTCATGCGCGCGGCAAGGCGCATCTCCGGCCCGTCGGAGCCGCCGCGCAAATGATCGAGCAATCGTGAGAATAGGGACATTGAAGGTCGTCCGCCGCCGGTTCGCCGTTATTCTGGGCGTGTGTGGTCTCGTTGGCAACCCGGGTGGCGGGATCGTCCACCACCATGGAAGAAGCCTACACCGCTTCGAGGCGGCGCTTCAATTCGGCAAGCACACGCTCGACGGTGAGTGCAGAAAGATCCTCGACTTCGATGACGCCGAAGTTTTCGCGCGCGATGCCGGTGCGCTCGGCCGGCGAATAGGATCCGAAAAGTGCGAGGCCGTGCGTCCCGATATGCGAGGCGAGATGGCTCGGCCCCGTATCATTGCCGACGACGAATTCCGCGTTCTTGAAAACGCCCGCAAGTTCATACCAGCTCAGCAACCCGTGTGTGTCGGTCAGCTTGATGCCGGGGATTGTCTTTGCAAGCTCCATTTCATCCGGGCCCGGCGCCAATACCACTTCGTGTCCGTCCGCGATCAACCCCGCGGCGAGCCTGTCGTAGTATGGCCAGCGTTTTTGCGGATGGCGCGTCGAACACCCTGGAACCAGCACAATGTAGGGTTTGCGCACGCCGGCCCTGTCGAGCAGCGCTGAGACATCGTCGGCGAGCCATGAAATGTCGGGCTTCAACGTGTGTCGGATTTCAAGGCCCGCATCGGCGAGTTGTCCGGCAAGGCGGTCGAGGGTGCGAATTTTTTTCGGCTGCGCCGCGCGGTGCGGATGGCTGCATCCTTTCGCAGTGCCCGACCAGCGGATGCCGTTCAGCATCCAGCGGAAATAGAATGCGGTGCGCGACGAGTTCTGCAGATCGTAGATCATGTCGAAACGGCCGGCGCGAAGCATCTTGCGCAGGCGCCACATCGCGTCAAGCCGCCAGCGCGGCGCACGCGCGTCCACAATGACCTCGTCGATGAAGGGCGCGCGCGCGATCAGGCCGCGATAGGCCGGTGTGGTCAGCACCGCGATATGGGCGTGGGGGTGATTGGCGCGGATGTCGCGCAGCGCGCCTTCCGCCTGGACCACGTCGCCAAAGGCACCATGCTTGATAACAAGTACGCGTCTTGCGTCGGCGGGGAATGCGGCGGTTTGCATCGTTCACTCGGCCTTTACCTTTTAGACTTCCGGAAGCGGTCAGAGCCTGCCGGCGCGCCAGACGACGCGGCCGACGATCTTTACCCGCTCGAGCGCCGCTTGCTCAATATCTTCCGGCGGATAAAGCGCGGCGTTGTCGCTCGACACGGTCAGGCCGCCGTCGAGCCGCGCCTGCAAGCGCCGCACCGCCAGCGCGCCGCCGAGGTTGAATGCGTAGAGCCCGCCGCCGCGCATGCGGGGCGCGCTTGTGTCGACGAGCAGCAGGTCGCCGGGAACGAGCGTCGGCAGCATCGCGTCGCCCGTCATCTCGACGACGATGAGGTCGGCGGGCCTCGCGCCCAGTTCGCGTTCGATCCAGTCGCGGCGGAAGGCCAGCGTCTCGTTCAGCGACACGTCCTCCATCGTCGTTGCCGCGCCGCCGCCCTCGCGCGGCAGGGCGCGCAAGGCATAGCGCGGGATCAGCACATAATTGCCGCCGGCCAGTTGCTCGCGGCCGATCTCGCGCGGCGCCAGCTCGGCGAAGCCCGCGACCGATTTCGTTTCCAGGGCGCCGTCCTTGCGCATCTCGCCGGCGCCGGTCAGCACCCAGTTGATGTCGAAACCCTCATCCGACAACCGCCCCAGCACGTGGGCGTTCGGCGCCGCGTTGTCGAGTTCGTAGTTCTGCCAGGTCGTGCCGGACACGGCGACGCGCCGCCCCATGTCCTTTTGCGAAAGGCCAAGATATTTGCGTATCCGACTCAGGCGTTCGGCAACACTCATTGCACGGAACACCAATGAAATTGGGCGCTCGTGCAGCCGCATCGGTCGTTGGCGGCCGGACCTGACCCGATATACCAAGATTTCTTGTTGACACGCACAAATATATCTTTGTATTTTCGTTCTATGAACACCAACAAAGTTATATCAGCGATAAGAAAGTTGCGCCACCGGCCACTCTGGCCGTGGACGGACGATCCGCTCCGTACCGACATGAAAAATGGTGACCCCGGCGCGATTCGAACGCACGACCCTCAGATTAGGAATCTGATGCTCTATCCAGCTGAGCTACGGGGCCACATCGAAAGCGATGCGCGCGAGAGCGCGGCGTGGCGTCGCGCAACCTACGTCAGCGGCGGCGGTGCCGCAATCTCCGCTGCGGCGGAGAACACGGCGCGGCAGCGGCGTCACCCGGCACGACGCCGTCTTGTTGCGGAATGCGGTTGCGGCGCGGATCGCGGCGGTGACGCGCATCAGAATGCCGATGAAAACAGCGGTTCACCCCCTTTACGTCTATACCGGTTTCCGCCTAAACATTTAGCTGTACGCTCAAAGGTTGATGTTAGTTGTGTGCTCCACCATGAAGCGCGCGGAGGTTGTGGGGCCTCCGTGCCGCCGGAGCGGGCTTCCGGCGTATCGGGTGGTTTGGGGAAGGTGGGCATCTTGATGCGTGTTCTGATCGTCGGCGAGCAGCCGGTCTTCTGCGAGGGCTTGTCCGCGATCGTTTCGCGGCTTCATCCGGGTGCGGAACTGACGGTCCGTTCGGGCGCCGAAGCCGATCGGCCGGCAGAGCCGATCGCGGGCGACGCGGCATTGCTGCTGGTTGAGGTTTCCGGCGCGGATGGGCGCGAGGCGGTTCGCCGTATCGCCGCCGCGACCTCGGCGAAGATCGTCGTGTTCAGCGATCGCAGTTCGCCGGGCTTTATTCGCGAGATCATGGATATGGGCGTCGCGGGCTTCATCCCGAAAAATCTGGGGGTCAATCTGGTCGAGAATGCGCTGCGGCTTGTCGACATGGGCGGCCGCTACGTGCCCGACGCATTGCTGGCGGCGCAACCGGAAGGCTTCGCCGAAGCACCGGACAGCTTCATCGCCGCGGGTCAGGAGAAGCTGACGCCGCGCCAGCGCGAGGTGCTGCAGGAGCTCGGCAAGGGCCGTTCCAACCAGGAAATCGCGCGCGTGCTCGGCATATCGGTGGCGACCGTCAAGTTGCATGTCAACGCGATCCTTCAATCGCTCGGCGTCAGAAACCGCACGGAAGCCGCCATCATCGCCCTGCGCGCCGGTGTGCCTCCGGCGGAGCGTCCGGCCTGACTGCCCGTTCGGCATTCGCGATCTGGCGTGCCGCGTGTCCCGCGCTGCTTCTAGCGACGATGTTTGTCCTTGCGCCGTTCTCTGTTGCGTCAGTGGCAGCAGACATGCCTTGCGCGCTCGACGATGGCGGTGCCGTACAGGCGGTTGAGATCGTCGATGGCGACACGCTGGTGCTTGGCGACGGGCGGCAGGTGCGGTTCACCGGCATCCAGGCGCCGAAACTGCCGCTGGGACGCGCCAATTTCGAGGCATGGCCGCTTGCCGAAGAAGCCCGGTCGGCGCTCTCGGCGCTGGCGCGCGGCAGGGCGGTCACACTTCGCCATGGCGGCCGCGACGAAGACAGGCATGGCCGCGTCCTCGCGCACGTCTTCGCGGCGGGCGCGGACAGCAAGCCGGTTTGGCTTCAACATGAGATGCTGCGTCTCGGGCTGGCGCGCGTCTACACGTTCCGCGACAATCGCGCCTGCGCCGCCCAACTGCTGGCGGCGGAGCGCGAGGCGCGCGAGGCGCGGCGCGGCATCTGGGCCGACGCCTTTTATGCCATTCGCGATGCGGCCGACGTGGTGGCGCTCGAGCGGCTCCACGGCCGCTTCGAGCTCGTCGAGGGCGACATCGTTTCGGCAGCGGTCGTGCGCGGGCGTATCTATCTCAATTTCGGCGATGACTGGCGCAGCGACTTCACGGTGACAGTTGCGCCGCGTGACGCTAGGCTTTTTCTCGATGACCCCATTTGGGGGGCTTACTTCGACGAGGCGGCCGATCAATCGGCGCTGGCCGGCCGCCGTGTGCGGGTGCGCGGATGGCTCGGCCGCTACAACGGGCCGGAGATCACGCTCACGCATCCCGAGCAGATCGAATTGCTGGACGACATATCATGACAGGCGAAGCGGTAGGGCGTGGAGGATGGGCGGTGCGCGCAGCATTCCTTGTGCCGCTGCTGGCGGTGCTGCTTCTCTCGGCGGCCTGCACGACCAACCCCGCCACCGGCAAGCGGCAGGTGGCGCCGCTGGTGTCGGTCGAGCAGGAAGCCCGGATCGGCGCCGAGGCGCATCCCAAAATTCTCGAAGCATATGGCGGCGCCTATCCCGATGCGAAGCTCGGCGGCTATGTGGCGGGCATCGCGACGCGGGTGGCGCGCGCCACCAACGCGCCCGAGATGCAATATCGCGTCACGGTTCTCGACAGTCCGGTCGTCAACGCTTTCGCGCTGCCCGGCGGTTATGTCTATGTGACCCGGGGACTTATGGCGCTCGCCAATGACGAGGCGGAACTTGCCGGTGTCATCGGGCATGAAATGGGCCATGTCGTTGCGCGTCATTCCGCGCAACGGCAGACGGCGGCAATGGGTACGACGCTGCTCGGCGCGGTGCTGGGCGCGGTCATCGGCAATCAGGCGGCGAGCCAGGCGATCGGGCTCGGCGGGCAGGGGATACTTGCCGGCTATTCGCGCGATCAGGAATTCGAGTCCGACATGCTCGGTGTTCGCTATCTCGCGGCGGCGGGATACGATCCGTTCGGCGTGGCCGACTTTCTGAGAACCATGGGTGCGCAGGCCGCGTTTGAAGCAAGACTTCGCAACGTTCCTCACGATGCGACGCGCAATGACTGGCTGGCAAGTCATCCGGCGACGGCGGCCCGCGTCGACGCCGCGATCTCCCATGCGCGCGACGCCGGCTCGACGCCGGGGCAGGGCACGCACAACCGCGACGTCTATCTGAGGGCGATGGACGGAATGCTTTATGGCGACCGGCCCGAGGACGGGATCGCGCGTGGAAGGGATTTCGTGCATCCAAAGCTCGGCTTTGCCTTCAAGGCGCCGGCCGGGTTTTCGATCGCCAATTCACCGGCGGCGGTGCTGCTCCAGGGGCCCGACAAGACGATGGTGAAATTCGACAGCGGGAAAAAGGATGCCGTTGTCGAGATCGGTGGCTATCTGGTCAATCAATGGGCCAAAGGAACACAGATATCCGGACTGCAGCGGTTCAAGGTCAACGACATGAACGCCGCCACCGCGACCACGCGGATCGGCGAATACAACGCGCGGCTGGTGACAATCGAATATGCGCCGGACCGGGTCTATCGCTTTCTGATGGGGACGCTGCCGCAAGCAGGCACACGGCACGATGCGGCGCTGCAGGAACTTGTGATGAGTTTCCGCAAGATATCGCCGGCGGAGGCGGCGGCCGTGAAGCCGCTGCGGCTGCGGATCGTCGCGGTCAAACCAGGCGACACGGTCGCGTCGCTTGGCAGGCGCATGGTTTATCCCGATTATCGTGAAGAGCGCTTTCGCGTTCTGAACGGGCTTGCTGCGGGCGATGTGCTGCAGCCCGGCAGGCTCGTCAAGATCATTGCCGAGTAAGGCCGCCGGTCAACCGAGAAGGCCGGCACCCTGCGGGTCCGGCACCTTGTCGAGCAGTGCGGCCTTCATCTTCTTTAGCGCCAGATGCTCGATCTGACGGACCCGTTCCTTGGAGATGCCGAGCCGCGCGCCGAGGGTTTCGAGCGTCAGCGCTTCGTCGCGCAGACGCCGCTCGCGGATGATCAGCAGTTCACGTTCGTTGAGTTCTTCAAGCGCGCCCGCAATCCAGCGCGACCGGTATTCGCCGTCGTGTTTTTCCATTGCCTCTTCGTCGGGCTGCGAACGTTCGCAAGGCAACATGTCCTGCCACTCGGCGCCATTGTCATCCGATGTGCCGTCGGAGAGTGTCGCGTTGAGCGAGCGGTCTCCCGCCGTCAGCCGCGCATCCATGATCTCGACATCGCCGACGCCGACGCCAAGCCGCTTTGCGATGAAGATCCGGTCCTCCTGCCGCAAAGTTTGCCGGGTACCGCTGTCGATCAGCGAGCGCAGGCGGCGGAGGTTGAAGAAGAGGGATTTGTGAGCGGCGGTCGTTCCGGTGCGCACGATCGACCAGTTGCGCAGGATGTAGTCCTGGATCGCCGCGCGAATCCACCAGCTTGCATAGGTCGAGAAGCGCACGCCGCGCTCGGGCTCGAATCGCGCGGCCGCCTGCATCAGGCCCACATTGCCTTCCTGCACAAGGTCGCCATAGGGCAGACCATAATTGCGGAAGCGTGTTGCGAGAGAAATGACGAGGCGCATATAGGCGCGCGTCAGGCGATGCAGGGCCTGTTCGTCGCCGTCTTCCCGCCAGCGCCGCGCGAGTTCGAACTCAGTTTCCTTGTCGAGCAGCGGCACCGTCATTGCACTCCGCATGAACCGGCGGTTGGCGCGCTGCGTTTCGGGCGTGTCGGTGTGAGGCATCTCAGGTACTCCTCCGTTGCGCGGCGCACTTTCGCGCGTCCGTCGTTTCGGTCGGCAACCTTGCGTACGGCTCGTGTATCGCTCCGGATCAATGTCCGGCACCGAAGACCTGTTTCTTTTAGCCAGATTTCATGGCCAGAAAGGGGCGGCGGCGGGAATCGGCTGAAAATAAAAAGCCCGGCTTGCGGCCGGGCTTTTCCGATATTTGTTTTTGTGACCCTTACATGACGGTCAGGCGGCGGCTTCGCTCGCCTCGCCGTCGTCCTTGGGTGTCTTGTCGCCGCCGCGCGGCGTGCCCTGCAGGGCCTGTTCGACGCGTTCGATCGCCGCGTCCTCGCCGATGCGTTCGACTGCCGCCACTTCGCGGGCCATCCGGTCGAGCGCGGCTTCGTAAAGCTGACGCTCGGAATAGGATTGCTCGGGCTGGCGTTCGGAGCGATAGAGGTCGCGAACGACTTCGGCGATCGAGATCAGGTCGCCGGAGTTGATTTTGGCCTCGTATTCCTGCGCGCGACGACTCCACATCGTGCGCTTGATGCGTGCGCGGCCGCGCAGCGTTTCGATCGCGGAATCGACGACGCCAGTGTCGGACAATTTGCGCATGCCGACGGCGCCTGCCTTGTTGGTCGGGACGCGCAGTGTCATTTTTTCCTTGTCGAAATTGATGACAAAGAGTTCAAGCCGGTGACCGGCGACTTCCTTCTCCTCGATTTCGAGGATCTGTCCGACGCCATGCGCCGGATAGACGACATATTCCTTGGCCTTGAAATTGGCGCGCGGCGCCGCCGGCTTCGCCGGTTCCTTCGGCGATTCGGCCTTTGCGGGCTTGGCGGCTTCCGCCTTGGCGCGCTTTGCCGCAGCTTCGCGTTCGGTCGCTTCGGCCTTGCGCGCTTTTTCGGCACGGCCCTTGGCGGCTTCCATCAGCTTGCTGGCGGCGTTTGCCATCTTGGGCGGCGCCTTTTTCGGCGGCGGCGCCTTTGCCGGCTCGGGCTTGGGCTTGGCCGCCTTCGCCGGCGCCTTGGGCGCGGCCTTCTTCACCGGCGCCTTGGCGGGCGCGGGCTTTGCTTTTGCCTTGGCGGGTTTGGCCGCTGGCGCGCTTTTCGGTTTTGCCTTGGCAGCGGGATTTGCGGTCTTTGCCGCGGACTTCTTCGCAACGGCCGGCTTTGCCTTGGCGGGTTTTGCTTTCGCCGCCGGTTTGGCCTTGGCCTTCGCCTTGGTCGCCGCGGTTTTGGCGCTCGCGGCCTTCGCCGTGACCTTGGCTGCCGGTTTCGACTTCGTGGACTTGGGGGATTTCGTCACTTTGCTCGCCATGGCCTTTCCTATACCCAGCCTTTCATAACCGGGACCGGACGGGCGACCCGATGTCGTCCCTGCCGGCCTTGAATATCGATGCGCAACGGACAACCGCACTCATTCAGGACCCTGCCGTACCTCCATTGAGAGGCCGCAGACAATTCAGGCCGAAAGTCGCTTTCGGCCCGAAACTCGACCGCCGGGTGCGGAGGCCGACCCCCTGTGAATGACACCTGTTTCTCGCCGACGGGCGCTCCGCAGCCGAAACGCAGGCCAGCGGAAACTTGCCTGACTCCTTCCAGCCGGAAGGGCTGGAAGGCGGCGCGAGGTGACGATGTACAATCAACAACCTTTGCGTCTTCAACGTAGGGTTGCGCCGCCAGGCTATTTCTCGCGTCCGTATTCGCGACTTTTCATTGTGAGGCATATATAGCACAAAAACCCCCCTCTTGGAAGGTGGGCGCGGCAAAAGGACAGTTAACACATGGAGATAGCGCCCCAATCCGGCTGATTGGTGCATGTTTCCGCCCTAAACCGCGGCCGCCGCAAGGATTATGGCTGGTGTTGTGAACGGCCGACCGACGGCATTTGTCTCAAAAGGGAACAGAGATTGCGATACGCTGCCGGTGGGGATCAGTCGCCTTCACCTGGCTCGGGGCTGAAATGCTCCTCGAACTTGCCCGCGACGCCCTGCCACTCCTCGGCGTCGGCCGGCGGCTCCCGCTTGATCGTGATATTCGGCCATTTCGAAGCGTATTCGGTATTGAGCTCGAGCCATTTCTCGAGGCCCGGCTCGGTATCCGGCTTGATCGCTTCGGCCGGGCATTCGGGTTCGCAAACGCCGCAATCGATGCATTCGTCCGGATGGATGACCAGCATGTTTTCGCCCTCGTAGAAACAGTCCACCGGGCAGACCTCAACGCAATCCATGTATTTGCAGCGGATGCAGGCGTCGGTCACAATATAGGTCATCACTGTCTCCAGTCGCGCGGGATTTGCGCGGTACTTTCGGGTGTCCGGTCTCAGCTTTCCGGGAGTCGTTCGGATCGGGCGGCTAATCCGAGCCTTGCGAGCACACGTTGCCGCGCCGCGCCGGATTCGCGATCGGGAACGTATATCAGGCCTGCGACGCGCCGCAACAGATTGGCTTCGTAGTCGTCCAGGACGCCGTCGGCATAGACGATTTCCCACATCTTTTCGATCAGGCGCACACGCTCGGCTTCGTCGTAACCCTGTTTGATCGCTTGCGCCCAGCGGTGAAGGTCAAGGGTGCTCGCCTCCTCGCTCTCGGCCGCCGCCACCAACGCATCCACCTCCGTCGGCGAAAGCCCGAAGCTGTCGGCGGCGAGGCCACGGATGACGCGCCGTTCTTCGTCGCTGAAATCGGCATCCGTCGTTGCCGCGCGCACAAGCAGCGCGACAACGGCGATCTGGAGGTCATCGAATCCGGGCGCAGGTTCTTTTGACGGACCCAGGAGGAACGCTTTGACGGCGGAAAGCATGATATTTCACTTACATGACGCGGAAGATATATTCAACTACATGGTGTTTTGTAGATTTAACCGTTTTCTTTCAGGGCATCTGTTTGACGCCGTTCGCGCTTGGTCGGGCGTCCGGTGCCGGTTGTGCGGCCGGTCGCGGCTTTGCCGGCCGCCTCCGGTTTGCCCGATGGCGCCGGCGGTTCGAGGTCCCGGTAGAGGGTCTGTGCTTCAGATGCCGGGCCGCGCCGCAATCCGAGTGACACAACCTCAATGACCCTGATATGGGGTCCGAGAGGGAAAGTGAGAACATCTCCGGGGTGCAGGTTGCGGCTTGCCTTCGAAATGCGGGCGCCGTTGACGCGCATCCGTCCGCTCTGCACGAGCGCAACGGCGAGAGAACGGCTTTTTGAAAACCGGGCGCACCAGAGCCAACGGTCGACACGTTGACCCGGCCGGCCTGCCGCGTCTTCCATCGACGGCGTCAGTTGCCGCGGACGCGCTCTTTGAGCACGGCCAGTGCGGCAAAGGGTGAATCCGGATCGGGCTCGCGGTCGCGGGGTTTGCGCGGTTCGCGGTGGCTGTTGTCGGGGCGCGTGTTCTTGGCCGGCCGCTCGCCGCGCTCATCGAACTTGCGCTTCGGCTTCCGGTGGCGCTCGCCGCGTGCTTCGGCCGGTTTCTCGCCGGGCTCCGCCTTTGCCTTGTTTTGCGGCCGGCGCCGCGCGGGCCTGCCTTCCTGCTTGCGGCGCGCCGGACGCCAGATTTCAAGTTCGACCGCGGCTGCGGTTTCCGCCGGTTCGCCGGGCGCGGTTTCCGCCGGCGCAACCGCTGCAACCTCGGCCTGCGGTTCGGGCACGGCTTCCGACATTTCGTCGACGACCGGTGCCGCGATTGCGTCGACGATCTCGGCGAGCGCCGCCTCGGCACTAGTTGACGGCGTTGTGGCCTCGACTGCTCCAGCTTCCTGTTTCGGTGCATCGGCCGGGCGCGGCGCGATCGTTTCACGTTGCGAGCGATAGCCGAGACCTTGCAGCAAACTCGCGAACTCCTCGCCCGAGCAACCGACAAGCGACATCATGTCGGGCGTCACGACAAAGCCGCCATTGTAAGTCCGGGCCGCAATCACCGGGCGGATCAGGTCGGCAATGCGTTCGAGCATATCGAGGCGGACGGCGCGCGTGCCGCAGAGGCGAAAGCCCAAGGCCTCGTAGAAACCTTGCGGCGCGGACGGATCAGCGGGAAGGGAGGTCAGGCCGGGCGCCGGCGGCTGTGGCAGGCCGGCAAAAGGCTCTTCGACGTCCTTGCGCGCCAGCGCCCAGAGCATCATCAACAGGCGTGCTGGCGCCGGCTTCAGCAGAGCCGGCATGAAAATCGAGTGCGCGCCGAACCTGACGCCGTGCTTGCGCAACTGGCCGCGCGCGGCCTGGTCGAGCGTGCGAATGTCCTCGGCCACCCATTCGCGCTTCATCGAGCCGAGGTTTTCGATCAGGCGAAAAGCGACGCCGCGCGCCAGGCCGTCGATGTCCGTGGCATCGCGCAGCGCGACCAGCGGCGCCAGTACGTTTGCGACATGCATGGCGAGCCAGCCGTCAAGCCGGGCCTGTACCGCCTCGCGCGCCGCGCCGTCCAGTTCCTCGCCCGCAATCAGTTCGGCGCGGGGCTTCAACGGTTCGGCAGCGGCTTTCAGATCGGCGACGGGATGGCCGATCCAGACGATTCTTCCGTGATCGGACAGGGATATGTCGGCGTCCGGCGCCGTGGCCAGCCGTTGGGCACGCGCCGCTATTTCGCCAGCGAGCGCCTGGTCGGCTGCCGCGCGCAGAACGCGACCCTGCTCGCCATCGGCTCTTGGGTCGGGAACAAAGACAAATCCCTGAAGGCGGCCGACATACTCGCCCTCCACCAAAACTTCGCCGTCACCGTTAACAGCCGCCATTAGATCCTCGTTCTGGCGCAGACGCTTCATCAGTACACTGGTGCGGCGGTCGACAAACCGCTGCGTCAGACGCTCGTGCAACGCGTCCGACAGCTTATCCTCTATCTTACGCGCGCGCTCCTGCCAATGAGAAGGATCGCGAAGCCAATCTGGACGGTTTGCCACATAAGTCCATGTGCGGATATGGGCGATGCGCGCGGCGAGCGTGTCGATCTCGCCATCCGTTCGGTCGAGGCGATCGATCTGGCGCGCAAGCCAGTCGTCGGGAATATGTGCGCGCCCGCCTCGGGCAGGTTCCATAAGAAAGAGATAGAGCCTCGTCAGCAGGTCGGCATGCTCGCTTGCGAGCGTCTTGCGGAAATCGGGAAGCTGGGCCACTTCCCAAAGCCGCTCGATGGCCGGAGACGACCTGGCGGATGCCTGGACGTCGGGATTGCGGGCCATGCGCGTCAGCGCCTCAAGATCGTCGGCGACCGGCGCGCGGGTGAGGCCGGCGCGTTCGGGCGGCCATTCGAGGCTTTGCATCAGCGCCGCAAGGCTCGAAAACTCAAGATGCGGATTGCGCCACTGCAGCAGGCGCAGAGGTTCGAAGCGGTGGCTTTCGATCCGCGACACGGCTTCTTCATCAAGCGGCGGTGTGTCGCCGGTGACGCCGAAGGTGCCGTCGTTCATGTGCCTTCCGGCGCGTCCGGCAATCTGCGCCAGTTCGGCGACGTGAAGGGGCCGGTGCTGGTATCCGTCGAATTTCTGCGTCGAGGCGAAGGCGACATGGTCGACATCCATGTTGAGACCCATGCCGATCGCATCGGTTGCGACCAGAAAATCGACGTCGCCCGACTGGTAGAGCGCCACCTGGGCGTTGCGTGTGCGCGGCGAAAGCGCGCCCATGACGACGGCCGCTCCACCGCGCTGACGGCGGATCAACTCGGCGATCGCATAGACCCGGTCGGCGGAGAAGGCCACCACGGCTGAGCGGCGCGGCAGGCGCGTCAGCTTTTTCGAGCCCGTCCATGTCAGTTCCGAGAATCGCGGACGGACAATGAAATGCGTCTCCGGTAGTAATTTCTGGATCAGACCTCGGACGGTCTCGGAACCGAGCATCATGGTTTCAGAGAGACCGCGGGCGCGCAGCAGGCGATCGGTGAAAGTATGTCCACGCTCCCGGTCAGCGGCGAGCTGGATTTCGTCGACGGCCAGAAACTCGACCGGCCGGTCGAGCGGCATCGCCTCGACCGTGCAGACGAAATAGCGGGCGTCGCGCGGAAGTATTTTCTCTTCGCCGGTAATCAGGGCGACTTGGCGTTCGCCCTTTGCCTTTGCCACACGGTCATAGACCTCGCGGGCGAGCAGGCGCAGCGGCAGGCCGATCATGCCGGTCTCGTGGCCCATCATTCGTTCAATGGCGAGATGGGTCTTGCCGGTGTTTGTGGGCCCAAGCACCGCGGTGACGCGGCGGCGTTCGGCAAGACCGTCGCGGGCGTGGCGGGCGGATGTGGAGGGGGGTGGGGTACTCATGTTTCCGAGGCGCACCTTCGGGGCAAACCGGACAGGAAGCAAGCGCGCCGGTCCATTAACCGAGCGGGCGTTAAGTACTGGAATATTGGGCGAACGAACCGGGTCCGAATCGCTGACGGGCTCGTCTTCCGTCTTCGTTCACGGCTAAATCTTGTGGTTGGACAATAGTTTAGGCAGACAAATCGTTAACGCAAAAATTTTGCGGCACCTTCCGCAGCGTTGGGGCGGTCGTACGCGCGGGGTGCGCGCGCTGGCTCTTTCCGATACTGGACCGCGGTCTATAGTGACGGTCAACGGCATTTGTCATCAGGCCCGTCAGAGGCCGGCGATACCCCCGGGAGGACGCTATGGATTTCAGGATCCCCAAAGACGTTACCGACTATCTCCATGTGCTCGACGATTTCATCGAGAAGGAAATCAAACCGCTGCAGGCGCGGGACGACAATGAGCGGTTCTTCGACCATCGCCGCGAGCACGCCCGCACCGACTGGGACAATCAGGGTCTGCCGCGTCACGATTGGGAAGTATTGCTTGGCGAAATGCGCAAACTTGCCGACAAGGCCGGCCACCTGCGCTACGCGCTTCCGAAGGAATATGGCGGCAAGGACGGCACCAATCTCGCGATGGCGGTGATCCGCGATCATCTGGCCGCCAAGGGTCTCGGCCTTCACAACGATCTTCAGAACGAGACATCGGTTGTCGGCAATTTTCCGACGGTCCTGATGTTCCGTGACTTCGGGACGGATGAGCAGAAGAAGAAGTTCATTCCCGGCTCGCTCGACGGCTCTGTTCGTGTCGCCTTCGGGCTCACCGAACCCGAACACGGCTCGGACGCGACATGGATGGAGACGACCGCCAAGCGTGAAAAGCGGGACGGTGTCGACGGCTGGCTGATAAACGGCAGCAAAATGTGGAACACGGGCATGCATGTGGCGACGCATGATTTCGTGTTCGCGCGGACCAGCGGCAAGGGCGGCGATGCGCTCGGTATCACCTGTTTCATTGTGCCTGTTGATACGCCCGGCGTGAAGATCGAGGAATATCTCTGGACATTCAACATGCCGACCGACCATCCGCGCGTGTCGTTCACGAATGTCTGGGTGCCGGACGGTTCATATCTCGGCGACCCCGAGCGCGGCCTCGAACTCGCGCAGCATTTTGTGCATGAAAACCGTATTCGCCAGGCGGCTTCGGGCGTTGGCGCGGCGCAGTATTGTATCGACGAAAGCGTTGCCTACGCCAAGCAGCGCAAGCCTTTCGGCAAGCCGCTGGCATCCAATCAGGCGATCCAGTTTCCGTTGATCGAAGCGCATACCGAATGCGAGATGATCCGCAACTTCATCTACAAGACGGCGTGGGAGATGGACCAGATGTCCAAGCCCGACGTTGCCAGGTATCTTTCCGACAAGGTTTCGATGTGCAACTACCGTGCGAACCGGCTGGTTTGCCAGGCTGCGGATCTTGCGATCCAGGTGCACGGCGCGATCGGCTATTCGCGGCACAAGCCCTTCGAACACATCTACCGCCATCATCGCCGCTACCGGATTACCGAAGGTTCGGAGGAAATCCAGATGCGCAAGGTCGGCGGGCACCTGTTTGGATATATCGGTGCGAACCGGCCGGCGAAAGCGGCCGAATAGCCGACAGATGACACCGTCGAGGCCGCCTTGCGACTAACGCGCGGCGGTCTCGCTCTGTTTCGTCCAGATCAGGCGTGAGGCCGGCAGCGTCATCGTCGCCGTGGTGCCGACGCCGATCGTGCTTTCGAGGCGGAAGACGCCGCCATGCATTTCGATCAATGACTTCGTGATCGGCAGGCCGAGGCCCGTGCCGCCGTGCTGGCGAGCATTTGTATCGTCGACCTGCCCGAACGGTTCCATCACCTCGTCGAGCTTGTCGGCCGGGATACCAATCCCTGTGTCGCGAACGGCGACGCAGAGCTCACCAGCATCCGTCAGGCTGAGCGTGACGTCGATCTTGCCGTCGACGGGCGTGAACTTTGCGGCGTTCGACAACAGGTTCAACATGATCTGGCGCATGGCCCGCTGGTCGGCGCGAATATGCGGCATGTCGTCGAGAAGGCTTAGCGACACTTTCTGGCGCTTGTCCATCGTCCGGGCTCGCATCATTTCGGCCGACCAGTGCAGGACGTCGGCGAGATCGATCTCCTGTTCCTCAATTGCGTAGCGACCGGCCTCGATCTTCGAAATGTCGAGAATATCGTCGATAACATTGAGCAAGTGCCGTCCGCTATCGTGAATATCGACTGCGTATTCCCGATACCGTTCATTGCCGAGCGGACCGAACATACCGTCGCGCATGATTTCCGAGAAACCGATGATTGCGTTCAGCGGCGTGCGCAGCTCGTGGCTCATGTTGGCCAGGAACTTGGTCTTGGCGCGGTTGGCGAGTTCAGCGCTCTCGGTTGCCTGTTTGAGGCCTTGTTCGGCGCGGCGGCGCTCAATGGCGATGCCTGCCAGATGCGCGGTGCCGAGCAGGTAGGCATCTTCCCACCTGCCGGGTTCGCGTGCGTCCGGGAAATACATGGCGAAGGCGCCGGTGACGCGGTCATTGCGCGACATGATAGGCCGGAACCACACGGTCTGGATGCCGGCCTTGCGCATATAGTGGGCCACATCGCCGTGCCGTTCGTCTTGCAGGTCGGTGGTGATGATCTTCAGTCCAGCACGCGCCATATCGCCGAAGCCGTTTGTCCTCTGCTCTCTCCAAAACCCGGCGACCCATTCGGGAAAGTCTGCCGGAAGGTTCGGCGCGGCACAGGTGACGAGATTCTCCTCCCCGTCAAGCAGGAAGACAGCCGCGCGCGCGCCGGGGTTCGCTTCTTCAGCGCCGAGCGCCAGCTGCGACATGACTTCGTCGAGCGCCATACCGGTGGCAAGCGACTGAAGAACGCGAAACTGACTCCGCTGCTCGGTCTCGGTGCGTTTTCGCTGCGTGATGTCGCGAAGATTGACGACGAAGCCGCGAACATTTTCGTCCTTGATCAGGTTCGTGATTGTCGCCTCGACCCAGATGCTTCTGTTGTTTTCGTATCGCGGGATCATCAGTTCATAGGTGCGCGCTGGTGTTGGCTTGTCGCCACCGGCATCGACGGTATCCTGGCGCAGCGTTTCCTGCTGTTCTGGCGACAGAAGATCGATACCGTTGAGCCCGACCAATGCTTCCGGCGGCAGGCCGATCTTCCCGGCGGCGGGCGACGCATACTGAATGATCCCCTGATCGTCGGTGACCAGCACCACGTCGAACGCGTTCTCGACCAGCGCGCGAAAATGGTGCTCGCGGCGCAGCAATTGCGCGTTTGCTTCTTCCGCATGATGTCGCGCGCGCTCCGATATATCGCGTGCGCGTTCGAGATCGCGGATCAGGCTGGCATTGCGAAAACGCAGTTCGAGCGTCTCTGTCGCTCCACGCCGTTGCTGCTGGGCGATGCGCGCCAGGTAGAGATAGGTCGGCACGCAGGCGAGGCCGATGGCCGTGAATACGGGCTCAAAGGTCGAAATGGCGACCGCGATGACGGCGGTCATGATGGGCAATGTGGCCGCGACAAACAGCGCCGCGACGGAGAATGCCGTCTGCGTCGACAGAATAACGTGGAGCACGAAGATCATCAGGATGGCAAGGTTCTGGATATTGTTGTCCGCTTGCCAGAAAAGCGGAATGAGTCCAGACCAGAAAATGTTCATGACCCAGTAGCGGATCGCAGTAGCCTTGATCCAGGGTTCAGGGTCTATCCTGCTTTCGTCGGCCGTGAAGAAGCGCCTTTGAAACACCGCGTATTCGACGTACAGCGCCGCGATGACGAGCCACCATACAACGATGACGGGTGTAGGGGCGACCGCGTCGAAGGCGATGGCAACGGCGCCAACAATGGCCGGAAAATAGACGGGCAGTGTACGGAAGGTCAGCATCAACGAACGATAGAGCTCGAGGCGCACGGCGCGCGCGTCATCGTTCACTTCCGGTCCGTCTTCATGTCCGGATGTGTTGTCGCGCACTGACTGAGCGGAGCCTGCCTCAGGCCCCGCGGATGGCTTCATGTCCATTGGCGTGCCGGGCATCTGAACGGGGCTCCTCCCCCAGGTTAGAACCCCACGTCGTATGAGGTTAAGGGGAAGGAGGTAAAGTTTCCCTGAATGCCGGATTTTGTCCACAAAAGGGCGATTTCGGTCCTTCGGCGAAGGCACACAAAGCGATGCACCGCTTCATGCGCGCGCCGTCCGCCTGGATGTCTGCGGATTCGGGTTAGTAGGCGCCAGGTATTGTTGTGCTTGGAATCTCGTGGCGCCTCGGACGGGGCCGACGACCCTCGATCTCACAGCTGTTTTTGACAGCCTGGTCTACCTGTGTTGCCGGCGTCCAGTAACGTGGTGACCATTCGGCCACGAGACTTTCTGCTGCGGCATTTTGCGGTGGGGTGATTTTGTCTCGAAATGCGAGGGTGACATCTCGGTCGGGTTGCACACCGAGCGAGAGAAGGGCCGGATTGCGGCTGTAGAGTTTTGCCCACTTGGCAGCCTCGACGGTGTCGCGCGTCGTTACATCGCCATCGAGATACATTTGTGCGAGAAGCTTCTGGGCGTCAGGCCAACCGGCCTCTGCGGCGCGGCGGAGCCATTCGATCCCTTCGGCGTGTTCGCCGCCGGCGATCATGCATTGGCCGAGCGCCGTTTGCGCGCCCTCATAGCCGTGGCCGCGATAGGAAAAGCAGGTCAGCACGTCGAGCGTCCGGTCGTCGCACTCGCCGCGCGCCGCGTCGCTGATCGACTTTGCATAGAGCGTCCCGGTCGGGTCCTGCTCTGCCAAGGACGGCAACACACGTCCGTCGGAATCGCGTTTGCGGGCAGCGCTGCCGCCGGAGCAGGCCGTAATTGCAAAAGCCGCCAGGCAAATTGCGATGATTGCGGTTGCCGACGCGCTCGGACGAACTCGGATCACGGACATTCTTCCCCTCAGATTCTCTGTGCCGCATATCATGGTTGCGGCATTCGCTTGGTCCCTGCGGCTCTACCGTAAGGCATGTGTCCAATGGCGGCCAGAGCGCGGCTGCGATTTGGCCCGCGATCTGACGCAGCGGAACGGTGGTCTTGACCCCCTGCTTCCGGGCGGTTTGACCATGCCGGAAGGTTCCCCGATACTCCGGCCGCATTTTTGGGACCGGCGCCGCTATGTTACAGTAGCGACAGGGGAATATCCGGGATTTTCGAGCGGGTTGACGACGAAATGGCCGACAAGAAGACGCTTCAGGACTGGGAAGCCGCGGTTTCAAAGCAGACCAAAGGCGCGGGTTCGACCTCGCTGGTCTGGAAGACGCCGGAAGGCATCGACGTCAAGCCGCTCTACACGGCCGACGATCTGGAGCGGCTGGCGGCGGATGGATTTGACGCCGACACGCTGCCGGGTTTTGCACCTTACACGCGTGGTCCGCAGGCAACGATGTATGCCGGACGGCCATGGACGATTCGGCAATATGCCGGATTTTCGACGGCGGAGGAGTCGAACGCCTTTTACCGGCGCAATCTCGCCGGCGGCCAGAAGGGCCTTTCGGTCGCTTTCGATCTTGCAACGCATCGCGGCTATGACAGCGACCATCCGCGCGTCGTCGGCGATGTCGGCAAGGCGGGCGTTGCGATCGACTCGGTCGAAGACATGAAAATCCTCTTCGACCAGATTCCGCTCGATGAAATGTCCGTCTCGATGACGATGAACGGCGCCGTCATTCCCATTCTCGCCAACTACATTGTGGCGGCCGAGGAGCAGGGTGTGAAGCCCGAGCAGCTCGAGGGCACCATTCAGAACGATATTCTGAAAGAGTTCATGGTGCGCAACACCTATATCTATCCGCCCGAACCTTCGATGCGCATCGTCGCCGACATTATCGGCTTCTGTTCGAAGAACATGCCGAAGTTCAACACGATCTCGATTTCCGGCTATCACATGCAGGAAGCGGGCGCGACGCAGGTCCAGGAACTTGCCTTCACACTGGCCGACGGCCGCGAGTATGTGCGCGCGGCGCTGGCCGCCGGTCTCGATGTCGACGATTTCGCACCCCGTCTTTCCTTCTTCTTCGCCATCGGCATGAATTTTTTCATGGAGATCGCCAAGCTTCGCGCGGCGCGGTTCCTGTGGTCGAGGATCATGGCCGAGTTCAAGCCGAAAGACCTGAAGTCGTCGATGCTGCGGACGCATTGCCAGACATCCGGTGTCTCGCTTACCGAGCAAGATCCCTACAACAACGTCATTCGCACGACGATCGAGGCGATGGCGGCGGTGCTTGGCGGTACGCAGTCGTTGCACACCAATGCGCTCGATGAGGCGATTGCCTTGCCGACGGATTTCTCGGCGCGCATCGCGCGCAACACGCAGCTCGTCATCCAGCACGAAACGGGCATCCCCAAGGTCATCGACCCGATGGGCGGGTCCTACTACATGGAAAGCCTGACCCATGCGCTGGCCAGCGAAGCGTGGAAGCTGATCGAGGAAGTCGAGGAGCTTGGTGGCATGACCAAGGCGGTCGCCACCGGTATGCCGAAGCTGAAGATCGAGGAAGCTGCGGCGCGCAAGCAGGCGCGCATCGATCGGGGCGAGGAAGTCATTGTCGGGGTCAACAAGTACCGGCTGTCCAAGGAAGACCCGCTCGACATTCTCGACATCGACAACGCCAAGGTGCGCGAAGCGCAGGTGGCGCGGCTGAAGAAGGTGCGGTCGACGCGCGACGAGGCGAAATGCCGGTCGACACTCGCCGCGCTTACGGAGGGCGCGCGCGGCAACGGCAATCTGCTGGCGCTCGCCGTCGACGCGGCGCGGGCGCGTGCGACTGTCGGCGAGATTTCGGATGCGATGGAAGAAGTGTTCGGCCGCCACCGCGCCGAGATAAAATCGATCTCGGGCGTCTACGCGCAGGCTTACGAAGGAGATGAGGGCTTCATGAAGATTTCAAAGGAAATCGAAGCGTTCGCTGAAGCCGAAGGCCGGCGCCCGCGTATGCTGGTCGTGAAGATGGGGCAGGACGGGCACGACCGGGGTGCCAAGGTAATCGCGACGGCATTTGCCGATCTCGGGTTCGATGTCGATGTCGGCCCGCTCTTCCAGACGCCGGAAGAGGCGGCGCGCGATGCGATCGAGAACGATGTTCATGTCATCGGCATCTCCAGTCTCGCCGCCGGCCACAAGACGCTGGTGCCCGCGCTTGCCAAAGCGCTGAAAGACGAAGGCGCCGACGATATCCTGATCATCTGCGGTGGTGTCATTCCGGCACAGGATTATGACTTCTTGAAAAAGGCCGGCGCCTCGGCGATTTTCGGTCCGGGTACGAACATTCCGTCCGCGGCCCTTGAAATTCTGACGCTTATCCGCGAGAAACGCCGTCGCGCGGCTTAATTGCCTGTAAAATCAGCACTTATCTCATCTGCCTACGTGTGAGGCTCCGTGTGCGTCAAAAGAGCACGATGCTCTTTTCGATGTTGCAACTGCTCACACGCATCGCTATTTCGCTCCCAGACGCCCGGGCAAAGATTCGGGCAGGTGATGGCACGCGTGCCGCTCGAACGATCTCTGAGCCGCCGCCAATGGGCCATACCAGGCAAGCTGTGCCCTTCCGGGTTGGGAAACCCCGGGAAAACATAGCTGCCGCGACAGGTTCCAAATATGAGAGATCCCGGAGGTGTGATGAGCACCGGCGAAGGTTTTGCGCGCCCGAAGCGGCGTCGTCTTGTCGATATGAGTGCGCCCGGTCAGAAAAACCCGGACGAGCAGCAACGCGCCTATTACGACATGCTGTCGGCGAGGCTTGAAGGATTGTTGGAAGAAATCGAGCAAGCCGGAACGTCGCCCGATGACGATCTGGTGAAGCGCCTTCGCGCGCTTTATTCCGAGGTCAGCAAGCCTGTTGGCCGCGCGAAGGCACACGAAGACTGATCGTTGCCTATTTGGCGGCCGCGGTTTTCGCGGCTGTGCCGTTCGCAGCGTGCTGACGAAGTTTCACGATATCCATGATGGCGCCGCCGATTGGCGTCCTCACCTGAATGCGGACAGGAATGTAGATGCTTCCACCGTTTACGGGGGCGAGCCAAATATGCGCATTGTCGCGCTGCTGCAGCATCCGGATGAAGCTCGTCTGGCGCATGCCGCTGCGCGGCGCCATCTGAACCGAACAACGGATCGCCTCGCCACTATAGCCCTTGTCGCGTGTCGTCACCGTGCCTTCCCGGTCGAACGCAAGCCGGAGGTCGTAGCGCCTTTTGCCGTCGAAGATCGCGAGTGTGCGATCGCAGGGATTGTTGCCCGCAACAACGGGTACGAGCAGGGCGCTGATCGGATCGAGCGTGTTTTGCCGCTCATGTGGCAGGACGTGAATCTTTTCATTTGGCCTCAACGGCGGATCGAACGTCATTTCCGGGCGACCTGTAGCGTCGTAGGTCATTTCGCGATATTTGATTTTGCCGCCCTCGTCTGAGTGGAAGGTGAAACGTCCCGGTTGTGGACGCGCGTTGTCAATCCGTCCCTCACTTTCCATCGTCCATTTGGCGTCGAAGAAATTCTTAGGCACGCCCGCAACGCCGAGAAAGCTTTGCAGGTCGTATGCATCGTCGTTCAGCGTCGCGCGGATCGTACCTTCCGCTGCCTTGAAGCCCCCGATATAGACCGTGTAATCGGCGCTGACCGCCGAGGCGTCGCGTTCCGATTCGGCCGGACCGACGGCTGCCGTTGCCCCGGCCGGCACTGCCGCGAGCACGAACATACCGGCGGCGATGACCGGTCCAGCTATTGCCTTCCATCCCGTACCAGATTTCGTTTGCGCCATTTTCGTCACCATGTTCGGGCCCGTCGGGGATTTCCTGGGGTGCCGGCATCGAAAGGGCTTTATGGTCGCCAAGCCTGTGTGAACCGGCGATGAACAGCGGACAGAGCCGTGCGGCAGGGCTGGACGAGGCCGGTATTGACCAAGTATGCAACTAAAATGGCAACTGGACCCGATCAAAAGCAGCAGAAACGACAGGCCCTGAACCAGGCGCTGCCAGATCCGGTGGAACTGGCGACCAGCATCCGGGCTGGAAGCCGCAGCGCGCTGGCGCGCGGCATCACGCTTGTCGAATCCTCCCGCGCGGATCATCAGGAAATTGCGCAGGCACTGCTCGCCGACCTGCTGCCCGATACGGGCAAGTCCATCCGGCTCGGCATGTCCGGGGCGCCTGGCGTCGGTAAATCCACCTTCATCGAGGCGTTCGGCCAGCTCCTGACCGGAAAGGGCCTCCGGATCGCCGTTCTGGCGATCGATCCCTCCTCGACGCGAACCGGCGGTTCGATCCTCGGCGACAAGACACGCATGGAGCTGCTGGCGCGCGATCCGAACGCCTTCATCAGACCCTCGCCGTCAGGCGGTACGCTTGGCGGGGTGGCGCGGCGGACACGCGAGGCGATGCTGCTTGTCGAGGCCGCGGGCTACGACGTCGTTCTTGTCGAGACGGTGGGGGTCGGCCAGTCCGAGACCTCCGTTGCCGACATGGTCGATATGTTCCTGCTTCTACTGGCGCCCGGCGGTGGCGATGAGTTGCAGGGCATCAAGCGGGGCATCATGGAGCTTGCGGACCTGATCGTGGTTAACAAGGCCGATGGCGATCTCGTTCCGGCTGCCCGGCGCGCGCAAATGGAATATCAGGCGGCGCTGCATCTGATGCGGCCCAAAAATGCCGGCTGGACGCCGCATGTCCTGCTTGCATCGGCGCTCAAGGGCGAGGGGCTCGACAAGGTCTGGGAGGCGGCAGTAGCGCACCGCAAGGCCCTGACGGAAGCCGGCGACCTCGCGCGGTTGCGGGCGGCCCAGGCGAAAGCCTGGTTCTGGACCGAACTCCGGGAAGGGCTCTTTTCGGCGCTCAAGAGCGATCGGCAGGCGGCGGCGCTGGTGCCGGAACTGGAGCGTGAGGTGGCTGGAGGCCAAACGACCCCGACGGCGGCTGCGCGGCGGCTTCTGGGCCTTGTGCTCGGTCGCTCGAACGGGGTCTGAACGGGCCTTGACGGGCTCTCCCGGGCCTTTTATACGTGCCCGCCTGCATGGGCTGCGCGGGAAACTGCGGCAGCCCGATGAATTTACAAAGGAAGTCCCCATGTCCCGCCGCTGCGAACTGTCCGGCAAGGCCGTGATGTCCGGCAACAATGTCAGTCATGCCAACCGCAAGACGCGGCGCAAGTTCCTGCCGAATCTCTGTCAGGTGACGTTGATCAGCGACGCGCTGGGCCGGCAGGTCAGCCTGCGCATCTCGGCGCATGCGCTGCGTTCGGTCGAGCACAATGGCGGGTTGGACCCGTTCCTGCTCAAGGCTGCCGATGCGCAGCTTTCCTCCCGCGCGCTCAAATTGAAGCGGGCGGTCGAGAAGGCGCAGACAGCGGCTGCCTGACCCCGCGTCCGGCGCGGTGCGCTTTTGAAAGACGGGCGGCCCCAGGGCCGCCCTTTTCTTTTTCCGCAAATTTTACCCAATTTATCGAAAATCGAGCCGCGGCCTTTCAGGCTGTGGTCCACGCCGCTAGACTTCGCCCCGTTGTTTTGGGGGTGTGCGAATGCTGGATAGCGGGGTTGATCGCGTGCCGGTCAGCCGGCCGGGTTTTTTCTCGCGGCTTGCGACGACGCTTGCAAGGCTGGTCGTGCCGGTGGTCGCCCTGTGCCTGGTGCTTGGCGTCGCGTTCCTCTTGCGCGATATGCCGATGCAGGAGGCTCGCCATCTCAGCGTCATCGATCCGCGGCTCGACACCGGAGACTGGCTGACCTGGGGTCTCGTCGTTCTGCCCGCGGTTTTTTTCGTTCTCAATCTGACGAGCCGGCGTTATGGCGCGGCATTGACCCTGACAGCCACCTTTATTTCATGGTTGCTGATCGGCGGCGCCGTCGGCTGGGCCGTCCATGAGGGGATTGTCGCTAACTTCGCTACGGAGATTGCGCCTTACCCGGAGGCGGCGGCTCTCGTAGGTGCGCTGGCGACCGCGCAACTCGTCAACGTCCTGACTTTCGACTGGATGCGCGGTATTCCGTGGTGGAAGGCGCCTTTTCTGGCAGCGCTGATCGGCGGCGTTGCGTTTTCCGCTGCCTTCAACATGCGGCCGACCGCGCTGTGGGACGATGGCATGGTTGCGCGTCTGATTGTCGAGAGCGGTCTCTATTTCAGTTGGGCGTTGTTGCAGCTTCTTCCGACCGGGATGATGCGCCGGACGATCCGTCCGCTGCCGGGCTTCGGGGGAGCCTGACGGGTTCGGTCATCGCCGCCGAAGTTTCGCTCTTCAGGCGAAACATCAGCAGCAGTGTTCGTTGCAGCACGTTGAAGTTGTCGTCCGAGATCATGTAGATCACCAGGTCGCCGTTCTTGTCCTCGCGAACGGCTAGCCCTTCCATATTGTCGACCGAGTAGCGCTGTCCGACATCGATCAATACTTCGCCATCGACCACTTCTCCGGCGGCAATGTCGACGCGGCGGATCAGGCGCATCTGCATGCCGACACCGGCAAGCATCGAAAAGCGGCGTTCGAGAAGCAGCAGGTCGCCGTTCGGCAACAGCGCCATGTCGGTCGGCTTGAAAGGATTGCGCGGCCGCACCGCGAACCATGAAATATCGTGACTGTCGGCGATGAAAGCCTTGATGTTACCGCGGGGATCCAGAGTGTCTTCCGTGATCGCGAGAATTCGCGGTTCGCCGCCGTCTTCAGCCGGAGGCAGGAGCTCGATCGACTCGATGCCGCCATTGGAATTGAGGCGCCCGAAATGGCGCTGTGTCAGGAGCTGTTCGGGACGCGCCGAAAACCCGTCGGCGCCGAGATCGTATCGCCAAATGCGATGCGCGCGCTCGAAACTGACATAGGCCTTGCCCGCAAGCGTCGCGTCGGCCGTGTCGACAACAAGGCCTTCCGCATCCCCAAGCGTCTTTCCGGCAATCGGTTGACCGTCCAGTCCGAGCATCGGAGCCATGCGGCCCTCGGCCAGCCCCGACAAGCGCCCGCGTTCGTCATAGAGCATCATCGCGCTGAACCATTGTCCCTCGTCGGAAACGGCGAGCAACATGGTGCCGTCCGGATTGACGGCGAGGCCGGACCAACCGCCGAATTCCGGCTTCGGCGATCTGATCTCGATGCCGCCGGCCCATTCCAGCCTGCCGGTGCGCGTTTCGCCGCGGTCTTCCGGGTTCCAGAAAAGCGTGTTGGTCTTGAGTTCGATGCGTTCGGCATCGGCATGGGCGGGGGAATGGACGGGTGCGGTTGTCGCAACAAGCGCGAAGAAAACCAGCACACGGGCAATCGTGGTCGGGCGATGCAATTTACTATTCCCTCTACCTCGTACCGCCGGAAACTCAGACGACGGTGCGACCGGGAGGCATCATATCGGTGCGCCGTCGCGAGACAAGAGATTCAGGTACGTCGCGCCCAAGGTGCTTCGTCGAGCCGCAGCGCGCCGCGCCGCAGCCAGCGGTAGAGCATCAGCGACGAAGCGGCGGCGAGCCCGGTTGCGAGGCCAAGCCAGATACCGAGACCTTCCATTTCCAGCGGAAACGCCAGCACCACACCCGATGTCAGCCCGATCAGCCAATAGCTGATGCCGGCATAGATCATCGGCACGCGCGTGTCGTGGAGACCGCGCAGCATTCCGACGCCAATCGACTGCGCGCCGTCGAAAACCTGAAAAAGTGCGGCAACGGCGAGGAAGGTAACGGCAAGTTCGATCACGCTGGCGTTTTCAGGTGCGGTCCGGTCGAGAAAGGCGCCGATCAGCGGATAGGGAAAGAGGATCATCACCAGCGCCATAAATCCCATAAAGACGACACCCATGACGAACGGCGTCCAGCCGGCGCGGCGGATCGCATCGCGGTCGCCGGCACCGTAGGCGCGGCCGACGCGCACCGTGACGGCTTGCGAGAAGCCGAGCGGCACCATGAAGGAGATAGCCGCAATCTGCAGGGCGATTGCATGCGCGGCGAGCGATGCGGCACCGAAAAGTCCGATCAGGAAGACGGCGGCATTGAAGACCGACACTTCAAGGCCAAGCGTCACGGCGATCGGCAGACCGAGTCGCCAGATTTCCCGGTAGCGCGACCAGTCGGCTCGCCAGAACCGTCCGAACAAATAATAGCGGCGGAACTGCCGGTCGTAGAGCACGACGAGGCCCAGGGCGGCGAACATGAAACTGCAGGACAGCACGCTGCCGATGCCCGCGCCGACGAGGCCCAGCGCCGGGAATCCGAAATGTCCGAACATCAGGCAATAATTGGCGAAGGCGTTGAACGGAACGGCGATGCCGCTGATGACGAACGCCCAGCGTGGCCGTTCAAGTGCTGCGATGAAGGAACGCAGCACGATGTAGAACAGCATCGGCAGCAACGACCATTGCATGGCGCGCACATAGGATGCACCTTCCTTCGCCAGTGTCGGCTCCTGACCGGGTACGAGGAGTATCCACTCGGCATTCCAGAGCAATACCCAGAACGGTATGACGATTGTAAGTCCTGCCCAGAATGCCTGGCGCACGGTGCGGCGTACATCGCGCACAGAATGTTTGCGGCGGCCAAGTTCGGCCGCGATCATCGGCGAGGCGGCGGTCATCAGGCCAATGCCGAATATGAAGACGAGGAAATAGAGGTTGGATCCGAGTGTGCCGGCGGCGAGTGTGTCCGGACCGAGCCAGCCCATCATCAGCACATCGGTGGCGTTGATCGCGACCTGAGCGAGATTGGTGAAAACCAGCGGCCAGGACAAGGCAAGCGTCGCCTTCGCCTCGTCAATCCAGAGACGGTTATCCGAGCGGAATGTGGCGAGCGCGGCGCGCATGGCGTCAAAAGCCCTGAATGGAGAAAAGCCGCGCAGATTATCCGTATCCGGCGGAAGCTCAAGCGCCGAATTCAGACGATGGACGACTTTCTCGTTCGGAGCCAGGCGATGACCGGGAACGGCAGATAGGCGGCGAAGATCAGTACGACCGCCAGTACGAGGCCGTGCGGGTCCCAGAGCTGCATTGCAAAGCCCGAAAGCGGCGTGCCGATCAGGGCGCCGGTGCCCCACATGGCGGTTGTGAAAGCGCTGGCGCCCGCAAGCTCGGCGCCGCGGAAGCGCTCGCCGACCAGCACCATGCCGAGCGTGAAGATGCCATTGGCAAGGCCGACGACCAGAAAGAGGACGATGCCGGTCGCGATCAACGTGGGTACCGCGAAGGGAAGCAGCGCATAACCGGCCATCGTCGCCAGCACAAGACCGATCAGGAGACCGAGCCGGTTCATCCGGTCGGCGGCGATGCCGACAATCGGTTGCATGACGATGGCGCCTATCGCGGCGACCGTCAGCAGCGCGAGGCTGACGCTTTCGGCCATTCCGGATCGTATGGCGTAGAGGGGGAAAAACGTGACCAGAGATTCTTCGGCGGCGGCATAGAACAGATTGACCAGCAGCGCGGCCGGCGCAACGAAGACCAGCCGCCACATGGGCGACGATTTCTCGGTTTTTTCGAAGTGATTGCGGCTCTTGTCGGCCGTGGTGACCAGGATGGCGGCTGCAATCATCAATGCTCCGCCCAGATAGAAGGGCTCAACGCCCGTTCCGAGTACCACCAGCGTTGCCGGTCCAAGCGCGAAGCCGGCGGCCGCCGAGGCGCCGTAGATGCCGATGATCTTGCCGCGCTTGGCGTCTTCGGCGAGCGCGTTGATCCAGGCTTCGCTGGTCGCCCAGAGCAGCGTGCCCGCGATGCCGAGCAGGAAGCGGAGCGGGAACCAGGCATAAAAATTGGCGTAGTAGCCGATCAGCAGGAAGGAGGTGCCTGCCAGCAACAAGCCGCCGATCATCACATTGGCGGGGCCGAAGCGGCGCATGATCCAGGGCGCGATCGGCGAGATCAGAAAGACCGGCGCGGCCTGTGCGGCCGCCGATAGCCCGATCAGGCCGGGCTCCGCGCCCTGACGGGCCATGATCAGCGCCGCAAGCGGGAAGGCGATGCCCATCGACAGATTGACCATCCCCATCGAGACGATGGCGGCAGCGAGGCTGCGCTTGCGGCGGGGCTGCGTGGGGATGAAGCTTGACATGGGCGGCGCTCCGAAGGGTTCTGTTAAATAAACAATAATGTTTTTAAAATAAAGGAATTTCTTGCGTATCAGATCAAAGCATTGAGTTTAATCACTTATTTTATAATCGAAGGGCTTGAAAAATAGACCGCGTGGCGGCATTCTCCAGCCATGCATTCGACTCCCGAACGTATCCTGCACCTGCTCAAGAAGAACGGTCCGCAAACCGCCGAGATGCTTGGCGACGCATTGTCGATGACGTCGATGGGCGCGCGACGGCATCTGCATGCGCTCGGCAAGGCCGGTCAGATCGAATCCTTCGACAAGTCCGAAGGTGTCGGCCGCCCGCGACAGTTCTGGCGTTTGACGCCCGAGGGCCATGCGCGTTTCGGCGACGCACATGCCGAGCTGACGGCCAAGATGATCGGCGATGTGCGCCGTCTCTTCGGCGAAGACGGGCTCGCCAAACTCGTCGCCGAACGCGAGCGCGACATGCGGCTGACCTATGAGAGGGAGATGGCGGGTGCGTCGACGCTTGCGGCCCGCGTCGCGGCGCTGGCGGCGGTCCGCGCGGCCGAGGGCTACATGGCGCGGGTCGAGCGCGACGGCGAGGATTTCATCCTGATCGAGGATCACTGCCCGATCTGCGCAGCCGCGAGCGCGTGTCAGGGCTTCTGTCGGTCGGAACTGGCGCTTTTCCGGATGATGCTGGGCGAAGGCGCGCGTGTCGCGCGCGAGGAATATCTGCTCGACGATGGCCGGCGGTGCACCTACCGAATCGTAAAGGCCAAGTGACCCTCTAGCGCACCGCGCGGGCGGCGCGGGCGGAGACGCCGCCGCGCTTCTTCGGCGCGTCCTGGCCGCGCGCCTTCAACTGGCCGCGGCGCAGTGTCGTCTCGTCGTCGAACAGCTCGGCGAGTTTTTCGGTCATCGCGCCACCCAGTTGTTCAGCATCGACGATGGTGACGGCGCGGCGATAGTAGCGCGTGACGTCGTGACCAATGCCGATGGCGATCAGCTCGACCGGCGAGCGGGTTTCGATCTGCTCGATGACCGAGCGCAGGTGCTTTTCGAGATAGTTGCCGGCGTTGACCGATAGCGTCGAATCGTCGACCGGCGCGCCGTCAGAAATCACCATCATGATGCGGCGCTGTTCGGGACGCGCCAGCAGGCGGTTATAGGCCCAGATCAGCGCCTCGCCGTCGATGTTTTCCTTCAGCAGGCCTTCGCGCATCATCAGGCCGAGGTTGCGGCGTGCGCGGCGCCACGGGCTGTCGGCCGATTTGTATACGATGTGGCGCAGATCGTTGAGGCGTCCGGGCTGTGCGGGCTTGCCTTCCGCCAGCCAGCGCTCGCGCGATTGTCCGCCCTTCCAGGCGCGGGTCGTGAAGCCGAGAATCTCGACCTTGACGCCGCAGCGTTCCAGCGTGCGTGCCAGAATGTCGGCACACATCGCTGCGACGGTGATCGGCCGGCCGCGCATCGAGCCCGAATTGTCGAGCAGCAGCGTCACCACCGTGTCGCGGAAATTCATGTCGTGCTCGACCTTGAAGGCGAGCGGTTGCATCGGATCGACGACGGCGCGGGTCAGGCGCGCCGCATCGAGAATGCCTTCCTCGAGATCGAATTCCCAGGTGCGGTTTTGTTGCGCCAGCAAGCGGCGCTGCAGGCGGTTGGCGAGACGCGAGACGACGCCCTGCATCTGCTGCAGTTGCTGATCGAGATACTGGCGCAGGCGCGACAGTTCTTCGAGATCGCAAAGGTCTTCGGCGGCGATCACTTCGTCGTATTGCGGCGTGAAAACCTTGTAGGCGGCGCGATTTTTGTCGTCGCCCTGCTGGTTCGGGCGCCAGGGCTGGTTGCCTTCGCTGGTTTCGTCGGTGTCGCCGTCCGACGGCACGTCGTCGGCATCGACTTCGACCGTCTGCTCGTCGCCTTCCTCGCCTTCGCCTTCCGAATACTCAACCTGGTCGGCCGACGAGCCTTCGGGCTGTTCGGCCTCGCCTGACTGGCTTTGTTCGGAACTGTCCTGGCTGTCGCCTTCCTGATCGTCGGCATCGTCGGAGGTCTGGTCAGGGGCTTCGCCGAGTTCATCGCCCATGTCGAGATCGACCAGAATGTCGCGCGTCGCGCGGGCAAAGGCCTTCTGGTCCCCGATCACCTCGCCGAGCCGCTCGAGATCGTTGCCGGCTTTTTCCTCAATCCATGAGCGCCACTGGTCGACCAGCTTGCGGGCTGAAGGTGGCGGCGCCTCACCGGTCAACTTCTCGCGCACCATCATCGCCACCGCCTCGGCAAGCGGCGCCTCATCGCGCGAGGATATGCGGTCGTAGCCACGCGATGCGCAACGCTGTTCGAGCGCCGCTGTCAGGTTTTGCGACATGCCGGCCATCTGATTGGCGCCGATTGCCTCGACGCGCGCCTGCTCCACAGCGTCGAAAACGGCTAGCGCGTTGCCGCCTTCCGGCTGCAACGACGCATTGATCTTTTCATCGTGATGGGCGATGCGCAGCGCATAGGCGTCGGAGACGC
Source organism: Alphaproteobacteria bacterium HGW-Alphaproteobacteria-11 (assembly GCA_002841195.1). Lineage (GTDB taxonomy): Bacteria > Pseudomonadota > Alphaproteobacteria > Parvibaculales > Parvibaculaceae > Parvibaculum. Next base: position 55,792 of record PHEO01000001.1, read on the forward strand.
CGCGCACCTGTGCTACCTCCGCCGGCGGCAACGTGCGGCTTGGAAGGGGCAGCCGGGCGCGCAGACCGCGCAGGCCCGGTGCTTCCGTTCCAAAGGTGACATTGAGCTCCGGCTCGGCCGCGATCGTGCGCATGGTTTGCGCCAGCGCACGCTTGAACGGTTCGACGGGGCCTTCTTTCGATGTCATTGGCCGTGTCGCTTTTCGGGTTTTCAGGCGACCTTGATGTTGGCCGCCGAATCCGGGAGATCCTCGCCGAAGGAGCGCTGGTAGAATTCGGCCACCGTTGCCCGCTCAAGCTCGTCGCATTTGTTGAGGAAGGTGACACGGAAGGCAAAGCCGATGTCGCCGCCGAATATCCGGGCGTTTTCCGCCCAGGTCAGCACGGTGCGCGGGCTCATCACGGTCGAGATATCGCCGTTGATGAAGGCCGAGCGCGTCAGATCGGCAACGCGGACCATGGCCGCGATCTGCTTGCGGCCTTCTTCCGTTTCATAGCTCTTCAGTTTGGAGAGCATGATGTTCACTTCTTCGGCATGCGGCAGGTAATTCAGCGTCGTCACGACATTCCAGCGGTCCATCTGGCCCTGGTTGATCTGTTGTGTGCCGTGATAGAGGCCCGAGGTGTCGCCGAGGCCGACGGTGTTGGCCGTTGCGAAGAGGCGGAATGCGGGATGCGGGCGGATGACGCGGTTCTGGTCGAGCAGTGTCAGCTTGCCCGATGCTTCGAGAATGCGCTGGATCACGAACATCACGTCCGGGCGGCCGGCATCGTATTCGTCGAAGACCAGTGCCACCGGGTGCTGTAGCGCCCAGGGCAGAATCCCTTCGCGGAATTCGGTCACCTGCTTGCCGTCCTTCAGGACGATTGCGTCCTTGCCGACGAGGTCAATGCGGCTGATATGGCTGTCGAGATTGATGCGGACGCAGGGCCAGTTGAGGCGCGCGGCCACCTGTTCGATATGGGTCGATTTACCGGTGCCGTGATAGCCCTGCACGATGACGCGGCGGTTGAACGCAAAGCCCGCGAGCAATGCGATGGTCGTATCGCGGTCGAACAGGTAGTCCGGATCGAAATCGGGCACATATTCGTTGGGTTCCGAGAAAGCCGGAACCTCCATGTCGAAGTCGATCTTGAACGTCTCGCGGACGGAAACCTTCTTGTCCGGGAGATTCTCGGTCATGCCGTTTCTTGCTTCGAAGCTCATTCCTGCCCTACTTCCGTACGTGTCTCTCAAATCCGCGCCGGGACACTGCCCCGGCGGGGCATTTCCAGGCTGTGCCGCGCCGCCGGTCAGCGGTAGCCGCTCTTGCGGAGGTAATCGTAGGCCTGAATGACCTTGCGGAGACGCTCCTCGGCCGACCTGTCGCCGCCATTGGCGTCGGGATGGTGTCTTTTGACCAGTTCCTTATACCGTGCCTTGATTTCATTCAAGGAGGCGGTCCCGTCGAGGTCCAGCGTATCGAGCGCCTGTTGCTGCAGCGCACGGGGCTTGCGCCGCGTTTCCGGTTCCTCGGGGCGGGTTGACCCTGCGGCATCCTCAAAAAAGCCAAAGGCATCGCGAAAAGGCGCAGCCCGGCCCGTTCGGGCCCCAAACCGGGGTCCGAATGCTGCATTGGCCGCGTTGACGCCCAGATTCCAGGTCGGCCGGTGGCCGGTCAGCGCCTCGCGCTGGAAGGCGGCGATATCGGCGTCGCTCATGCCCTTGAAGAAGTCGTAGCTGCTGTTGAACTCGCGGATATGGGTGTCGCAGAACCACGCATATTGTGCGTCGGCGGCGACATCGAAGCCGGCGGCAGCGTTGGCGCGCGGTGCACGGTGCGGGCCGGGCTCGCGGCAGCCGGCCCATTCGCAGCGCCGCGGGGCGGCTGCTGCCTGGACATGCGTAGACCGCTCCAGGCCGCGCAACTTGCGCGGCGCGATCCGGATCGAATCGAAATATTTCGAGTTCAGTTTCACAGCTCAAATTATGGGTTGGCGTCGGTCTTAAAACAAGGAAGCATGACGTGCATCGCCTCGTGCCGGTCGTTTGAACCCTAACAAGGCGCGCATTAACGAACAGCTTAACCGGAATCCGTCATGTCCGTCGCCGAGACCATGCGCCGCAAGCTAGAAGCGGCGCTCGCACCGACAAAACTGGAAATCGAGGACCAATCGCATCTCCACAAGGGCCATGCCGGACACCGGCCGGGCGGGGAGAGCCATTTTCGCGTCGTCGTCGTCGCGCCGGGCTTCGCTGGCAAGTCGCGGGTCGAACGTCAGCGCATGGTGACGGCAGCGTTGAAGGATGAGATGGGCCACCCGATCCATGCGCTGGGTATCAAGGCCATGACGCCGGAGGAAGCGGAGGCCGGCTAGTCGCCGGTGGCTGCCTTGAGAGAACGGGCCGGGGCGATGCGGAGTTGCGCGATCTGGTTGCGCTGGCGGCGCAGAACCTCGAACCGGAAGCCGTGAAACGTAAATGTCTGGCCGACCTCGGGAATGGTTCGCGCCTCGTGGATTAC
>PHEO01000144.1 GCA_002841195.1 Alphaproteobacteria bacterium HGW-Alphaproteobacteria-11
GACCAGGTGCTGCATTCGGGCGTGGCCGGCATCACAGACCTCATGATGAAGCCGGGCCTCATCAATCTCGACTTCGCGGATGTGCGTACCGTGATGAACGAGATGGGCAAGGCGATGATGGGCACCGGCGAGGCATCCGGCGAGAACCGGGCGATCGAAGCCGCCGAGGCCGCGATCTCCAACCCGCTGCTCGACGAGGTGTCGATGAAGGGGGCCAAGGGTGTCCTCATCAACATCACCGGCGGCATGGACCTGACGCTGTACGAAGTCGACGAAGCGGCCAACCGCATCCGCTCGGAAGTCGATCCCGACGCCAACATTATCGTCGGCTCGACCTTCGACACCTCGCTCGACGGGCGCATGCGCGTCTCGGTGGTTGCGACGGGGATCGAGGCGGAGGAGGCCACGATGAACCGCCCGGAGCAGCAGACGCCGCAGATCCGCGTCGTGTCGCAGACCCGTCCGGCGGCGCCTGCCGCCCAGCCTTCGACATTGGCGGCGCGGATGGCCAATCCGGTCCAGACGCAGGTCGAACAGATCGAGGAGCGGATGGCGCCCGCCGTTCAGGCCGATCTCGGCATCGAGCCGGCGGCGGCTCCGGCCGGGGACTACGATCCCTCCGACTATGAAGCCGAAGTCATCATCCACAAGCCCGAACCCCGGCAGCAGCCGGCGGCGCGGGCCGAAATGGATGTGCCGGTCGTCCCGGCCGCGGCGGTGCGCGCCGAGCCCCAGGGACGCCCCTTCATCCCGGGCGATCTCGACCGGGCGCAGACGGGCCGGAGCGACCTGCCGGCTTTCCTTGGCCAGAAGCCGGCCCCCGTGCAGCAGTCCCGTGCCCCGAAAAAGGGTCCGGGCTTCTTCGAACGCCTGACGGGCGCGCGCCGCAAGCCGGAGGCGCCCGAGGCCCCGGTACAGCAGCGCCGTGAGCCGGCGCTTGCCCAGCGCAAGCCGGAGCCGCGTCCGGCCCCGGTCGATAATGCACGGCCGCAGGAGAGCCTGTCGCCGGCCACCGAGAGCCGTCTCGTGCAGCCTTCCTATGAGGAAGAACAGCTCGAGATTCCGACCTTCCTGCGCCGCCAGGCCAACTGACGATGGCCGTCCCGGCCCGCCGGGACGAGCCTTGCATGGTAAACCCGCCCGTTTCGGTCTTCGTGCCGGCGGGCGGGCTTTTCTTTTGCGGTCAATCGGTTAACGCGTTCCGGCCCGCGTAACATTCGGTAAAAATCTGTTATTTGAGGCGAATTTGGCGCGCTGCTAGAACCATTTCGAAGTCAGCCGGATGGGGCGGCCAGGCTTCGGGGGAAAAGGACTTCACAATTGTTTCAAGTGCGTAAATCCGAATTCGAGACAATCATGCTGGAAACCGTACGGCGCCAGCGTCGTGCGGCTGCCTTGGCGTATCCGCAAATGACGCTGGCGGTGCCGGTCGTCATCGAGGGCACGGGCCTTCACAGCGGCAAGACCATTCGCATGACGTTGCGTCCGGCGGACGCCGATCACGGCGTCGTTTTCCGCCGTATCGATCTCGACGGCGGCCGCGACGCGACCGACATCCGGGCGCGTCACGACTATGTCGTCGATACCACGATGTCGACCGTCATCGGCAATGCGGCCGGTGCGCGGGTCGGCACGATCGAGCATCTGATGGCGGCGCTTTCGGGTCTGCGCATCGACAACGCGCTGATCGAGATCGATGGCGGGGAAGTGCCGGTTCTCGACGGCAGCGCCGAGGTTTTCATCGAGCGGATCGAGGCCGCCGGGCTGATGGCGCTCGATGCGCCGCGGCGCGCCATTCGCATCCTGAAGCCGGTGGTTGTCGAGGACGGTGCAAAGCGCGCCGCGCTTCTGCCGGGCGACGGTTTCCGTCTCGCCTTTGAAATCGATTTCGACAATCCGGTGATCGGCCATCAGGCGATCGAGGCGGATTTGTACGATCCCTGCTTTGCCGACGACATCCTGCATGCCCGCACCTTCGGCTTCCTGAAGGATCAGGAGGCGCTCAAGGCCGCCGGGCTCGGCCAGGGCGCGTCGCTCGACAACGCCATCGTCATCGATGGCGAAAACATCCTCAATGAAGAGGGTCTGCGCTACGAAGACGAGTTCGTGCGCCACAAGGTTCTGGACGCCGTGGGCGACCTCTCCCTGTCGGGCCTGCCGCTGCTCGGCCGTTACGAAGGTGCGCGTTCGGGGCATGCGATGAACAATCGTGTGTTGCGGGCGCTGATGGCCGACGAAGCGGCGTGGGAAGTGACCGATTTCGTCGAGACTTCGGCCTCGATGTATGCGGCGGAACGCGGTCTTTCGGCCCTTACCGCCGACTGAGCGCCGGCCTTTCCGGACACATCTCTACAGACATGCCTGAACGGGCCCGGATTCGGGCCCTTTCGCGCGCCGCGGCTTGCCGGATCGGGCGCCTGCCCGCTATGGTCTCTCAACGCTTCTTGAGATAGAAACAGGCAGGGATTTTGCCCCGCACCGGACGAATCGCGCCTTGCGGCGCAGCCTTCCGGAATGCCGAACGAAATGGACGTTGCCCGCATGATTTCTGCCCGCCCGCTTTCCTCCCGCCTTGCGCTTGCCGTTGCCGCCGCCTTCGCCATCGCCGTCCTTGGCGGCTGCGCCAGCGACGAGGTTCCCTATGAAGAACGCGCGGTCGAGCAGATCTACAACAAGGCGATGGATCTGATGGAGAACGGCCGGTACCACCCGGCGGCCAAGGAGTTCGACGAGGTCGAGCGCCAGCACCCCTATTCGGAGTGGGCGCGCCGCTCGATGCTGATGAGCGCCTATGCCAACTACCAGGTCAACCAGTACGACGAGGCCATCCTCAACGCGCAGCGCTTCATCGCGCTGCATCCCGGCAACCGGGACGTTCCCTACGCCTATTACCTGATCGGCCTAAGCTACTACGAACAGATTTCCGACGTCGGCCGCGACCAGAAGATGACCGAAAACGCGGTGACGGCTTTCAACGAACTGTTGCGCCGTTTTCCGACCAGCGAGTATGCGCGCGATGCGAGGCTGAAAGTCGAGCTGGCGCAAGACCATCTGGCCGGCAAGGAAATGGAGATCGGGCGCTACTATCTCAAGCGGCACGACTACATCGCGGCGATCAACCGGTTCCGCATCGTTGTCGAGAAGTATCAGACAACGACCCACACGCCGGAGGCGCTGGAGCGCCTGACCGAAGCCTATCTGGCGCTCGGCATTCAAACCGAAGCGCAGACGGCGGCGGCGATTCTCGGCTACAATTTTCCCGGCAGCGACTGGTATGAAGACAGCTATGCGCTGCTCGCCGGCTACGGCCTCGAGCCGGTCGAGAACACGGACTCCTGGATCAGCAGGGCGTGGCAGTCGGTCACATCGGTCTTCTAATTCAGCCATAAGGCGCGTTTGATGCTCGCCGCCCTGTCGATCCGCGACATCGTTCTCATCGATAGACTGGAACTGGCGCTCGACCGGGGCCTGTGCACGCTGACGGGCGAAACCGGCGCCGGCAAATCCATCCTTCTCGATGCACTGGGACTTGCGATCGGCGCGCGCGCCGACAGCGGCCTTGTGGGGCAGGGGGTAGAGCAGGGCAGCGTCACCGCCGTTTTCGATGTGGCTGCGTCCCATCCCGCCCGCGCCATTCTCCGCGACAACGGGCTCGACGGCGAGGGCGATCTCATTTTACGCCGCGTACAGACGCGCGACGGGCGTTCGCGCGCTTTCGTCAACGACCAGCCGGTCAGCATCGCGATGTTGCGCCAGCTTGGCGACGAACTGGTCGAGATACATGGACAGCATGACGAGCGCGGGTTGCTCGATGCGACGGGCCATCGCGCGATCCTCGATGCGTTCGGCGGTCTCGAAGGCAAGGTGGCCGAGGCGCGCCGGCTTTATGCCGCCGCCGCCGAAGCGCGCGCCGCGCTTGCCGACCACAAGGCGCTGCTGGCGCGGGCAAAGGCGGAACAGGACTATCTGACGCATGTCGTCGGCGAGCTCGACGAACTTCAGCCCCAGCCCGGCGAGGAAACGGCGCTTGCCGAAGAACGCACGCTGATGATGCATGCCGAAAAGATCGCCGCCGATCTGATCGAGGCCGACGAAGCGCTGAGCGGCGATGGCGGGCTCGATGCGCGGCTCAATGTGGCGCTCCGGCGGCTGGCGCGCGTTGCCGAGCAGGCGGGCGGGCGGCTCGACGCGTCGATCGCGGCGCTGGAGCGGACGCTCAACGAAGCGTCCGAAGCGCGCGAGCGAATTGCGGACGCGATGCGGGCAATGGAGTTCGATCCGGCGCGGCTCGAAAAGGCCGAGACGCGGCTCTTCGCGCTCAGGGCGGCCGGGCGCAAACACAATGTCGCCGTCGACGACCTGGCGGCGCTGGCCGACAAGCTGCGCGGCCAGCTTGCCGAGATCGAAGGTGGCGAGGCGAAGCTCGCGGCACTGGCAAAAGCCGCCGATGCAGCCGGCGCCGCCTATGCCGCGCATGCGCGGGCACTGTCGGCCGAGCGGCAAAAGGCGGCGGCAAAGCTCGACAAGGAAGTGGCGAAGGAACTGAAGCCCTTGAAGCTCGACAAGGCGCAGTTCAAGACGCAGGTCGATGTGCTGCCGGAAGCGCAGGGCGGGCCGGAAGGCATCGACCGCGTGTCGTTCCTCGTTTCGACCAATCCCGGTGCGCCGTTCGGGCCGCTGATCAAGATCGCCTCGGGCGGCGAGCTATCGCGTTTCGTGCTGGCGCTGAAAGTGGCGCTCGCCTCGCGCGGCAGCGCGCCGACGCTGATTTTCGACGAGGTGGATGCGGGCGTCGGCGGCGCGGTTGCTGAAGCCGTTGGTGTGCGCCTCGCCGAGCTCGCGGGCGCCGTGCAGGTGATCGTCGTCACCCATTCGCCGCAGGTGGCGGCGCGGGCCGAGCATCATTTCCGCATTTCCAAGGGCGCGACCAACGGTTCGGGCGGCGGTGCGAAATCCGGGCGGCTGGCGACGCGCATCGAAACCCTCGACGCGGGCGAGCGCCGCGAGGAGATCGCGCGCATGCTGGCCGGCGCCACCGTCACCGACGAGGCGCGGGCCGCCGCCGACCGGTTGATCGGGAGCCGGCCGTGACACGCGGCGCGAAAAAGGAGCGGGCCGGCGAGGAGAACACAGGCGCCGCGTTGAAGCCCGCCGCGCAGCTCACCATGGAAGAGGCGGCGGAGGAGCTTGAGCGCCTTGCCGGCGAGATTGCCGAGCATGATGCTCTTTATCACGGCAAGGATGCGCCGCGGATTTCCGACGCGGCTTACGACGAGTTGCGCAAGCGCAATGACGCAATCGAACAGCGTTACCCCGAACTTGTGCGCGAAGACAGCCCCTCGCACCGCGTCGGCGCGGCGCCCGCCGAAGGCTTCGGCAAGGTCGTCCACAAGGTGCCGATGCTGTCGCTGTCGAATGCCTTCGACGACGACGATGTGCGCGATTTCTGCGCGCGTGTGCGGCGCTTCCTCAACATCAAGGAAGACGAGACGCTCGCCATCACGGCCGAGCCGAAGATCGACGGGCTGTCGGCGGCACTACGCTACGAGAACGGAAAATTCGTGCTCGGGGCGACGCGCGGCGACGGGCGCGAGGGCGAGAATGTCACCGAGAACCTCAAGACCATCGTCGATGTGCCGAAGGCGCTGAAGGGGAAAAACATTCCCGATATCGTCGAGATACGCGGCGAAGTCTATATGAGCCATGAAGATTTCGCCGCGCTCAACGAGCGGCAAAAGGCGGCGGGCAAACCCGTCTTCGCCAATCCGCGCAACGCGGCGGCGGGGTCGTTGCGCCAGCTCGACGCGAAAATCACGGCGAGCCGGCCCTTGCGTTTCTTTGCCTATACATGGGGCGAGATGTCGGCGCTGCCGGCCGATACGCAATCGGGCGTCATCGACGCCTTCGCCAAATGGGGATTTGCGGTCAATCCGCTTTTCCGGCGCTGTGCGAGCGTCGACGAATTGATCGCTTTCTATCACGAGGTCGAAGAGGGCCGCGCGGGCCTCGGCTACGACATCGACGGCGTCGTCTACAAGGTCGACCGTCTCGACTGGCAGAACCGGCTCGGCTTCGTTTCGCGCTCGCCCCGCTGGGCGATCGCCCACAAGTTTCCGGCCGAACAGGCGATGACGGTGCTGGAGAAAATCGAAATCCAGGTCGGCCGCACCGGCAAGTTGACGCCGGTGGCGCGGCTGACGCCGGTCACGGTCGGCGGCGTCGTCGTTTCGAACGCGACGTTGCACAATCAGGATGAGATCGAGCGTCTCGGCGTGCGCCCCGGCGACACCGTCGTCGTGCAGCGTGCGGGCGACGTCATCCCGCAGATCGTGCGCGTGGTCGAGGAAAAGCCCCGCGGCAAAAAGAAGTTCGTCTTTCCCGAGACCTGTCCCGAGTGCGGCAGCCATGCGGTGCGCGAGGTCAACCCGAAGACCGGCAAGGTTGATGTCGACCGGCGCTGCACCGGCGGCCTCGTCTGCCCGGCGCAGGCGGTGGAGCGGCTCCGGCATTTCGTGTCGCGCAATGCCTTCGACATCGAGGGGCTGGGTGAGAAGCAGATCGCGGCTTTTTATGATGACGGGTTGATCGCGCGGCCCGACGATATCTTCACGCTTGAGGCGCGCGACAAGAAGAGCCTCAAGAAGCTGAAGGACAGGGAAGGCTGGGGCGAGACGTCGGCGCGCAACCTGTTCGCGGCCATCGACGCGCGGCGCGAGGTGGATATCGACCGTTTCATCTTCGCGCTCGGTATCCGCCATGTCGGCGAAACCAACGCCCGCCTGCTGGCGCGCAGCTACGGCACGCTCGACAACTTCGAAACGCAGATGCGCGCCGCCGCCGACCGGGAGGGTGAGGCCTGGAGCGAGCTCATGTCGATCGACGGGGTGGGTGAGGTGCTGGCCGAAGCGCTCACCGATTTCTTCGACGAGCCGCACAACCGCGAGGTTCTGGCAGGGTTGCGCAAGGCCGGCGTCGAGGCCGTACCCTTGCCCGCGCAGGAGACCGGCTCCCCCATTGCGGGCAAGACCGTGGTCTTCACCGGCTCGCTCGAGCGGATGACCCGCTCGGAGGCCAAGGCGCGGGCCGAGCAGATGGGGGCGAAAGTCGCGGGCAGCGTTTCGGCGAAGACCGACCTCGTGGTCCACGGGCCGGGGGCGGGCTCCAAGCTCGCGAAAGCGCAGGAACTCGGGATCGAGACGATCACCGAGGACGAATGGATGGAAATGGCGGGCGCCTGAGGCCTTTTTCGGCCGCGCCGGTCAACCGTTCTTAACCAAATCCGGGCGAAAATCCGCTGTTTGCCGTTCCCGGCGCCAATGCCGGGGCCCGGCCGCGCGCGTTTGGGGATTTCATGGAAGCCTTGCTGATCCTGCAGGAAGGGATGCTACTCGACCAGTTGCTCTATGCGGCGGGGCTGATCGGCACCGCGACGGCGGATGAGGGCGTCGATGCGCCGTCGCAGGGCGTTGCCGTGACGACGCTGACGAGCCCCGAGGCTGTCAAGGCGCTGGCGCCGGAATGGCGGGCGCTCGAGGCGCGCGCCGCGGCCAGCGCGACGGCCTTTCAGGCCTGCGACCTCCATCTCGTCTGGGCGCGGCATTTCTGCGATGCGGATACGAGCCTGCGCGTCGTCACGCTGCGCAAGAACGGGCGGCTGGTGCTGGTCTGGCCGCTGGCGGTGTCGCGCCGGGCCTTTGGCTGCGTCGCCTCATGGGCCGGCGATCCGATCGGACAATATGGCGATGTTATCGTCGAGGCGGGGCCCGAGCGCGACCGCTGGATCGAAGCG
>PHEO01000352.1 GCA_002841195.1 Alphaproteobacteria bacterium HGW-Alphaproteobacteria-11
ACCCGCTGCATGGCTACCTGCCGCAGGGGTGGGGCCTTGCGGAATGGCGCGCAAAACAGGAATCCGCGCCGCACCAGGTCGAAGCCGCCGCGCGCGCCAGTATGCGGGTGCAGGTGGCCGCGATGGTCGATTTCTGGAACGCGGGCGTGCCGACGCTCGACTATGGCAACAACATCCGGCAGGTGGCGCTCGACGCCGGGCTGGCCAATGCCTTTGCCTTTCCCGGTTTCGTGCCCGCCTATATCCGGCCCCTCTTCTGCAAGGGCATCGGCCCGTTTCGCTGGGTGGCGCTGTCGGGTGACCCCGAAGACATCTACAAGACCGACGCCAAGATGAAGGAACTGTTCCCCGACAACGCCCATCTGCATCGCTGGCTTGACATGGCGCGCGCGCGGATCGCCTTTCAGGGTCTGCCCGCGCGGATCTGCTGGATCGGGCTGGGCGATCGCCACCGCGCGGGCCTGGCCTTCAACGAAATGGTGCGCACCGGCGAGTTGAAGGCCCCGGTGGTGATCGGCCGCGACCACCTTGACGCAGGGTCCGTCGCGAGCCCCAACCGAGAAACCGAGGCGATGCGCGATGGCTCGGATGCGGTTTCCGACTGGCCCTTGCTCAACGCGCTGGTCAATACCGCCAGCGGTGCGACCTGGGTCAGCATTCACCATGGCGGTGGCGTGGGCATGGGGTTTTCGCAGCACGCAGGCGTAGTGATCTGCGCCGATGGCACCGAGGCCGCGGCGCGGCGGCTGGAACGGGTGCTCTGGAACGACCCCGCCTCGGGCGTCTGGCGCCATGCCGATGCGGGCTACGAAACCGCGATTACCTGCGCGCGCGAGCACGGGCTGCGGCTGCCGACCATTCTGGGCACCTAAGGCGCTGGCCGCCGCCGGGCCTAGCTGCGCAGTGCGTTGATAAGAATGCGCGGCAGTTTGCGCCATGCGGGACGGTAGAGAAAATCGGTCAACAGCCGCGCGACCACGCGCGCGCGGGTGTGCGTGACAAACCACGGCGGGCGCGGCAGCAGGGTAAACCCGTAGCGCAGGCTGCGCGGAAACGGCGCCCAGGGGGCCGATATCACCGTGCGTTCGGTTGCCCCCAGCATCAGGCTGTTGTGCACCATGCCGATGCCCGATTGCACATCTTCCGGGCTGTGCCCCGGAAATGCCCCCCACGGCGTTTGCACCATCAGGAACCCGATCCCGGTCCAGCCGTTCACCGCGATGCAGCCATAGCGCAGATCAAAAAGCAGTTCCTCGAACCGCACGCGCCCGATCTGGCGCAGCGTGGCGGGGTGGATCAGGATATTGGCGCCAAGGGTGCCGTGCAGTTCGGCGTTGGCCCAGCTGATCGCGGCGCGCAGATAGCTTTCGGCATCAGGTGCTGCAATGCGCTTGTGGCCAAGCGCGGGGGCAAAGGCCTCGGTGGCCCGCAGATCGACGTGATCCGACGCGTCGAGGTCGGCAAGCACCAGTGGCGGTGCGGCGCCGCGCGGCAGGTGGCTGGCGGCCGCCCCCCCTGCCTCGGCAAACTCGGACATCCG
>PHEO01000353.1 GCA_002841195.1 Alphaproteobacteria bacterium HGW-Alphaproteobacteria-11
ATTTGGCCGCCGCATCGTCGAATTCGATCATGCCGCTCATGCGCCTTCGCCTCCCTGATGTGCCGCGACGATGCGCACCACCACCGCCGGTTCGCCGAGATCGGCGATCAGATGCCGTTTGCCGTTGCCAAGCGTCAAGGCGAGCGCCCCGCCGCCGAAAAGCCGCTGCGCGATCGACGGCCGCACCTGCACGGCAGCAATTTCACGCAGCGGAAGTGCAAGCCGTCGCCGCCACGGGAAACCCCATTGCGCATCGATCGCGCCGGCCGCAATCGCAACGCGCAAGCTCCGCGCCCGCATCAACGCATGCAGAAGCAGCAACGGCACCACGACCGCCTCGATCGCGAGCGCAACGCTGCGAATGGCGGCGAGCGGCGGCTCGCGCGTGTCGGCCCACAAATAGACAAATGCCCAGACCGCCGCCACCACAAGCGACGGCAGGTAAATCGTCCAATGGGCGCGGAAAAGCACCGGCGCGGCGGCGGGATCGGTCATGCCCCGCAGAATTGCAGATGGTCCGCCGCTTGGGAAGCGCCGGAAGCCGCCGGATTCCACCCCGCCGCCGATTTCGCGGGCATGAGCGGCGGCGCCGGGCTACAATCGGACCCGGCCGCGAAACGCGGGGCCCTGACGACATGTGCGGGCCTTCGAGACGACGCCCGCACCCCCGACGCAAGCAACGACGGGAGGAAACATGACCGGCATTGTACGTAACACCGACGATACGCGACAGGGCGAGACGGGGCATGGCGTGCGCTATGTGCTCGGCTTCTCGCTTTTCGCGGCCTGGGCGGCGCTGAGCCTGATCGTCATTTTCAGCTAACCGGCGCACTGGCGAATCCACGCGCCGCGCCCCATATTGGGCGTCATGGCGCGCGATAAATTCAAATCCTTCGGGCGGGGCTCCGAACGGCCCCTCCCGGCAAAGGGCGCTTCGGGCTTTGCCGAAGCGCCAGGGGCAGCGTTTGTGCCCGCGGGCGCGGCCGACCGCGAAACCTGGGCCGGCGCACTGAAGGGCGATCCGGAACACTGGCCGCTCTTCGAACCGCACCGTCCCGAACGCCCGGCGAAATCCGAAGGCGGCCGTCCGCTGAAACTGGTCTCGGAATATGAGCCAGCCGGCGACCAGCCGACGGCCATTGCCGAACTGGTCGAAGGCATCGAGCAGGCTGAGAACGACCAGGTGCTGCTCGGCGTCACCGGCTCCGGCAAGACCTACACGATGGCGCAGGTGATCGCCCGCACCCAGCGCCCGGCACTGATCCTCGCGCCCAACAAGACGCTGGCGGCCCAGCTCTATGGCGAGTTCAAGAGCTTCTTCCCGGAAAACGCGGTGGAGTATTTCGTTTCCTACTACGACTACTACCAGCCGGAAGCCTATGTACCGCGCACCGACACCTATATCGAAAAGGAAAGTTCGATCAACGAACAGATCGACCGTATGCGCCACGCCGCGACGCGCGCCCTGCTCGAACGCGATGATGTGATCATTGTCGCCTCGGTTTCCTGCATCTACGGCATCGGCTCGGTCGAAACTT
>PHEO01000354.1 GCA_002841195.1 Alphaproteobacteria bacterium HGW-Alphaproteobacteria-11
GTGTATCAGGAGACATGGAGTGATTCTCGGCCTCAGCATTTCACCCCTCCGCGAAATTCTTGAGGAGTCGGGTGCCGAACTGATGGCTTTTCTCCGGGTGAAACTGGACGCCATGGATGTTGCCTCGCTGCACGGCGGAACTGAAGTCGGCGCCGTACCTGGAGACTGCCAGAACATCCTCGGGCCGATGACACTCGAAGTAATAGGAATGGAGGAAATAGAATCTGGCGTCGGACTCGAGTCCCTGGAACAGCATGGTTGCGGTACGTGGAGTCACGTCATTCCACCCCATGTGAGGTACGGGCAGCCGCTGGGCTGACGGCCAGTCTTCCAGTGCCCTGACGCGTCCCTCGACCCAGCCAAGCCCGTGCCTGTCCCCCTCGTCACTGCCATGTGCCATCATCTGCATACCGACGCAGACCCCAAGGACCGGTATCCGCCTGTCGAGCACCATTTCATCAAGGGTGGCCCGCATTCCGGACTGTTCCAGCCGTTCCATCGCGTGATCGAAGGCGCCTACGCCCGGCAGAATGATTCGCATTGCTCCGGAAAGATCTCCGGCTGTGCGGGCGGCTGTCGCCGGAATGTTGAGCCGATTGTAAACGTTGAGGAACGCCTGCACGTTGCCGAGGCCGTAGTCCACAATGGTTATCATCGCTTGCCGCCCCGCTCCAGCCCGATCAAGCGCATCACCTTGGCGCCGATGCGATAGACATCCTGCTGCGACCGGAAGTCGCGATGGGTACGGTTCGGGGCGGCGAGAAAGCCCTGGAGGTCAGCGACCGAAATGCGGAGTTTGGTCGCCACGAACTCCAGGTCGTGATGAATCGTGTCCGGGTCGTATGGCAACTCCTCGAGCCGCGTCAGTGCCTCGTTGCGGCTCATCTGGCCGGTCACTATGAGACTTGAATACTGTACCCGGCGGGTGTCATAGCCGAACTTGACGGGCAACCAGTAGCTCTCATAGAAGCGGGTGAACCGGGATTCGAAATGCTTCTGCGGGTAAGGCTGCCAGCCAAAACGCTCCTCGAGCAGGCGCATGGCATCGGCTTTCAAATAGGGGACATGATTGAGCGGCCGCACTACCTGGATGCGCTTGATGTAGCGCAACCACACCTTGTGCCTCAGGATGCTGGTGATGGGGAAGGTGACGAGGGGCCGGGTCCCGAACTTCCGGTGAATGTCGCGTAGCTGCGTGGCGTCTGACTGGTAGTACATCCATTCTAGAGGATTGCGGATGCACTCCGTCGAGTAATTGGCGCCAGTGAGGATATGGCGCACCTTGTGCTTCTCGGCAAACTGGTACATCGTGGCGAAAAACGCATGGTCCTGGGGGGTGTCGATGTGCGGCACCCCGGACTTGAAGTATGCTAGCTGCAGGTCTCGCATTTCCTCCCAGTCGATGACCGTGGTGAAGAGATCGAGGTCGAGTTCGTCGACAAGTCTCTCGATGTTGTTCACCGCGATCTGGGAATTCCATCCCGCATCGACGTGGAAGACCAGCGGCCTGAGCCCGAACTCCTCCTTGGCGAGATA
>PHEO01000145.1 GCA_002841195.1 Alphaproteobacteria bacterium HGW-Alphaproteobacteria-11
ACCGCCGCAGCGTCAAAGAGAGACGCAAGAGCGGCGGCCGCCGCCACAACAGGTACAGCAGCACCAACGCCAGCAGCAGTTGCAAGAACAGCAACGGCGGATGCAACAGGCGCAGCCGCAACAACGCCAGAGAGAGATGCAGGAGCGGCGGCCACCGCCGCAACAGGCGCAACGGCAACAACGCCCGCCGCAGATGCAGGAACAGCAGCGGCGGCCGCAGCAGGCACAACCGCCGCAGCGCCAAAGAGAGACGCAAGAGCGGCGACTCACCCAGCAGCAGCCACGCGCACCGCAGGTGCAGCGCCAACCGGTGGGCCGCTACGAACAGCGTGCCGAACGCCGCGACGAAGGTGGCGGGCGCGACGGGGGTCGAAGCTGGCGATAGTCAGTCCGGCTTTTCTTCGAGGGCGCGACGAAGCCGCCGGATGACAACCTTGCGGGCGCGGTCGTCGGCCGCGCCCTCGAGTTGTTCGCTTATGTCGAGCCAGAGCTTCGACAGATCGTTGTGCCAGTCCTGACGGCCGACGATTTCCGGCTGAAGGCGGCGGGGCGCGGGCCGGCGCCGCGCTTCGGGCGCTTCGGCGAGGAGATCGAACACCTCGTCGAGATCGGGCGCGAAGATGCGCTCGCCATCAAGGCCGAGATCGGCGAGGCGCGCATGGAGGCCCGCCAGGCCTTCTTCCTCGCCATGCACCAGGATCGTGCCGCACAATACCGGGCCTCGATCCTCAACCCAGCGGGCGAGCGCCGGTCCGTCGGCGTGACCGGAATAGACATCGAGTGTGCGGATGCGGGCACGCACCTTGATTTCCTCGCCCTGAATGCGGACGGCCGTCGCACCCGATTGAAGAATGCGCCCGAGCGTGCCCTCCGCCTGGTAGCCGACCATGATGACGGTGGTGTTTTCGCGCCACAGCCGGTTCTTCAGGTGGTGGCGGATACGGCCGGCATCGCACATGCCGCTTGCGGCAACGACGATGTGGCTGCCGTCGATCCGCTCGATCATCATGCTTTCGGCGACCGTTTCGGTGGTGCGCACGCGCTGTGCGCGCATGGCGCGGCGGAACTCATCGCCGTTTTCGAGATTGTCGGCGTGATCCAGAAAAACCTCGGTGGCGCGGATGGCAAGCGGCGAATCGAGAAAAATCGGCACGTCGCGCACGCGCTTCTGTTCGACGAGAGCCAGAAGATCGGCCAGCAATTCCTGCGTGCGCTCGACGGCAAAGGTCGGGAAAATCAGTACCCCGTTCTTGTTCAACGCCGCATTGACTTCCGCCGCGAGGAGATCGCGGCGGTCCGAAACCGTCATTGGCGCGCGCTCGCGCGAGCCATAGGTTGCTTCGCAGATCAGATAGTCGAGATTCTCCGGCGAGTCCGGCGCGGGGTGAAAACTCTTTACATCGGGACCAATATCGCCGGAGAACAGCAACCGCAATTTGCGGGGCGACTTCAGACCGGTATCGATTTCAACTTCGATCGAAGCCGAGCCGAGAATATGGCCGGCATTCCAGAAGCGTGCGCGCACGCCTTCCACAGGGTCGATCCATGTGTCGTAGGCGACCGGGCTGAAGGCGCGGAGCGATGCTTCGGCATCGGCGACGGTGTAGATCGGCGTCACTTCCGGGCGGCCGCGCTGCGCGTTGCGGCGGTTGAGCTGTTCGACCTCGAACTCCTGAATGTGACCGGAATCCGGCAGCATGCAGGAAAGAAGGTCGATGGTGCCGTGCGTCGCGTAGATCGGGCCCTCGAAGCCGTGCTTCACCAGCTTCGGAATCAAGCCCGAGTGATCGATATGCGCGTGGGTCAGCAGCACGAAGTCGATTTTGCCCGGTTCGAACGGAAAGTCCGCATAGTTGAGCGCCTTCAGCGTCTTTGGTCCCTGAAACATGCCGCAATCGACAAGGAAGCGCGTCTTTCCTGCCTGCAGCAAATAGCAGGATCCGGTGACGGTGTGGGCGGCGCCGTGAATGCTGAGGGTGATCGACATTATTTCCGTTTCTCGTTTTCAATTTCGTCTCGCAGTGCCTCAGCCAGTAGGCCCGCCAGCGAAACCGCGTTGGTCGGGTGCGGCACGGAGGTCGACGACCAGATGGCGCGCGCGCCGGCGACACGGATGCGTGCTTCGACCGCTGCGTCGAAGAGCGCATGGGTGACGGCCACGACAATATCGGCGGCGCCGGCCCGCCTCAGGCTCTCGACCGCGACGGTCACGGTGCCGCCGCTCGACACGATGTCGTCGGCGACGAGAACGGCGCGGCCTTCGATCTTTGCCGGGGGAAAGGCGATCCGCACATCGCGATCCCCCAATCGCGTTTTCTCACCGGCGATCGCTTCCGCGCCGAGCACACCGGCAATGCGCGACACCCACTGGATCGATTCGGCATCGGGGCCGGCGACGAGAGCCGAAGCGGCGAAGCCCTGCTTGCGCGCGAACCCGGCGATGACTTCGGCGGCGGTGAGGTTTTGCGCCTCGCGATCCGGAAAGACCTCGCGAATGTCGGTCACGCGATGCAGGTGAGCATCGACGGTGACGATGCGATCGAACAGCGATCCGAGCCAGCCAGCTATGGCCTTCTGGCTGATCGCTTCGCCATCGTGGAAATCCTTGTCCTGACGCATGTAACAAAGGTAGGGCGCGACGAGCACAAGCCGCGCCGCGCCGCCGCGCCGAAGCGCCTCAACGGCAAGCGCCAGTTCGACGAGTTTTTCGTTGGGCCTGTCGAGCGGACAATAGAGAATTGTCGTCGACGCCGGTGCGGTCACCGTCACGCGAGATTCGCCGTCCGGAAACTTGTGAACGCCGATTTCGCCGAACGCCGCGCCCAGCGCGTCCGCAAGTTCGAGAGCGTGAGCGCGGCCATGCGCAAAGGACTGCAACGCAACGCCACTCACCTCCCCGCCCCGCCGGAAATCGCGCCCAAGGCAAAGCCGTTCTGTTCCGCCGCCGCTTCGACAACAAAATCGAATTGCGACTGGCCGGCCGAATGTATCCGGTAGAGCGGTTCGCCGGCCTCGACCCGGTCACCGACGCGTTTCAGAAGATCAAGACCGGCGCCGCGATCAAGCGGCGCGCCGGCCAGACGCGCGAGCTGCGCGATGCGGAAGCAGTCGATGGCCGCGACGACGCCATCGGCGGGCGACAGCACATCGGCCTTCAAGGGCCCCAATGGCGGACCGGGCGGCGCAGGGCCTTGCGTGTCGATGATGCGGCGCATGCCGGCCGCCGCCTCGCCGCTTTTCAGCAATTCGCGGGCGCGCGCATAGCCACCGCCGCCCCTGACAGCCGGATCGCCCTCGATGATGTGACCTGCGAGCTGGAGCGACTTCTCGCGCAGATCGGCAGGCGCATCCGGCTCGTTGTCGAGCACGGCCATCACGTCGCGCGCCTCGAGCATCGGCCCGATGCCGCGCCCCACCGGCTGCGCGCCATCCGTCACAACGACATCGACATGAAGTCCGACCTGGTCGGCCACATATTCAAAGAGCTTGCGCAGCCGCATTGCCTCGTGGGCGTCGCGTACCTTCGCGGTCGGGCCGACGGGGATGTCGACGACGAGGTGGGTCGAGCCCGCCGACATCTTCTTCGACATGATGGAGGCCACCATCTGTTCGCGCGTGTCGAGATTGAGTGGACGCTCGACACCGATCAGAATGTCGTCGGCCGGCGAGAGATTGACGTGACCGCCCCAGACCAGACAGCCGTTGCATTCGCCCACGACGGCCCGCATTTCCTCGATCTTGAGATCGACGCGCGCCAGCACCTCCATCGTGTCGGCCGTTCCGGCGGGCGATGTGATGGCGCGCGACGAGGTTTTCGGGATGGTCAATCCGTGCGCCGCGACAATCGGCACGACGATCATCGATGTCCTGTTGCCCGGGATACCGCCGATGCAGTGCTTGTCGACGATCATCGGCGAGGCCCATGTGAGGCTGTTGCCGGCCGAGGCCATGGCGCGGGTCAGGTCGAGCAGCTCGCCCGTGGTCAGGAAACCGGCACAGGCGACCAGAAAAGCCGCGATTTCCATGTCGGAGTAGCGATAGCCGACGATGTCGCGAATGATGGCGTCGATCTGATGCGCGTTCAGCGTCTCGCCAATAATCTTTGTACGGACATATTCGAGGCTTTGCGGCCTGCGTGCCGGCGAAATCGTGACCTGCGTTCCTTCGGGCAGCCCCATGCGGCGGAAGGCCGGCTCGGCAAGGCCGATCTCCTGCGGACCGACTAACGAAGGGTCGTTGGAAATGTCGAGGCTCGCGATGATCGACCGGCCGTCATGGACGATTTCCAGCCGCTTGAACGCCTGAAAGGCCTCCGGCCGGAGCGCGGCGCAATCCGACGCCAGTATCGCGACGTTCTCACGCAGCGTGTCGAGCGGTATGCGTCTGATCTTGAGTTGCATGACGTTCGGGTATCTCTTCCCCGCCGGTCAGGCGGCGTAGATGGTTTCGCCCCGCTTGATCGTTTCGACGATCTGCAAATCGCGAAGGCCGGACGGGTCGATCGTCTCGGGGTCTTCCGCCGTGATGACAAGGTCGGCGAGCTTGCCTTCCTCGATGGAGCCTTTGATGTCGTCCTCGAAATGCTGAAAGGCGGCGTCGATAGTGATGCCGCGCAAGGCATCGTAGGCGCTTATGCGCTGATCTTCGCCCAGCACTTCGCCGCTGCGGGTGCGCCTGTTGGTCGCAGACCAGAGCAGCATGCGGCAGTCGGACGGCGCGACCGGCGAATCATTGTGCAGCGTGTAGCGCATGCCACGATCGACTGTCGAGCGGACCGGGCTGATGCGCGCCGCGCGCGCCGGACCGAGCACCGAGTCCCGGTGCCAATCGCCCCAGTAGAACGTATGGGTGACGAAATAGGACGGCATGACGCCAAGCTTCGCCATGCGGTCGAGCTGATCTTCCCGCAACGTCTGGGCATGGATGACAGTCGCGCGCCGGTCGCCCGGCCCATATTTCGCCGTTGCCTTTTCGATGGCGGCGATGAACTGGTCGGCGGCGGCATCGCCATTGCAATGGGCATAGACCTGCCAGCCGCGCGCGAAGGCGTCGTCGACATAGTTGGCCGCCGTCAGATCGTCAACGATCCGGTAGCCGCGATAATCCGGCTTGAATCCCGGCGGCACAACTTCATAAGGCTCCGTGAGCCAGGCGGTCTTGGCTTGCGGCGAACCGTCGAGCATCAGCTTGATGCCGCCGATCTTGAAGCCGTTGTAGTCCTTTTGCACCTCGACATCGCCGCGCGCCAGATCGTCGATATGGGTGAAGAAGGGGTAGCCGATCACGTCGATTTTCAGGCGGTCGCGCTCGGCGGCGAGCGTCAGCAGATCGTAGTCGGGGCGCCGCGTCGCACCGTCCTGCGCTGTCGTGATGCCCCAGGCCGCATATTGATCCTGAACCTTGTCGAGCAGGTCGAGCAATTCGTCCTTAGAAACTTCCGGCAGACGCGGCAGGGCAAGCGAAATCGCGCCCTCTTCGAGAATGCCGTTCGGCTCGTTGGTGCCGGGCCAGCGGCGGATGACGCCGCCAGCCGGGTCCGGCGTATCGGCCGTGATGCCGAGAAGGTTCAGCGCATATGAGTTCACGACGACGACATGCAGCGAGGCATGATAGGCGAGCACCGGCTGCTCGGTGGACACTTCGTCGAGATCGGTCCGGGTGATGGCGCGCTTCTCGGCGAGCAGCGAGTCGTCGTAGTTCGCGCCGAGGATCCAGCCGCCGCGTCCGCCGCCGGTTCTCTCGCGGTATTTCAGCAATTCGCTTTGAATGTCGGCGATGCTGCCGATGGGGCCCGCCGGAATCGGCGCCAGATTCTGGAAACCCATCAGCAACGCCGTCAGCGAGACATGGCCATGGCAGTCGATGAAGCCGGGCAACATGGTCTTGCCGCCGAGATCGACGATGCGGGCGCCGCCTCCGGCGCGCGATACGACTTCCGCTTCGCCGCCGACCGCGAGAATGCGGCCTCCCTTGATCGCAATCGCTTCGGCGACCGGCAGGGCCGAGTTCATCGTGCGGATGGTGCCGCCGCGATAGACCGTGACGCCGCCGGTGGCCGCGCGGGCGCGCCGTGTCGATCCTTCGGCGATGGCGGGCGCGGCAAAGGCAAGCGCCGCAGCAGCTTCGGCGAGCGCATCGCCGCCGGCGCGCGAGACGCCGAGCGCCGTCAGCATGCCGGCCGTCAGCGCCGCACCGGCGCCGAAGAAGCCGCGGCGGCTCAGATGCTCGCGCTTCGGCGGATAGGCGCCCCAGACATAGGGCGTGCAACAGGGGCAATTCCCGCGATGGGTCTTCGGATCGTCGTAAGACATCGATACCTCGAATGACGGCGCTTCAGCGCCCGGTGAAATTCGGCGGACGCTTTTCGAGAAAGGCCGCGATGGCCTCGCGGCTGTCTTCGCCGGTGGCGGCGAGCGCGAACTGATCGGCATCCATGAAGGTGACCGCGGCGTTGAGCGCGGTCGCGGCCTGGGTGATACCACGCTTGGCCATGCGCACCGATACGGGCGGCAGAGCGGCGACCTTTTCGGCCCAGCGGCGCGCGCATTCAAGCGCCTTGCCGTCGTCACAGATTTCGTCGGCGAGGCCCCAGCGTTCGGCCTGTTCGGCGCCGACGCGCTCGCCGAAGATCGTGAGCTGCTTGGCGCGCGAAGGACCGATCAGGTTCACCATGCGGGGCTGGGTGTGCCAGCTCATGTTCATGCCGAGCGGAATTTCGGGCAGGCGGAAATGCGCGCCACGTCCGGCGATGCGGAAATCGCAGGCGACTGCGAGCGCAACGCCGCCACCGATGCAGAAGCCTTCGATGGCGGCAATCGTCACCTGGTCGAGTGCTTCCCATGCGTCGCACATGTCGGGACCGGCGCGCAGCATCTCGCGGCGTTCGAGAAGCGAAGCGGATGCCCGGCTTGCCATCTCCGGATCCGCGAGGTCGGCACCACCGGTGAAGGCCTGTCCGCCGGTGAGGACGATGGCGCTCGTCGTCACGTCGTCGCGCAACAGGCGGGCGGTTGCCGCGAGGTCGCGCAACAGGCGCGCCGACAGCGCATTGACGCGGTCGCCCCGGTCGAAGCGGACGGTGGCCACGCGGCCAATACGCTCAATGGTGATGAATTCGCCGACCTTTTCGTCCTGCGCCATGCCGCCCCTCGCCTCGCGCGGCCTCTGCCGGACCGCTTTCTCACCCATGCTGGATGCAATGATGGCGCGGCGGGCGCTCGCTCGCAAAGGGTTTTCCGGTTTGGGCGCGTAAAAAGAAGACGGGCGGCGCCGAGGAGAGCGCCGCCCGTCCGCGCCCGGCCCACAGGCCAGTCGCGCCCCTCGCTCAGGAGTTCACGATCTCCCATGCGCCGTCGGGCTGGCGGCAAGCCGTGCCGTAAGCCTCCTCGGCGCGGCCGCCGATGGTGACGACGGTCTGATACTCGCGGCAGTAGCGGCCGGGATGCGGTTCGTAGGTGCGCATCGGCGTGACCTCGTAGCCGTAGCCGGTCTGCGCATCGCGCCATGAAACCGCGCGGCGGTTCGGCGCATATTCGAGGACGTCGCCGACGCAAGCCCAATTGCTCGCGTCGATCGCGTGGCCAAGCGCGCCGCCAAGAACGGCGCCGATCAGCGCACCGCCGATCACAGGGCCTGCGCCCCTGCCCTGATCGGCGCCGATGACGCCGCCGAGAATGGCGCCGATCACGGTGCCGACGGCCTGGCTGTTGCAGGCGGAGTGGCGG
>PHEO01000355.1 GCA_002841195.1 Alphaproteobacteria bacterium HGW-Alphaproteobacteria-11
TGTGCAGCAGGACGGGACAAGGCATCCGGTATCCGCAGTCGCCGGATTGTCGCTGATGGAAGCGGCAGCGATCAACAAGGTACCGGGGATCGAAGGCGATTGCGGCGGCTTTTGCGCTTGCGGAACCTGCCACGTCTATCTTGACGATGAAAGCTCCACCGCCAGCCTGCCCGCGATGCACGAGCTGGAGCGGGCGACGCTCGATTTCGCATATGATGTCGGCCCAGACAGCCGCCTCGCCTGCCAGATTCCCCTTACGGACGCGATGGACGGCATGATCATCCGCCTGCCGGCCCGCCAATATTGAACACCCGCTCAGCGCTTTGCCGAGCCAATTGGGAGAGTGACATGGAACTGGTTCAAGATCGCAGTGGCGACCAAATGCCTGCCTGGCTGGCTGGCAAAACCCCCGATGACATCTATCGCAGCCCGCTCGAAATTGCGTGGACGTTCGATTATCTGATGTCGGGCGACAAGATCGAAGATCTCTATCGCCGGGCCAAGCAGGATCAGTGGAACAGCGACGAACGGCTGCCATGGGATATGACCGTCGATCCATCACGGCCGATGATCAATGATGATCAGGACATCTATCACCGGATGCCGTTCTTTCAGAAACTGTCAAAGTCGCAGCAGGAAAACTTCACCGCCCATTCGACTGCACAGCTTCTGTCGCAATTCCTGCATGGAGAACAAGGCGCACTGATGACAGCGGCCTGCATCACGCACTCGGTGCCCGATGCCACCGCCAAGCTTTATGCTGCCACCCAGACGATGGACGAAGCACGGCATGTCGAGGTGTTTGCCAAATATTGTGACAAGGTCGCGATGGTCTATCCGATGTCCGGCTGGCTCAAACAGTTGATCGATGCGACCTTGAAGGCTGATCGCTACGAAAAAATCATGATCGGCATGAACATGATCGTCGAAGGCCTGGCGCTGGGTGCGTTCAACAACATGTACCGTTCCACCCAGTGCGAACTGCTCAAGCAGTTGACCTTCAACGTCATGCGCGATGAATCGCGGCATGTGTCCTTCGGCCACGCCTATCTGGGGCCAGTGATCGCTGGCCTGCCCGAAGATGAGGTGGAAGACCTGGCCGCCTTCGCCTTTGAAGCCATACGCATTCTTGCCTTTGCCGGCACCGCCGGAACAATCGCCAGCCGGGTTGATCCCGGTTTCATGCTGGTGCTGCAAAATTGCGAGATCGATCCTGATGATTTCTTCGCGGGCCTGAAAGACGCCGAAGAACTTGGTATCACCCGCCAGTTGCCCCCCGGCCAGATCCACTCGCTCGAACATCTGATGTTGCCCGCGCTGGCGCGGGTCGGCCTGCTCACTCCGCATATCCGCAAGCAATATGATGAAGCCGGGATTCCCGTTTCAGAAGACCCGCGCATCCTGCACGCGATGGAAGGCGGGCATCCGGTCGCGGCATGACAGGCAGCGCGCGGCGACCCGCAAACGCCGCGCACTAGCGCACCATTGCTGAAACGGGTGAAGCCAATCGCTCGATCAGCTATAGGCT
>PHEO01000356.1 GCA_002841195.1 Alphaproteobacteria bacterium HGW-Alphaproteobacteria-11
CGCCAGCGCATGGGTGATGCTTTTCGCCTTCGACCATGACGGACAGGTGACGTCCGGCCCGTGACTTGCCGCATATTGCTCGTGCACGAGCCTGCCGTTCTTGACGATGACGACCCCGAAAGTCTCGCCGAGATCGTCGGGCGGCGTTGCGGCGAAGGCATGGTCCATCAGCCTTGCGAAGCGGGCCTTGTCGATGTTTCCGGGCAGATCCCCTGTCGGCCAGTCCCTTGTCGGCCAGGCGACGCCCGCGGGCTGCGCGGGCAGGGGCGGGAGTTGTTCGCGCGTCATGGTCTCGCTCATCGGCATCCCTCGTTTGTGTGTGCCGATGGTGCCCGCTATCCTCGCCTTCAACAAGAAGGTCGGGAGGAAAGAATGGCATTGCCGAGGCTCGGAATAGACGGTGAGTGGTTTCAGGGGGCCGATGGCCGCAGGCATCTCTTGCGCGGCGTCAACCTCGGCGGCGACTGCAAGATGCCCTACACCCCGAACGGCCACACCAACATCCCGACCGATTTTTCCGACCACCGCACGGTTTCCTTCGTCGGCCGGCCGTTTCCGCTGGCCGAGGCGGACGAGCATTTCGGACGGCTGAAGGCCTGGGGCTTCAACTGCCTGCGCCTGCTGACGACATGGGAAGCGGTCGAACATGCGGGGCCGGGACAATATGACGAGGAATATCTCGACTATTTCGCCGCGCTCTGCCGCAAGGCCGACGATTACGGCATGTATGTCTTTGTCGACTTCCATCAGGACGTCTGGAGCCGCATGACCGGCGGCGACGGCGCGCCGGCCTGGCTCTTCGATGCGGTCGGTCTCGACTTCACGAAGTTCCACGCCGCCGGCGCCGCGCATGTGATGCAATACAAATACGATTTCGCGCGCGGCGGGCGTCAGGAGGACACCTACCCGACCATGACCTGGTCGCAGAACTACAAATATCCGGCCAACGCGATCATGTGGACGCTGTTCTTCGCCGGCGATGCCTTCTGCCCCGATTTTCTGATCGAGGGCCGTTCGGCGCAAACTTATCTGCAGGAACATTATCTCGGCGCGATGGAGGCGGTCGCGCATCGCGTCAAGGGCCTGTCCAATGTCATCGGCTTCGACTCGCTCAACGAGCCGGGCTCGGGCTATGTCGGATTGCCGCTGAGCTATCGCCATGTCGGACCGAGCGAAAAAAACCCGATGCCGGCGCGGCCGGGCCTCGCCTGGTCGCCGCTCGACGATTTCGCGGCGGCGCGCGGCCTCGCCCGCGAAATTCCAGAAATGCAAATCGACTGGGACGCCCGCGCCGTGGTGAAGAAGCGCGACGTGACGGTCAATGCAGACGGCGTGTCGATCTGGCGCGACGGGCGGCAATGCCCCTTCGAGCGCGCCGGCGTCTACCGGCTCGACGGCGGCGAGATCGTTGCGCAGGACGAGGATTTCTTCGTCGCCCGCAACGGCCGCAAATGGAACATGGAGGCCGATTTCATGGGGCCGTTCTTCGCACGCGTCGCGCAGCGCATGCGCGCGATCAACGGC
>PHEO01000146.1 GCA_002841195.1 Alphaproteobacteria bacterium HGW-Alphaproteobacteria-11
TTGCAAAGCCCGACAGCGCCGGTCCCGCCGTACCGATATGCGACATCAAGGTTGTCGACGAACAGGGCAACGAATTGCCGCGCGGGCAGATCGGCGAGCTCTGGATCAGGGGCCCGAACATCGTGAAGGGCTATTGGAACAAGCCGGAAGCGACGGCGGCCGCGATCACCGAAGGCGGTTGGTTCCACTCGGGCGATCTCGTGCGCATCGACGATGAAGGCTTCGCCTACATTCTCGACCGCGCGAAGGACATGCTGATCCGCGGCGGCGAAAACATCTATTGCGTCGAGGTCGAGGACGCGCTCTACGCGCATCCCGCCGTGATGGATGCCGCCGTCGTCGCCATCCCGCACAAGGTGCTGGGCGAGGAAGTCGGCGCCGTCGTTCAGGTCGCGCCCGGCAAGCAGGTGAGCGAGGAAGAGCTTCGCGCCCATGTCGGCAAGCTGCTCGCCGCCTTCAAGGTGCCGATCAAGATCGAACTCCGGCACGAACCGCTGCCGCGCAATCCGAACGGCAAGATCCTGAAAACGGTCCTGCGCGAAGACATGAAAAAGTATGAAGGCTATCGCGCGGCGTGAACCGTGCGCGGGGAGGATGTCAATGAACATATCGCTTGAAGGCCGCGTCGCGTTGGTGACGGGCGGCAGCCGCGGCATTGGCCGCGCCATTGCGGTGGCGCTGGCCGAGGCTGGCGCCGACGTCGCGGTCAATTATCGCCGCGACGAGGAAGCCGCCAACGATACGGTCGAAGCGATCAAGCGCCTGGGACGCAAGGCGAAGGCCTATTCGGCCTCGGTCGAGAATTTCGAGGAAGACCAGGTCATGGTCGCCGACGTGCTGAAGGATTTCGGTTCCATCGGCATCCTCGTCAACAATGCCGGTATCGCCTCGCGCGGCCAGACGGTTGCCGACACCGATCCGCTGGAGCTTGAGCGGGTGCTGCGCGTTCATGCGATGGCGCCGCATTTCGTTTCGAAACTCGTCATCCCGCACATGCGGAAAGAAAAGCGCGGCGACATTGTCATTATCTCTTCGGTGGCGACGCTCAACCATTCGGCGCAGGGCGGTCCCTACAATATGGGCAAGGCGGCGGCCGAGGCTTTGGCGCTGACGCTGGCGAAAGAGGAGCGGAAGTTCGGCATACGGACGAATATCGTCGCGCCCGGCCTCACCGACACCGACATGGGTTCGCGCCTTGCGGCTGCCCGCGCCGGCAAAAAGGGCATGGACATCCACGAACTCGACGCCAACATGCCTTTCGGTCATGTCTGCAGCCCCGAAGAGGTGGCCGCCGCGGTCGTCTATCTCGTCTCCGACGCCAATCCGTATGCGAACGGCCAGAAGATCAACATCGACGGCGGCGGCCCGATGTAAGGCGAAAAATTGGGGTATTGCGACACCCCGAAACGCCCTTCTGTCATCGTACTGTCAAAAAACTGTCACAAAGGCCCGCAGTGCGGACTTGTCCCCGGGTTTATCCCGCAACTTATCCCCGCTTCGTGCCAGCGCCGAATTCGTATGTGACAGTTTTTTGACAGTTCGATGACAAAATCCGGATTTTACTCTCACTCCGCCGCCGAAAGCAGTCCGGTTGGCGCGTCTTCGGTCTTGCGCCGGACGAGCGACGGCATGACGTTGATGAGCGACAGCAGAACGGCCGAGGCATAGGGCACGGACTGCACCAGCAGCACGGCGACCCAGAGCCGCGAATGACTGTCGGCGAAATCCGGGCTCATGAGGAAGGCAATCGTCAGCCCCCAGAGCACCGTCAGCATCAGCGTTTCTTCCCGAACCTGGATGAAGGCGGCCGCGAGCGGCGGCTTGTCCTCGCATTTCGGCGTGCGGATGAAGGGTTTGCTGGTGGTGATCATGCCGTTGAGCATCGCCTTGGCGACGGTATGGGTGAGGCCGAGCGCCGCGACGCCGGCGCCGAGGCTTTCGAGGAAGGAACAGTCGCGAATGCGCACGGCATAGAGCCACAGCGAACGGATGACCTTGAAGGCGAAACTGCCGATGGTCGGGATCAGAAACGCCGCGACCGGCAGATAGACCAAATGCGGCTGGTAGAGCGCCCAGACCGACAGCACGATGCTGGCGGTCGTGAAAAGCAGCGCCAGCCCGTCGGCGAACCACGGCAGCCATCCGGCAAGGAAGTAATAGCGCTGCGCGCCCGAAAGACCGTTCTTTCGCCGCGCCCAGGGCGCCAGCGCATCCCAGTGATGCTTGACGATCTGCACCGCGCCATAGGCCCAGCGGAAACGCTGGGTGATATATCCCGCCAGCGTGTCGGGCGTGAGACCGCGGCCGAAAGAATGGTTGACGTAAACGCTGTCGTAACCGGCGCGATAAAGCTTGATGCCAAGCTCGGCATCCTCGCAGATGCACCACTCCGCCCAGCCGCCGACCTTTTCGAGCGCCGACTTGCGCACCAGTGTCATCGTGCCGTGCTGGATGATGGCGTTGAAATTGTTGCGCTGGACCATGCCGATATGGAAGAAGCCGGCATATTCCCAATAGGCCATGTTCTTGAAGGTGCTTTCGCGCCGGTCGCGATAGTCCTGCGGCGCCTGCACGAAACCGACATCGTGCTTGTTGAAATAGGGGACCATTGTCTGGAGCCAGTTCGGCTCGATCTGATAGTCGCTGTCGATGACGGCGACGATCTCGGCGTCGGGAGCGGTTTTCTCCATGCCGAAATTGAGCGCGCCGGCCTTGAAGCCCGGCCAGTTTTCGAGATGGAAGAACCGGAAGCGCGGTCCGAGCACCGCGCAATAGTCGCGCACCGGCTGCCAGACTTCCGGATCGGTCGTGTTGTTGTCGAGCACCAGCACTTCGTAGTTCTCGTAGTCGATCTGCGACAGCGCCCGGAGCGTCTCTTTCACCATTTCCGGCGGCTCGTTGTGAATCGGCACATGGATCGACACTTTGGCGGTCGGACTGACAACCTTGTCGTCGAAGGGTTTGAAGTGCCGTTCGCCGTGGCGCGTCCAGATGACCTCGACGAATTCGATGGCCTCTGTCAGCAGCACGATGAGGAGCAGGCCTTGCGCGAAAAAGAGGAAGCTCCAGACGGTGACGCCGACCCAGGTGAAATAGAGGCCGGTCACCGACAGCCCCGCCCAGGCGATGGCCGAACCGGCAATCTGCGTCAGCACCGCGAAGAAGATGACGCCGGCCGGCCGCACATGGCGCTGGCGGAGGATGAAGAGCATGGCCGGCAGAAGCGCGAGGCCGGCCGCGAGCGACGCCCAGAAGCGCCACTCCGGCGCCTCGGAAATGCCGCCGGCCATCGGGAATTTCGGTTGACGGTCGGCATTGTAGATGCCCCAGAAGGCGCCGGCCGCGCCTTCCTCCGACGCCTTCCACGGCTGGTCGAAGGCTTCGATGACGTAATAGGTGAGGTCTTCCTGTTTGGCGCGGTTGAGAAACTCGCGCAGGAACGTCGCCTGGTTGACCAGCGACGGCACGGCCTCGGTGCTCAGCTCGGATTCGGCGAGGCCCACATAGGGCCGCCGCGGAATGACCTTGCCGCGGCTTGGCCAGCCGACTTCCGACACGACGATCGGCTTGCCCGGATAGGCGGCCTTCAACTCGGCGATGCGTTCGAACACCGCATCGACCGCGATGTCGATCGGAATGCCCTCCCAATAGGGAAGGATCTGCACGGCGATGTAATCGACTTCCTTCACAAGCTCGGGATGGTTGAGCCAGATATGCGGCGGCTCGGCCGTCGAGACCGGCTTCCAGATGCGCGTCTTGGCGCGGCGGATATAGGCGATCAGCTCGTCCACCGTCACGTCGCGCCGCAGCAGCGCCTCGTTGCCGACCATCACGCGCACCACATTGCGCCGTGGCGCCGCCTGAATGAGCCGTTCGAGTTCGACCTCGTTGCGCTCGAGATTGGGGCCGATCCAGGCGCCCGGTGCCACCGACAGCCCGTATTGGGCGGCAAGTTCGGGAATCCGTTGCTGACCGAAGACCATGGTGTAGGTGCGGATCGCCTGCACCGTGCCGGCCAGCAGCTTCAGGTCCTCTTCGATCTGCGCGGCGGAGGGATGGCGGTTCCGGGTCGGGTCCTGGCCCTGGCGATAGGGGCTGTAGGAGAAGCCGACGATTTCGCCGGTCCAGGCTTCGGCGTGATGCGGCTGGTTGAAGGCCGCCCAGACCGCGAGATTGGCCGCGATGACCAGCGGCAGCACGATGAAGAAGAAAGCCGCCTGACGCACAAAGGCCGAACGGTGCCAGGCGCGCGGATTGGCGGCGGCAGGCTCGGGCGCGGCTTCGGGGGCAGGCGGCGGCACTTGGGGTTCGTCCATCGGCTATTCCGCGGAAAACAACTATGAAGGGCCAGCCGCCCGGACAGGGCGTGGCGCTCTCTCTTCCATCCGCTCCGTGACCAAATTAGGGCAAGCGCGGCCGGGCGGCAAAAAAGGCTTGAAACAAGGACGTTCCGGGCCTCAATCCGCCGCGGCCGAAACCCGCGCCCCGGCCGGACGGGCTTGTGCGCCGCGGATCAGCCGGCCGCCCAGCGCGCCGGTCGGTTCGCCATTGCGGAAGGCGACGGCGCCCGAAACGATGCTGGCGGTGTAGCCGTCGGTCTTCTGGATCAGGCGCTTTCCGCCGGCCGGCAGGTCGTTGACGATATGCGGCGAATAAAGCGTCAGGCGGTCGAAGTCGATCACATTGACATCGGCCTTCATGCCGGGCGCGAGGATGCCGCGATCGTGCAGGCCCACGAGATCGGCATTGCGGCCGGTGAGCCCATGCACCAGCCATTCGAGCGGCAGTTTGCGCCCCCGCGTGCGGTCGCGGCCCCAATGGGTGAGCAGCGTCGTCGGGAAGCTGACATCGCAGATGATGCCGCAATGCGCGCCGCCATCCGAAAGCCCGAAGGCGGTGTTCGGATGCGTCAGCATCTTCTCGACATCGGCGAGGCTGCCGCAATGGTAATTCATCAGCGGGAAATAAAGGAGCGCCTTGCCGTCGCGCTCCAGCATCCAGTCGAGCACGACCTCGCGCGGATGCTTGCCGGTACGCGCCGCAACCGCCTTGGCGCTTTGCTCCGGCGCCGGCTCGTAGTCCAGCCGCTCGCCCAGCGCGAACATCTTGTGGTAGCCCACGCAGATCATTTCGATGATTTCGCCGGCCGGATATTCCGGTTCCTCGGCGAGAAGCTTCGCGCGGAATTCAGGATCGCGGAGCGCCTTCAACTGCGTTTCGAGCGGCGCCCCCCAGATCTGCCGGAAGGTCTGGTGCATCACGAAGGGATTGAGCGAGGCGGTGAGGCCGAGCAGCAGGCCGGTGGCGCGCGGCGGCACCTGGCCCTTGATGGGGAGACCGTCGGCATTGGCGGCGGCGATATTGTCGAGCACGCGCGCCCAGACATCCGGCCAGCGGTCGTCCTGTTCGATGGTGATCGACATCGGCCGCCCGGAAAGCTCGACCATGCCGCGCAGCATCGCGAATTCGGCATCGGTGTCCTTGAAGTCGGCGATCAGTTGCAGCACACCCTTGCCCGATTTGCCCATCGCGCGGGCAATGCCGTGCAGCTCTTGCGCTTCGGCCTTCAGCGTCGGCGTCGAGGCGCCATGCTTGTCGCGATGCTTCAGCGTGCGCGAGGTCGAGAAGCCGAGCGCGCCGGCTTCGAGCGCCTCGACGACGAGACGGGCCATCTCATCCGTTTCGGCTTCGGTGGCGGGCTCGAGCGCCGGCGCCCGCTCGCCCATCACATAGGCGCGCACGGCGGCATGCGGAATTTGCAGGCCGACATCGACGGCGAGCGGCGAGGCCGCGACCGCGTCCATGTATTCGGCGAAGCTTTCCCAGTTCCACTTGATGCCCTCGGCAAGCGCCGTACCCGGAATATCCTCGACGCCTTCCATGAGGCCCAAGAGCCATTCGCGCTGTTCGGGTTTGCAGGGCGCAAAGCCGACGCCGCAATTGCCCATGACGGCTGTGGTGACGCCGTGAAACGTGGAAGGCTGCAGGAAGGGATCCCACGTCACCTGGCCGTCGTAATGCGTGTGAACGTCGATGAAGCCCGGCGTGACGATCTGACCTGTCGCGTCGATCTCCTCGGCGCCGGAGCCGGAGACCTTGCCGACCGCCGTGATGACGCCATTGTCGATGGCGATGTCGGCGGCGAAAGGCGCGGCCCCCGTGCCGTCATAAACGGTGCCGCCGCGGATCACGATGTCATGCTGGCGAGACGTGCTGCTCATGGGGGTTCCCTCCCGGAAATGCTCTGAATGGCGTTTGGAGGGAGGATAGCGGAAATGGGAGGGTGCCGACACCGGATTGAAAACGGGCGCGCGAGGTGGCGAGTTGCCTTAAAATGTCAATCAATCTATTGACAAAACAAAATTATTGTATAGTTATAGCTAATCAAAAAATATAAAACGTCAATATATAGATTAGCATAATGACCGTGAAACGCCTCGCCGCCAAACAATATCGCGCCATTGCCGACGGCGCCGCGCCTCTCGCACGGGTGACCTTGCCGGGCGATGGCTGGATCGCGACCGTCCGCAAGGCGCTCGGCATGTCGGGCGCGGACCTCGCACGCCGCCTCGGCGTGACCCGCGCCCGCGTCTCGCAGGCCGAACGCGCCGAGCGCGAAGGCGGCATCACGCTGAAGGCGATGGAGGATTTCGCCGCGGCGATGGGCTGCCGCTTCGTTTACGCGATCGTGCCGGCGGAAGGCCGCATCGAGAATGTCGTCGCAGCGCAGGCGCGCCGCAAGGCCGAGGCGCTGGTGGCGCGTTCCAGCACCCATATGGCGCTGGAACGCCAGGCCCTGCCGGAAAAGAAGAACAAGGCGGAGGTGGAGCGCATCGCGCGCGCGCTGATGGAAGACCCGCCGCCCGGCTTCTGGTCGGAGAAATGAGCGGCGTCGCGGACGAGCCCGACGGCGCGACGCCGCTCGACCCCGACGAACGCGAGGGTCTGCGCTTTCGCCACGTCACGACGCGCGGCGAACTCAACGAACTGGAACAGGCGAACGTTCAGGCGGGATTGCTCTGGCTGTCGCGCCGCCGCAACTCGGATGTGCTGAATGAGCACTTCATGCGCGAGCTGCATCGCCGGATGTTCGGCGCGGTGTGGCGATGGGCGGGCGCGTTTCGCCGCAGCGAAAAGAACATTGGAATCGATCCGCTTCATATCGCGGTCGAATTGCACACGCTGCTCGATGATGCGCGTTACTGGAGCGCGCATCGGACCTACACCCCCCTCGAAGCAGCCGCGCGCTTTCACCACCGGCTTGTCGCCATTCATCTGTTCGCGAACGGCAACGGCCGTCACGCGCGCATCGCCGCCGACACCTATTTGAAGGAATGTTTCGGCCATCCACCAATCGACTGGGCGGCTGGCCACGATCTCCTGCATACGAGTGAACGTCGAAACGCCTATATCGCGGCGTTGCGCGCGGCGGACAAGGGCGAGTACGGCACGTTGCTGAAGTTTGTGGGCGCGTAGAAGCAGGCGTTTAGCTCGTCTGCTGCTTGCCACGGTTCTGTATCCCCTCGCGGCGCGCGGCGATTTCCTCCGGCGCGACCGATTTGTTGGCGGCGTTGGAAAACTGCCGCTCGGTCTTGAGCGCGGTGCCGAAATCTTGCGCGAAGCCGTCATCGATCAGTTTCTTGTAGGCGGGCAGGCATTGCGGCACGACCGAGAGCATGTCCTCGGCGAGCTT
>PHEO01000147.1 GCA_002841195.1 Alphaproteobacteria bacterium HGW-Alphaproteobacteria-11
TCGGCCCGCGATGGTTCGGCCTTGATCGTCGCGCTGACGAGGGCGCCCGTGCGCGACGGCGATGCGCCGCTCGGACTTCTCAGCGTCGCCGACCTTGCGTGGAACGACCGCATCGGCGCCGTGCTGCGTCAGGCGTTCGGGCTCAGCGAGGCCGAGTGCGACATCGCCCGTGCGTTGATGGCGGGCGCATCGGCGCGCGACATCGCCGATGCGCGCAAGAGCTCGATCGAAACGGTACGAACACAGATGAAGGCTGTGCTGCGCAAGACCGAAGCGCATTCGCAGGGCGAGCTGATCCGCATGACGGCGGCACTGGCGCAGTTCGACATGGGCGGCGAGGGCCGCATCATGGCGCGCGGCCGGCGGGCTTCGGCGCTGTTCGACATATTGCCGCGCGGGCCGCGCAAACTCGTCTACACGCGGATCGGTGCGCCGCAGGGCCGGCCGGTGCTCTTCGTCCACGGCATGCTCGACGGCTATGCGGCGCCGCTTTTCAACCGCGAGGCGCTTGTCGCGCGCAACATCAGTCTCATCGTCCCGGCGCGTCCGGGCTTTGGCGGGTCGGATCACGACGGCGAGGCGGAAGGCGCGCCGGACCGTTTCGCCGCCGATGCCGAAGCGCTGCTCGATCACCTCGGCATTGCGCGCTGTCCGGTGCTCGGCCATCTCAGCGGCGCGCTTTATGCCTATGCGGCCGCGGCGCGCATGGGCGCGCGCATCCCGCACATCCTCAACGTCTCGGGCACGGTGCCGGTCACGTCGGGCGCGCAGATTTCGGCATTGGCGCCGCGCCAGCGCATCGTCGCCTATACGACGAAATACGCGCCGCGCTTCTCGCGGCTGATCCTGCGCGCGGCCGTGGCGCTGATCGACAGCGGCGGCCATCACGCCTTCATGAAGGCGCTTTACGAAAGCGCGGTCGCCGACTGGCCGGTCGCACAGCGCGGCGATGTGCTGCCGCATTTGAGCGACGGTTACGACTTCATGGTGGCGCAAGGCTACAAGGCCTTCGAGATCGACGCCCGGCTGTTGATGCAGGACTGGAGCCGCTATGTGGCGCCCGTCACCCAGCCGGTGACGCTGCTGCACGGGCCGCACGATCCGGCAGTGCCGGTCTGGTCGGTGCGCGATTTCGCCGGCCGCTATCCGAACATCGCGCTGCATGAGGTCGAGGATGCCGGGCAACTGATTTTCTTCGCCCGGCCCGAACTCGTGCTCGACCGGCTGGAAGCCGCGCTCCAGGCATCCTGATCCCGTCCCTTTGCCGTCCCGTCCGGCGCATACCCCATCCGGGGTATGCGGGCCTTGCCGCTCCCGGTTCTTAATCCGCCCATCGAAATTTCCGTGAGCGGGCGCCTGTCGCGCCCGTCGCGGCCGGTGGGGGTTATGAAAGATGGGCAAGACGGTCGAACGGCAAATGGCGGTGTCGCGGTGCAACCGGCGCGGCATGTTGATGGCAACCACAGCGGTGCTGGCGCTGATGTCGGGACCGGCGCTCGCGGTCGACGGGCAATGGCTCGCCAATCCCGCCAACAGCAGCTGGAATTCGGGCGCCAACTGGTCGAGCAATCCGGCCGTTCCCGATGGCGCGGTCACTTTCGGCAATTCGACCGAGACCACCATCGGCGTCAACGGCATTCATACGCTCGACAGCATCACCTTCGGCAACCCGTCCGACGCCTTCACCATCAACCTGAATGCGAGCGCCCGTTTCTTTTTCGACGGCGACGGCATCGTCAACAATGACGTCCAGACGCAGACTTTCAACATCGCGACGGGTCTGAGCACCGGCATCGGCTTCCGCAACAACTCGACCGCCGGCACCGACACGCAATTCAACATTCTGGGGTTCGTCATCTTCCAGGACAGCAGCTCGGCCGGTGGCGGCTCGTTCAGCAACGAAAATCTGCTCGAATTCGATGAAACCTCGACCGCCGGCAATGCCACCATCGTCAACACCGCGCTCGGCTCGCTGCTACTCTACGGCGACTCAAGCGCCGGCGCGTCCACCATCACCAATGACGGCTTTATGATGTTCAGCGGCAGCAGCACCGGCGGCACGGCGGCGATCGACAATACCGTCGCGCTGAACTTCGAGGAGGATGCCAGCGCGGGCGACGCTTCGCTGACGCTTCAGGCCGGCAGTACGACGTTTTTCCGGGACAACACGACCGCCGGCACCTCCGACATCGCCGTCGACGGCGAACTCAGTTTCTCCAACGATGCAACGGCCGCCACGTCCGAGATCGACAATTCGGGCGAAGTCAATTTCGAGGGCGACAGCACGGCGGGCGACGCCACGATCACGACCCGCAATGGCGGCGTCCTCAACTTCATTTCCAGGGCAATTGCCGGTACCGCCGAGCTGATCTTCGAGCACGGCGCGACAGGCGTCTTCGACGATGACGGTTCGGCCGGCGATGCCGACATCGACGTCCAGGGCGACGGCGTCAACTATGCCGAGCTTTATTTCCGTGGCTTTTCGAGCGCCGGTGCGGCGATCGTCCAGGTCGGCGGCTATATCGACTTCGAGGACGATTCGACGGCCGGCACCGCCGAAATCACCAACACCGCCGATGGCAGCACGCGCTTCTTCAATTCATCGACGGCGGGCAGCGCCAGCTTCATCAACAATGGCGGTCTCCATTTCAGGGACGACAGTTCGGCCGATGAAGCGAACATCGAAAACAACGATGTTCTGACTTTCGGCGACGCGGCCAGCGGCGGCACCGCCGTCATCGTCAACAACAGCATGGCCGAGTTCACACAGAGTTCCACGGCCGGCAGCGCCGAAATCGAGAATGGCGGCGATCTCTTCTTCCGCGATACGGCTTCGGCGGGCGACGCCGTCATCACCACCACCAATGGCGCAACGGTCGATTTCCACAATGCGGCGACGGGCGGCACGGCGCAGTTCATCGTCGAGGCCGGCGGCACCTTCACCACCGAGAATCTCAATGCCGCCAGTCTCGAAGTCGGTTCGATCGCCGGCGCCGGCGATTTCACGCTCGGGCTCGGCAAGGAACTTGTCGTCGGCGGCAACAACCAGTCGACCGTGGTTTCGGGCGTCATTTCGGGCATCGGCGGTTCGCTGACCAAGACCGGCACCGGCATATTGATCCTGTCGGGCATCAACACGCTGACCGGCGGCACTTCGGTCCAGGAGGGCGCATTGCTGGTCAATGGCGTCCTGCCCGACGTCTCGGTTTCCATCGACGGCATACTCGGCGGCAGCGGCAGCGTTACAGGTTCGATCAATGTGATGAACGGCGGCGCGGTCGCGCCGGGCAATTCCATTGGCACGCTGCAGGCCGACAATGTCACCTTCGCTACCGGCACTTTCTTCGATGTCGAGGTCGATGCGGACGGCAACAGCGATCTGCTGCAGGTCGACAACGAGGCAACGATCAATGGCGGCACGGTGCGCGTCTTCGCCGAAGCGGGCGACTATGCGGCAAGCACGCTCTATACGATCCTCACCGCCAACGATGTCGTCGGCACCTTCGACGACGTGACGTCCAACTTCGCCTTCCTGTCGCCGACGCTCACCTACGACGCCAACACGGTGTTCCTGACGCTTGACCTTGCGGCGGACTTCCAGGAGGCGGCGCTTACGCCCAACCAGTTCAATGTCGCTGGCGCCGCGCAGGCGCTGGGCGCGGGCAATGTGCTCTACGACGAAATATTGTCGATGACGGAGGAAGAGGCGCGGGCCGCCTTCGATGCGCTGTCGGGCGAAGCACATTCCGGCGCCTCGACGTCATTTCTTCTTACCGCGCAGCAAATCCGCGATCTGCTGTTCGCGCGGCTTCAGGGTCTGATTGGCGGCGGCACAGGGACGGCGGTCCTTGCTCAAGCACCCGCGGCCGGCGACGGCCGGCCCGGCGGGGGCACGACGGTGTGGGGCCATGTCTTCGGCGCCTGGGGCAAAACCGACGCCAACAGCACAACGGCGGCACTCGACCGCACGGCGTCGGGCTTTCTCGGCGGTGCCGACAAGACGGTCGGCGACAATGCCCGCATCGGCTTCGCGCTCGGCTACAGCCGCTCCACCTTCGATGTCGATACGCTCGCCTCTTCGGGCGCGAGCGACAACTTCCACATCGCCGGCTATGCCGGCGCAAAGCTCGGCGCGGTCGATCTCGGGGGCACGCTTGCCTATGCCTATCAGCAGGCGGATACCGATCGCACCGTCGTTGTCGGCGGCATCACCAATCGCCTGAAGGCGGACTACGACGCTCATGTCATGCAGGCCGCCGCCGAAATCGGCACCGATCTTGCGCGTGGCCCGGTGGTGTTCACGCCCTTTGCCGGACTGGCGGTTGTTCATGTCGAGACCGACGGCTTCACCGAAACCGGCGGTCCGGCGGCGCTCACGGTCGCCGGTTCCAGCAACACGACCGGCATTTCAACGCTCGGCCTGCGCGGCCGCCGCGAAAGCGAAGCCTTCGCGCTCACCGGCTCGCTCGCCTGGCGTCATGCTTTCGGCGATGTCGATCCGTCGTCGCGTGCGGCCTTTGCCTCGGCGCCTGCCACCAGCTTCACGGTTCAGGGCGCGCCGATCTCGAAAGACGCGCTGGCGTTCGAGGCCGGTATCGACATGAAGCTCGGTGCGCAGACCGTGCTAACGCTCGGCTATGCCGGCGAATACGGCACGGATGCGCAGGATCACGGCCTGAAAGCCGAGCTCGCCATTCGCTTCTGAGGGAGGCGGGCGGGGGGCTCTAGTCGTCGAGCTCGAACAGTTCGTGCACGGTGACATCGAGCGCCCTTGCCAGCTTCAGCGCCAGAACGGTCGAAGGAACGAAGACCCGGTTCTCGACCGTGTTGATCGTCTTGCGGCTGACGCCGACGGCCTCTGCCAGATCGGCCTGTGTCAGTCCCCGTCGCGCGCGGTGTTCGCGCAGGCGGTTGACGAGGGGCGCTTCGTCCTTCGTCACTGCGCGTCCTTCCAGTTGCGCCAGGCCGTGCGTGTCATCGCGGTCAGCATCATCGCGGCGGCGGTCAGCAGGCCGACCTCGGCGCCGGCAAGTGCAAGAAGGCCGAGCAGCTCGGCAAGCGACAGGAGCAATGCCGTTTGCAGACCCACCGCAAATCCGCTTTCGATGCCCTTGACGTGGTTCTCGCGCGCCCGTTCGTCATGGAGCGCGGGGTTGTTGCGCGATAGCGCGACGATGTTCATCGACCTGATGCTGAAGGGCAGCGCAATGACAAGCAGCGCGAAAACCTCGATGCTGATGGTCTGGCCGAGCGTCAGCGCGCCGAGCGGCCAGGCATAGGTCGCCCATGCCGCCAGCGACAGCGCCGCGAGCGCCCAGTAGAGGATGCAGAGCCGCATCTCGAGCCTCGGCTGATCTTCGGCGATCTCTCGCAATTCCGCCTTGCCGGGCTGCGGGCGCCGCTTGCGGTAATGCCACGCGTATAATGCGCCGATGAATGCCAACGCGCTGCCCAATCCGGCGACGCCGATCGGCGCGCCGAGATAGGCGTCGATGCTGCGATGGAAAACCAGAATCAGGATCCCGATGGCGATGTACACGCGACTGAGCCACCGGACCCGGCGCCCCCCTGTTTCACGGTCCCCCATGGCGTCCCCCTTTCAAACCTGAAAGTAACCTCAGTGTTACATTTAGCCGGATGGGCTTGTAACGTCAAGGTTACTCTTGGCGCGCGGGCGCGGCCCGGATCGTCGGTTGACCCTACCGAATACGTCCAATACAGTGAATACATATATTCACAAGTGCGGGCAGGGTACACACATGCCGACTTCCGTTCGCCTTGACGCCGAAACCGAAAAGCGGCTCGACCGGTTGGCCGAGAAGACCGGGCGCACCCGCGCCTATTATCTGCGCGAGATCATCGAGCGGGGGCTCGACGAGATGGAAGACTATTATCTCGCCGCCGATGTGCTGGAGCGTGTCCGCAAGGGTCAGGAAAAAACGCATCCCGCCGCCGAGGTGAGAAAAGACCTTGGCCTGGACGATTGAATATACCGACGGTGCCCGAACCCAGCTTCGCAAGCTCGACAAACAATCGGCGCGGCGCATCCTCGATTACATGGATGAACGCATTGCGGGTGCCGACAACCCGCGCAGCTTCGGCAAGCCGCTGACGGGACCGCTCGGACAGTTCTGGCGTTACCGCGTCGGCGATTACCGCGTCGTCTGCGACATCCAGGATGAGGTGTTGCGCGTGCTGGTTGTCCGCATCGGCGACAGGAAAGACGTCTATCGCAAGGCGCGGCGGTAGGCCTGCAACTGAGAGCCCCTAAAGGCTCTCCTCTGCTTCCGCCGGCACCGTCAGCGGGATTTTCAGGTAGCGCTTGCCGTTGTCTTCCGCCGGCGGGACGTGGCCGGCGCGGATATTGACCTGGATCGAGGGCAAGAGCAGCATCGGCGCCGCCAGCGTCGCGTCGCGCTTCTCGCGCATGGCGACGAAGCTCGCTTCGTCCACGCCTTCATGCACATGCACGTTCGCCGCGCGCTGTTCGCCGACCGTCGTTTCCCACACATAATGGTCGCGGCCTTCCGGCTTGTAGTCGTGGCACATGAAGAGCCGCGTCTCGTCGGGCAGCGCCAGCAGCTTCCGGATCGAGCGATAGAGTGTGCGCGCGTCGCCGCCGGGGAAGTCGGCCCGCGCCGTGCCGTAGTCGGGCATGAAGAGCGTGTCGCCGGCGAAAACCGCGTCGTCGACCTTGTAGCTGATGCAGGCCGGCGTATGTCCCGGCGTCGCGATCACTTCCACCGTCATTTCGCCGATGTGGAAGCGCTCACCTTCCTTGAACAGGTGGTCGAACTCGCGGCCGTCGGTTGGGCCGGTCTGGTTGAAGACCGGCGTGAAGATTTTCTGCACATCGTTTATATGCGCGCCGATGCCGATTTTCGCGCCCGTTTTCGCTTTCAGATATTGTGCGGCCGACAAATGGTCGGCATGGGCATGGGTTTCGAGGATCCATTCGATCCGCGCCCCGGCCTTTTCGGCGGCGGCCAGCAGCCTGTCGGCGCTCGCGGTCGAGACCTTGCCCGATTTCGGGTCGAAATCGAGCACCGGGTCGATAAAGGCGGCGGCGCGGTTAGCCGGGTCGACCACCAGATAGCTCACCGTATTGGTGGCCTCATCGAAAAAGCCCTGTATTTCCGGCCTTTTTGCGTTGCTCATGGAGGTTCTCCTTCTTCGTTCCGGCCCGGCTTTCGCCGCGGGCTGCGTTCGTCTCTTGACATATATATTAGCAATCACTAATTTAGCAATATCTAAAACGACCAAGGCCGGAGGCCGGACGATGCGGATGATGAAAAGCGACATTTCGAAGCTCGCGGAAAGCGCCGGCGAGGCGGCGCGGATGCTCCGCCTGCTCGCCAATGAAAAGCGGCTGCTGGTGCTGTGTGCGCTGGCGGTGAAAGGCGAGGCGAGCGTCGGCGAGCTTGCGGCCGAAGCCGATCTCGGCATGTCGGCGCTGTCGCAGCATCTGGCGAAGCTGCGCGAGGACGGCCTCGTCGCGACGCGCCGGCACGCCCAGACCGTCTACTACCGGATCGACGATCCCGACGCGGCCCGGATTCTCAAAACCCTGAAAGACATCTATTGCGCGTGAGCGCCAAAGGAGAAGACAAGATGACCCTCAAGACCATCACCCCCGAAGAAGCCAGGGCGCTCGGTGCGCGCGGCGCCGCCATTGTCGATG
>PHEO01000148.1 GCA_002841195.1 Alphaproteobacteria bacterium HGW-Alphaproteobacteria-11
CGACAGGCCGGCCTGTCGAACCAGGCCCAGTTCGGTGATCACCAGGCGGCGCAGTTGGTGAACGTTGAGCTCGCTGGTGTCGATAACCCGGTCGGCGATCGCCCGCAATGGCGCGAGCAGCTTGCGCTCGGTCGCGATCGCCTCGATCAGGGCGCT
Organism: Alphaproteobacteria bacterium HGW-Alphaproteobacteria-11; assembly: GCA_002841195.1. Taxonomy (GTDB): domain Bacteria; phylum Pseudomonadota; class Alphaproteobacteria; order Parvibaculales; family Parvibaculaceae; genus Parvibaculum. Next base: position 157 of record PHEO01000148.1, read on the forward strand.
GCCGCCGTGACTCAACGGATGCTTGCGCCGGGTCTCGCTGAAGCGCTTGATCAGGACTTCATCGCGGGTATCGAAAAAAATGACGTTGGGCTCGGCGCCCTGGGCTGCGGCGGCCGACAACCACTGCGGCAATTGGGCCGGGTCGGTGCCCAGGTTTCGCGCGTCGATGGCGACGGCAAGTCCGCTGCGCACGCGAGGCACCGAGGCGGCCAGCTCGACGAACGGCGGCAATTCACCGAAGCGGTGCTTTCCGGCGTCAGCGCCGGTGTGCTGGGTCTCGACAATGAAGGCCGCATCGGCCATGCCAACCGCGCGGCGCTCAATTTCTTCGGCCGGCAGGAAGCCGGCATGGTCGGACGCGACATCATGACGGCGGTTCCCGAAATGGCGGCTGTGATCTCCGATGCGCGCGCGCATCCGGAACGCCGCGCGCAGGCGCAAATCACGATCCTCCGCGAAGGACAGGATCGAACACTGAATTTGCGCATTACCCGCGAAGTGACGGACGCAGGGCAGGGCGGTTTCGTTCTGACTTTCGACGACATCACCGAACTGGTGCGGGCCCAGCGCACATCCGCCTGGGCCGACGTCGCCCGCCGCATCGCCCACGAAATCAAGAACCCGCTGACACCGATCCAGCTTTCAGCCGAACGGCTGCGCCGCAAATACGGCAAGGAAGTAAAATCGGATCCCGAGGTTTTCGAGCAATGCACGGCAACCATCATCCGCCAGGTCAACGATATCGGGCGCATGGTCGATGAGTTCTCGTCTTTTGCGCGCATGCCGGTGGCGGCAATGAAGCCCGTCGATCTCGGCGAGATTCTGCGTCAGTCGGTTTTTCTCCAGCGTGTCGGCAATCCCGACATCGAATATCGTCTGGAAATGCCGGACGATGCAGTGATGGCCGAATGCGACGGGCGGCTGGTGAGCCAAGCCCTGACCAACGTCTTGAAAAATGCGGCCGAGGCGATTCGCGGCAATGACGATGATGAAGATGGCGGTTCGGCGGTGACGGCTGACGGTGCGAAGATCGGCCGCATTCACGTCCGGCTGACGGCAGATGACGCGACGGCCCAGATTGCGGCCATCGACTCCGGTTGCGGCTTGCCCGAGACCGATCGGACACGCCTCACCGAGCCATATATGACAACCCGCGCCAAGGGCACGGGGCTCGGCCTGGCGATCGTCAACAAGGTCATGGAAGAGCATGGTGGGCAGTTGATTCTCGAGGACGCGCCGCGGAACGGGGATTGGGATACCGGTGCGCGCGTGCGTTTGGTGTTTCCGCGTCGCGTCGCCGCAGAGAGTGAAGCGAAAGAGGCTGTAAATGGCGTCTGATATTCTGATTGTCGACGACGAAAACGACATCCGCGATCTGGTTGCGGGAATTTTGAGCGACGAGGGCTACGACACACGCAGCGCCGCCGACAGCGACCGTGCGCTGGCAGCCATCGAAGCGCGTCGTCCCGGGCTGGTCATCCTCGACATCTGGTTGCAAGGCAGCAAGCTCGACGGGCTCGAACTCCTCGACATCATCCGCGAGCGTCACCCCGATCTGCCGGTGATCATTATCAGCGGTCACGGCAACATCGAAACGGCGGTGTCCGCAATCAAGAAGGGTGCTTACGACTTCATCGAAAAGCCGTTTAAGGCCGACCGCCTGATCCTGATCGTACGCCGCGCGCTGGAGGCCTTCCGTCTGCGCCGCGAAAACAGCGAGCTGCGCGCCCGCGCCGGCGACGACACGACGCTGATCGGTTTCTCGCCGGCCATGGCGCAGGTGCGTCAGACCATCGACAAGGTGGCGCCGACGGGAAGCCGTGTGCTGATCACGGGTCCGTCGGGCTCGGGCAAGGAAGTTGTGGCTCGCCTCCTTCATGCGCGCTCGCGCCGTTCGGCCAACGCTTTTGTCGCGATCAACACCGCCACCATGGCGCCGGAGCGCATGGAAGTCGAACTCTTCGGCACCGAGGAAAGCGCCGCCGGCCCGCGCAAGGTCGGTGTGTTCGAACAGGCGCATGGCGGCACGTTGTTTCTCGACGAAGTGGCCGAGATGCCGATCGAGACACAAAGCAAGATATTGCGCGTACTGGTCGACCAGACCTTCGAGCGCGTCGGCGGCGGCCCCAAGGTCAAGGTCGACGTGCGCGTGGTCTCCTCGTCGAGCCGCGACCTGCTGGATGAAATTGCCAAGGGCCGGATGCGCGAGGACCTCTTCCACCGTCTCAATGTCGTGCCCATCGCCGTGCCGCCGCTGTCGTCAAGGCGTGAGGATATTCCGCTGCTGGTCGAGTATTTCATGGGCCAGATTTCAAACGCCACGGGCTTGCCGCCGCGCCGCATTTCCGAAGATGCGCTGGCCGCCCTTCAAGCGCATGACTGGCCGGGCAATGTTCGCCAGCTCCGCAACAACGTCGAACGCCTGCTGATCCTGACTTCGGGCGATCCGAACGCGGTCGTCACCGCCGACATGCTGCCGGCCGAAGTCGGCGCTTCGGCGCAAATGACCGTCAACGGCGCCGGCGGCGAACACATCATGGCCTTGCCATTGCGCGAGGCGCGCGAAACGTTTGAGCGGGAATATCTGATTGCGCAGATCAGCCGTTTCGGTGGCAACATTTCGCGCACGGCGTCGTTCATTGGCATGGAGCGTTCGGCGCTGCACCGCAAGCTGAAATCGCTCGGCGTCGCCGCCGCCAACCGGATCGACATTCCGGCATGATCCTTCCGCACACCGAGGCACGCCCATGAAAGTCATCGTTTGCGGCGCCGGTCAGGTCGGTTTCGGCATCGCGCGCCAGCTTGCCGCCGAACAGAACGACGTGACGGTCATCGACCAGTCGCCCCAGCTCGTCCGTCAGATTTCGGATGCGCTCGACGTTCGCGCAATTGTCGGCCACGGCGCCCATCCCGACGTGCTGGAGCGCGCCGGCGCGGCGTCCGCCGACATGTTGATCGCCGTCACCTTCCACGACGAAGTCAACATGATCGCCTGCCAGGTCGCGCATTCCCTGTTCCAGTTGCCGACCAAGATCGCACGCATCCGCGCCCAGTCTTATTTGCAGCCCGGCTTCCAGGACCTGTTCTCGCAGGACCATCTGCCGATCGACGTCGTCATTTCGCCCGAGCTTGAAGTCGGCAGGGCGGTGCTGCGCCGCCTCGCCGTCCCGGGCGCCCTCGACATCCTGAATTTCGCCGACGGAAGGGTCAGCGTTGTCGGCGTGTCGCTGGAGGAAGATTGCCCCATCGTCAACACGCCGCTGCGCCAGCTCACTGATCTCTTTCCCGATCTGCGCTCGCGCGTCGTCGGCATCGTGCGCGGCGGCGAACTGTTCGTACCGCAAAGCGACGACCAGATGCTGGTCGGCGACGAAGCCTATTTCGCCGCCGACGTGCGCGATGTACGCCGCACACTGGGCATTTTCGGTCACGAGGAAAAGACCGCGCGGCGCGTCATCATCGTCGGCGCCGGTAATATCGGCCTCTATGTCGCCCATGAACTCGAGGAAAATCATCCAGGCGTCCGCGTCAAGGTGATCGAGAGCGACCGCGAACGCGCGATCCATGTCGCCGACAGATTGAAGCGCACGATCGTTCTGCACGGCGACGGCCTCGATCCCGAGCTGCTGCAGGAGGCCGGCATCGGCGAAACCGAAATTTTGGTGACGCTGACCAACAACGATCAGGCCAACATCCTTTCCTGCGTGGTAGCCAAGCGCGAAGGCTGCACGCGCACCATGTCGCTGATCAACAACAACACCTACCAGCCGCTGATGCGCTCGCTCGGCATCGACGCCTTCATCGATCCGCGCGGCACCACCGTCTCCTCGGTGTTGCAGCATGTGCGCCGCGGCCGCATTCGCGGGTTGCAATCGGTCCATGACGGCGCGGCCGAAATCATCGAGGCCGAGGCGCTCGAAACCTCGCCGCTTGTCGGCAAGCCGCTGCGCGAAGTCAATCTGCCCGATGGCATTCTGGTCGGCGCCGTCATTCGCGACGACGAGGTCATCATTCCGCGCGGCAGCACCGAAATCGAAGCGGGCGACCGCGTCGTCCTTTTCGCCCGTTCCGATCAGGTGAAAAAGGTCGAGCAGATGTTCCGCGTCAGCATCGAATTTTTCTGAAAGTCGCGCGTTTGTCCCGCATCGCATATGTCAACGGCCGTTATCTGCGCCATGCCGAAGCCGCGGTCCACATCGAGGACCGCGGCTATCAGTTTTCCGACGGTGTCTATGAAGTCTGCGGCATCCGCAATGGCCGCTTCATGGACGAGGCGCTGCATCTCGAACGTCTTGAGCGCTCGCTCGGCGAGTTGCGCATCGCGATGCCGCTTTCCCTTGCCGCGCTCCGTCACATTCTGCGCGAGGTCGTCCGGCGAAACCGCCTTTCAAGCGGTCTTGTCTATCTGCAGGTGACGCGCGGCGTCGCCCCGCGCGATCATCCCTTTCCCGCATCGCACGTGCCCCCGGCGCTGGTCGTCACCGCAAAGCGTCTCAACGAAGCGCGAATAGCCGCCGCGGTCGCCAAAGGCGTCGCCGTCGCCACCATGCCCGACCTTCGTTGGGCGCGGCGCGACATCAAGTCGGTGTCGCTGCTGCCCAACATTCTGGCCAAGCAGGCCGCGCGCGAGGCCGGCGCCTATGAGGCCTGGCTGGTGGACGCCGACGGCTTCGTCACCGAAGGCTCCTCGACCAACGCCTGGATCGTCGACCGCGACGGACGCCTTGTCACGCGGCCCGCGAGCAACGCCATCCTGAATGGCGTCACCCGTCGCGTCCTGCTGGAAACGGCAAAGGTCGAAGGCATCGAGGTGATTGAGCGGCCCTTCACGCCGCAAGAGGCGAAATCGGCCCGCGAAGCCTTCATAAGCGCCTCCTCGGCGATTATCATTCCGGTGGTCCGCATCGATGGCGAACCCGTAGGAAATGCGGAGCCCGGATCGCTGACGCTTCGCTTGCGCGAAGCCTATGGGCGCATCGGGCGCCTGACCTGAGCCCTGAACCGCTCAAATCGGCGGAAATCGGGCCAAAATCGTACCGATTGCAGGTGCGAAGTTTAATTTCGCACTTGCAGCATAATTGAAAACGCCCGACTGTATGCGTGAACGCCGCAGCCCCGAGCCATCCCTCGGCCGGGTGCAAACAAAAAGCCGGTCCGCGCGGCGAAGGCCCGGCCCCATCAGATCGACAAATGGGGTTTACCCATGAACGAAAAAACCCAGAACCTCCAGGACACCTTCCTGAACCATGTTCGCAAGAACAAGACGACCCTCACCATCTTTCTGGTGAACGGCGTCAAGCTTCAGGGCGTTGTCACCTGGTTCGACAACTTTTGTGTGTTGCTCCGCCGGGACGGCCACTCGCAGCTCGTGTATAAGCACGCCATATCCACCATCATGCCGGCCCAGCCCGTTCAGCTTTTCGAGCCCGAAACGAACGGTGAGGAGGCCTGAAGAGACATCGATTGAACGACGAAATAGAGATCGGCCGTAGCGAGCGTAAACGCGGCAGCGGCGGTTCCGGCAACAAGCCGAAAGAACCGACGCGAGCATTCGTGCTGGTGCCCTGGCTGAAGTCCCGTCCGAAAGGCGAGGGTGCAGGCGCGCGCTCTCCCGAATCCCGCCTGGAAGAAGCGGTCGGCCTCGCCGCCGCCATCGCCCTCGACGTCGTCGGCAGCGCCGTCGTTCCGCTCGCCAATCCGCGGCCTGCCACGCTCCTCGGCGAAGGCAAGGTCGAAGAGTTGAAGGGTCAGTTCGCCGAACTGCGCATCGAACTCGTCATCGTCGATGGGCCCCTCGGGCCCGGCCAGCAACGCAATCTCGAAAAGGCCTGGAACCTGAAGGTGCTCGACCGCACCGGCCTCATTCTTGAAATTTTCGGCGAGCGCGCCGGCACCCGCGAAGGCACGCTGCAGGTCGAACTTGCGCATCTCAACTACCAGAAAACCCGCCTCGTCCGCAGCTGGACTCACCTTGAGCGTCAGCGCGGCGGCTTCGGCTTTCTCGGTGGCCCCGGCGAAACCCAGATCGAAGCCGACCGGCGGATGATCCAGGAACGCATCGCCAAGCTCGAGCGCCAGCTCGAAACGGTGAAGCGCACCCGCGAACTCCACCGCAAGACGCGCCGTGAGGCGCCTTACCCGGTCGTCGCTTTGGTCGGCTACACCAACGCCGGCAAATCGACGCTGTTCAACCGCCTGACGGAAGCGGGCGTCTTCGCCGAAAATCTGCTCTTCGCGACCCTCGACCCGACGATGCGGGCGCTGCTGCTGCCGAGCGGCCGCAAGATCATTCTGTCGGACACGGTGGGCTTCATCTCCGACCTGCCGACGCATCTCGTTGCCGCCTTCCGCGCCACGCTCGAAGAAGTGCTCGAGGCCGAGGTGATCCTTCATGTTCGCGACGCCGCGCATGAGGAAACCGCGGTTCAGAAAAAAGACGTCGAGCAGGTCCTTGCGTCGCTCGGCGTGACGAAGGAATCCGCGGTTGCCAACGGTCAGCATGTGGTCGACGTGTTGAACAAGATCGACCTGCTGGACGAGGAAGGCGCCGCCGCGCTCAACGCCGCCGCCCGCGCGCCGCTCTCGGTTGCCGTCTCGGCGCTGACGGGGCAGGGCGTCGATGAGCTGCTGAAGCTGATCGACAGCCTGATCGTCGATGACGAACGCAGCGTGACATTCGACATGCCGGCGGGCGAGGGCGAGGCGATGGCCTGGCTTCACGCCAACGCCCATGTTCGAAAGCGCGAGGACCGCGACGACGGTATCGTCCATCTCGAAATCGGCATGACCCCGATGATGACCGGCCGTTTCGAAAAGCGTTTCCCGGAACTGGCGCGCCGTCTCGGCGCGGCCGCCATCGCCGAAATCGAGGCGGCCGAGTAACGGACGGAAAATGTCAAACCTTACCGACAATGTCGCCGCACTGATGCGGGAAGTCGCCGCGCGGGAAATCATGCCGCGCTTTCGCGCACTGGCCGAAAGCGATATCGAGGAAAAGTCGAAGGGCGATCTGGTGACGATCGCCGATCGCGCCTCCGAACTCTGGCTGACGCCGCGCCTTGAGGCGCTTGTCGCGGGTTCGCATGTGCTGGGCGAGGAGGCCGCCGCCGCCGATCCCGCCTTGCTGGACCGCCTCGCCGACGACAAGGCGCTATGGACCGTCGATCCTGTCGACGGCACCGGGAATTTCGTCGCCGGCCGCGAAACCTTCGGCGTCATGGTGTCGCTGGTCGAGAAAGGCGAAACGACCCATGCCTGGATCTATCTTCCGGTTGCGGATGAACTGGCCACGGCCGAACGCGGCGCCGGCGCTTTCTGGAAGTCGGGCGGCGAAACCGGCCGCCTGATGTCCGGCCGCGCCGCGCCCGCCACGGCCGATCAATCGGCAAGTTTCTATGTCCGCTTCATGCCGGATGAATGGCGCGCCGGCATCGAAAAACACGCCGAAGGGATCGGCCGCAAGGAATCGACGCTGTGTTCCGCTGTCGACTACACATCC
>PHEO01000357.1 GCA_002841195.1 Alphaproteobacteria bacterium HGW-Alphaproteobacteria-11
ACTCGTTGCGCTGGCCGGCGGCCGCGTTGATTTCCTTCAACGTGACACCATGCAGACCGCGCTCGCCGAAAAGGCGCTCGGCGGCCACCATCAGGCGCGCCCGCGTGTCGCCACGCCGGGAAGTCCTCTCCGGGGTTTCAAGTTCGCTCATACCGGTAGCGTAATGAAGGACATTATGGAGGGCAAGGGGCGGCGCGCATTGCCCTGCCCCATATTGCTCAATCGCCGAAAGGCCACCAGCCGCGCCTTCTTTCGGGCAGGCCCAGCCATTCGCGCACCGCATCCTCGGCGGGCCGCGTTTGCTCCCAGACCGGCAGCGCTTCCTCGATCGCCTCGCGGGCATCGACGGAGAAGACCGAGGCGATGAAGGCGAGGCCCGCGACCGTCACCAGGATCGTCAACAGCGGCCGGAGAGCGCGCGTGATCAGTTCGAACAGTTTCCCCATGCGATCCCTCCTCGCGCCGCACCGGTTTGCCGGCGGGCGCGGGAACAGTGTCGCCTATCGCGGGCTTGTTCGCCAGCGTGACGCCGGCGCGGCGTCGCCCGGCATCCATGGCCCCCTTCCTGCCATTTTCTGCCATTATGGCGCCTTGGGGCGCATGGGAATGATGGCGGGCGGCGGCGCGGGTTTGCGGGAAGTGGAGTTTTGCGATGAGAGCGGGCGGGCGCGGGGCCGTGGCGGAGCAACAATGCGGGTGAGGCACGGCAAAATGCTGTGCCGCCCTGCTGTGCTTGCCGGGCTGGCCGGGCTCGCGGCGCTGACGATGGCGGCTGCACCGGGCCCTGCGCGCGCGGCGGAGGCGGCGGCCGAGAGCGCGACGGCGCCTTCGACACCGCGCTCCTGGGACCGGCCGCAGACGGCGCTCCGTTTCACGACGCGGGTGACGGGGCGGCGCATCCCGGACGAGATGCGGGAGATGCTCGAAGACGCAAGGCAGCTCGGCGTCGACCTGCCCGATGCGCCGCCGCCGCCGACGACGCTGGCGCAACTCAGGCGGCGCGCACAGGACGACAGCCGGCGGCTTGTCGAGGTGCTGCGTTCGGAAGCCTATTACAACGGCCGCGTCGAGGTTTCGGTGCGCGAGGCGGCGGGCGGCGGCTTCGAGGTCATCTATCATGTCGTCACCGGACAGCGCGCGATGATCCGCAGCTTTGCGATCGTCTATCCCGATTTGCCGGACGGCGCGGACGGACTGCCGCAGGACGGGGCGGCGCTCGGCCTGCAACCGGAACGCGCGGCGCGCGCCCAGCGCATCATCGACCTGACAAGCGCCGCCGTGCGGCACCTCACCGATCACGGCTATCCGGATGCAAAGCTCGCCAACCGGCGCGTCGTCGTGGACCTGTCGTCGCATCAGGCGGATGTGACGCTCGACATCGAGGCCGGGCCGAAGATGATTTTCGGGCCGGTGCTGGTGCGCAATGAAGGCGGGCGGACGAAGGCGGATTATGTGCGCGCGCTGTCGAAGATCGAACCCGGCGCGGTTTACGACCGCAGCGCCGTCG
>PHEO01000149.1 GCA_002841195.1 Alphaproteobacteria bacterium HGW-Alphaproteobacteria-11
TCGATCACCGTCTTTTCGATCCCGATTCTGCTCGAGCGCGAGGTCGACATCGTCACCGCCATGATCACCTCCGTGAAGGCCGTGCTTCAGAGCCCGGTCGCGATGCTCGGCTGGGGCGTCTTCGTGACGCTGTCGGTGCTGGCGGCCTCACTGCCGCTTTTCCTTGGATTGCTGGTGGTTCTGCCGGTTTTCGGCCATGCGACCTGGCATCTTTACCGCCGCGCGCTGCCACAATAGGCCCCCAGCCGCCTTTCCCGGCATTTCGGCCCCTGCGTCAATTTGATCGGCGCCGGACAGAATTAGGGTGTTGACCCTAGATTTCGGAAGTCCAGAATAGGGCTATCGAAAATAGGAAAAATCCGGGCCATCACGAAGCGCCGGGCAGGGAGAGGGACGGAAATGCCAGACACAGCAACGCTCACCAAACCGGCAGGTGCCGCTTCGCAGAAAGCCGAGCATTTCGACGTGCTGATCGTCGGCGCCGGCATCTCGGGCATCGGTTCGGCCTATCACCTCCAGCAGCAATGCCCGGACAAGAGCTTCGTCATTCTCGAAACGCTCGAGACCTTCGGCGGCACTTGGCACACGCATCGCTATCCGGGCATCCGCTCCGACAGCGACCTCTATACGTTCGGCTATCGCTTCAAGCCCTGGACGGGCGACCCCATCGCGTCGGCCGACAAGATTCTGAAATACATGGAAGAGGTGATCGAGGAGAACGATCTCGCCCGCCACATCCGCTACGGCCACAAAATCGTCTCGGCCGACTGGTCGGCGAAGGATGCGCTCTGGACCGTCCATGCGGTGCGCGCCGACACCGGCGAGGAGCGACGCTTCACCACCAACTTCCTCTGGATGTGCCAGGGCTATTATCGCCACGATCAGGGCTACACGCCCGAATGGCCGGACATGGACAAGTTCAAGGGCCAGATCGTCCATCCGCAAACCTGGCCCGAAGACCTCGACTACAAGGGCAAGAACGTTCTGGTCATCGGCTCCGGCGCGACGGCGGCGACGCTCGTTCCCGCCATTGCCGGCGATTGCGCGCATGTGACGCTCCTGCAGCGTTCGCCGACCTATTTCATTCCCGGCCGCAACGCCAACGAGCTTGCCGACCGTCTGCGCGAGCTTCACATCGACGAGGAATGGATCCACGAGATCACGCGCAAGGAAATCCTGCACAACCAGTCCGAGTTCACGCGCCGCTCCTTCGAGGAGCCGGAGGAGGTTCGCAAGGAGTTGCTCGACGCCGTGAAGCTCTTCCTGCCGGAAGACTTCGTGAAGAAACATTTCACCCCAAGCTACCGCCCGTGGCGGCAACGCATCGCTTTCGTGCCGGACGGCGACATCTTCCAGGGCATTGCATCGGGCAAGGCTTCCGTCGAGACCGACGAGATCGAGCGCTTCACCGAAAAGGGCATCCTGCTCAAATCCGGCAAGGAGCTTGAAGCCGACATCATCGTCACGGCGACGGGCTTCCACCTCTCCGTTCTCGGCGACATCGAGTTCAGCAGGGATGGCGAACCCATCGACTTCGCCGACACCGTCACCTGGCGCGGCATGATGTTCACCGGTGTGCCGAACATGGCATGGGTCTTCGGCTATTTCCGCGCGAGCTGGACGTTGCGTGTCGACCTGATGGGCGATTTCGTCTGCCGCCTCATCAACCACATGGGCAGCCATCAGGCGAAATCCGTGACGGTCGAAATTCCGGAAAGGGACAAGGACATGAAGCGGCTGCCCTGGATCGATCCGGAAAACTTCAACCCGGGCTATCTGATGCGCAGCATGCATCTCCTGCCGAAACGCGGCGACAAATACGAGTGGCAGCACACGCAGGACTACTGGCGTGAAAAGGACGAGTTGCCGAAGATCGATCTCGACGGGCCGGAATTCGTCTACGCCTGAGGCGCGGCTTCACGGCAAACAAAAAAGGCGGCTCTTGTGAGCCGCCTTTTTCTTTCTGGCAACGGGTGGTCTTCACGCCGCCTTGCGCTTCATCGAATAGCGCACGGGAAGCCGCTTCAGCCCGGAAACGAAGCTCGCTTCCACCCAGGCCGGGTCGCCCGCCAGTTCGATATGGTCGAGGCGGGCCAGCAGTTCCTTGTAGAGCGCCTTGATTTCCATTTTCGCCAGATGCTGACCGAGGCAGAGATGGGCGCCATAGCCGAAGGCGAGGTGCTTGTTCGGCGAGCGTTCGATGTTGAACGAGAACGGATCGTCGAATGCGTCCTCGTCGCGATTGGCCGACCAGTAGCACATCAGAAGATTGTCGCCGGCCTTGATCTTCTGCCCGCGCAACTCGTAGTCGACGGCGGCGGTGCGGAAGAAGTGCTTCACCGGCGTCGTCCAGCGGATCATCTCGTCGATGGCGCCGGGCAGGTACTTGTCCGGATCGGATTTCAGCTTCGCGAACTGATCGGGGTTCTGCATCAGCGCCAGCAGACCGCCTGCGGCGGTTGAACTTGTCGTGTCGTGGCCCGCCGTCGCGACGATGATGTAGTAGCCCATCGCCTCGACATGGCCGATCGGCTGACCGTCGATGGTCGCGTTCGCGATCACGCTCGCCACATCGTCCTTCGGGTTCTTGCGCCGGTCTTCGGTGATCGCGGTGAAGTAGTTGAAGAACTCGGTCACCGTGTTGACGGTCACCGTCGCTTCGTCGCGCTTCATGTCCGGGTCTGTCGCGCCGAAGAGTTCCTGCGTCAGCTTCAGCATGATCGGCTCGTCTTCCTCCGGCACACCGAGCACCGTCATGATGACGCGCAGCGGATACCAGACCGCGACGTCGGAGACGAAATCGCATTCGCCGCCCTTCGCTTCCAGCCGGTCGATATATTTTTCGGCCAGCGCATCGACGCGGGCCGATATCGCTTTCAGGTTGGGCGGCATGAACCAGGCCTGTGTCAGCCCGCGATAGTTGCGGTGGTCGGGATTGTCCATGTCGACCAGCGAGCGGATCAGCTTGTCGTTGCCGCCGGTGAACTCGCGCACCTGCTGTTCGGTCTCGATCGTCTGCAGGGTCAGGCGCGGATCGTTGAGGAATTTGTCGTTCTGCCGTTCGACTTCCATGATGTCGGCATGCTTGGCAACGGTCCAGAACGGCCGAAACCCCTCGGGCTCGGTCCAGCGCACCGGCTCTTCCTTGCGCAGTTGCGTGAACAGCCTGTGGAATGCGTCGACATGCGCATAGGTCTTCGGGTTGACGATCGCATTGTCGATGCTCTTGTCGGTCATGTCCGTCCTCCTCCGCCGTCTCCGGCCTGTTCCTTTTTCGCGGCTCGCGGTGCGTTTCCGTTCAGCGCCGCCCAATGCCGCCGTGACGTTGCGTAAAGCGCTAAATCCTTGCGGCACAAGGCTTTCCGCTAACTCTGCGCGGAGTTTCGGGTGCTTGCAAGCGCCTCGTTTCCGGCTGGACAAGGCTCATTGCATGGTCAAGATGGCGGCCAGATATATGTGTCATCGGCAATCGGGGCCGCCTCGTCGCGCGGGGCCCCGCATGTTTCAAGGAGAAATCTCATGGCGGAAGCCTATATCGTTGCCGCGGCGCGCACCGCGGGCGGCCGCAAGGGCGGCAGGTTGAAGGACTGGCACCCGGCGGATCTCGGCGGCAAGGTCATCGACGAACTCATCGCGCGCACCGGCGCCGATCCGGAACTCGTCGAAGACGTGATCGTCGGCTGCGTCGATCAGGCGGGCGAGCAGGGCATGAACATCGCGCGCAACGCGGTGCTGGCCTCGAAGCTGCCTGAAAGCGTTCCGGCGACCTCGGTCGACCGTCAATGCGGTTCCTCGCAGCAGGCGCTGCATTTCGGCGCCCAGGCCGTCATGTCGGGCGCGATGGATGTGGTGATCGCGGCCGGCATCGAAAGCATGACGCGCGTGCCGATGGGCATGCCGATTTCGCTACCGTTCAAGAACGGCTTCGGCATCTACAAGAGCCCCAACATCGAGGCGCGCTACCCGAACATCCAGTTCAGCCAGTTCGCCGGCGCCGAGATGATGGCGAAGAAATATGGTCTCACGAAAGACCAGCTCGACGAATATGCCTACAACAGCCATCAGAAGGCGATTGCCGCCACGCAGGCCGGCCTTTTCGATGCCGAAATCGTGCCGCTCGAAGTGACGCTGGAAGACGGCAGCAAGGAAATGCACAAGGTCGACGAGGGCATTCGCTTCGACGCCAACCTGGATGCGATCAAGTCGGTGAAGCTGCTGGTCGAAGGCGGCGCGATCACGGCCGCGTCCTCCTCGCAGATCTGCGACGGCGCGTCGGGCGTGATGCTCGTCAACGAAAAGGGCCTCAAGGCGCTTGGGCTGGAACCGCTCGCCCGCATCCACCACATGACCGTCGTCGGCGGCGATCCCGTCATCATGCTGGAAGCGCCGCTTCCCGGCACCGAACGGGCGCTGAAAAAGGCCGGCATGAAGATCGACGACATCGACCTCTATGAAGTCAACGAGGCCTTCGCCTCGGTGCCGACCGCCTGGCTGCAGGTGCTGGGCGCCGATCCGGAAAAGCTCAACGTGCATGGCGGCGCGATCTCGCTCGGCCATCCGCTCGGCGCGTCGGGCACGAAGCTGATGACGACGCTGGTCCATGCGCTGAAGGCGAAGAACAAGCGCTACGGCTTGCAGACCATGTGCGAAGGCGGCGGATTGGCCAACGTGACCATCGTCGAGCGTCTCTAAATCCCTGAAAAGATTTGGAAATTCCCGGGGCGGGGCCGAAAGGTCCCGCCCTTTTTGCCGCGAATCTTCTCATCATCTGCTAGAGTTGCGGATACGCGTTACGCAAAAGCAGGTTCAAGCAGGGGACGCGCCCGGCCGATGAAGATGCCAACCTCATGAAGATGAAAGAACTCGAGGCCGCGACCGGTATCGGCCGCGAAACCATCCGCTACTACATCCGCGAGGGCCTGCTGCCCGAGCCGGTGCGGCCCAAGCGCAATGTCGCGACCTATGGGCGCGAGCACATCAAGCGGCTCAACCTGATCCGCCGGTTGCAGCATGAGCGGCACCTGCCGCTGTCGGTCATCAAGGCCGTCGTGACATCGGAAACCGGCGAGCCTGCCGGCGGCTTCGAGGCGCTGATCGGGCTCGAAGTCGCCATGGGCCCGCTCCTCAATGACGGCCGCAACCTGGCGCCGAAAACGCTTGCCGGTGTGGCGCGCGACACCGGCCTCTCCGCCGACGAAATCCGGAAGTTCGCCGAAATCGGCCTCATCAATATCGACGCGCGCGAAGGGGTCGAATGGCTCAACCAGCGCAATGTCCGCATCATGGAAATCATCGCGCAGACCCGCGCCGAGGGGTTCACGCCCGACATCGGCTACACGATCGAGAGCTACGACATCTATCCGCAGATGATCGAGCTTCTGGCGCGGCGCGCCGTTGTCGGCTTCTACTCGCGCCTCGGCGACAAGCTCGACCAGCCGGCGGCGGCCAAGCTCGCTGTCAACGGCATCCGGACATTGAGCGAGATGGTGCCACTGATGCTGATCGAGAAGATCGTCCGCGAAGTCGAGAAAATCAGCGCCAGCGGCGTGTTGCCGACGGAAGAGGATGAGGTGTGAGCCCCCTCAGTCCCCGAGCACCAGCGTGTCGGCCTTGCGCCAGTAAATCCAGTATTCCTCGCCGGCCTTGAAGGTGAACTCCTCGACATCGCTGGTGACGTTGGAGATGTCGGCCTGCAGCGGCGTACCGAGGCCGATGTCGAAGAAGACGTTCGAGTAGCTGCCGAAATAGGCCACCTCGCCGACCTTGCCCTTGACGGCAATGACGCCGGGATCGGCCGGTTGCTTGTCGGCGACGAAAATCTTTTCGGGCCGGACCGCCAGCGCCACCTTGCCTTCCGCCGTTCCCTTCAGCGTCACCTCGCCGATCTTCGGCGCGTTGACCTTCACCTCGCCATCGCCGGCGCGTGTCGCGGTCGCGTCGATCAGGTTGATCTTGCCGATGAAGTCGGCGACGAAGCGGCTTGCCGGGGCCTCGTAGAGGCCGGTCGGCGGCGCCACTTGCTGCACGGTGCCCGCATTCATCACCGCGATGCGGTTGGCCATCGACAAGGCTTCCGACTGGTCATGCGTGACGATGACGAAGGTGATGCCGACGGTCTTTTGCAGGCGCACCAGTTCGAGCTGCATTGCCTCCCTGAGTTTCGCGTCGAGCGCCGACAAGGGTTCGTCGAGCAGCAGCACCGAGGGGCGCTTGACCAGCGCGCGAGCCAGCGCGACGCGCTGGCGCTGGCCGCCCGACATTTCGTCGGGCATGCGTTTGCCGAGGCCGCCGAGTTTCACCAGTTCCAGCGCCTCCGCGACGCGCTTCTTGATTTCGCCGGACGGACGGCGGTCCATCTTCAAGCCATAGGCGACGTTCTGTTCGACCGACATATGCGGGAACACCGCATAGGACTGGAACACCATGTTGACCGGCCGCTTGTTGGGCTGGACCTTCGCCATGTCGTGACCGTCGATGATGACCTGTCCGGCGGTCGGCACTTCGAAGCCGGCCAGCATCCGCAACAGCGTGGTCTTGCCGCAACCCGACGGCCCCAGCAGCGCGAAGAACTCGCCGCGATGAACCTCGAGATCCACCTCGTCGACGGCCTTGACGCTGCCGCCATAGACTTTCGAGACGTTCTTGATCTGGATGATGGGTGCTTCGGACATATGCTTTTCCGGTTTCGGGAAACGGCGTTAATGGGCGGACTTGCCGATCATGTTGTTGCGGTTCTGCAGCCACAGCGCGATGGTGGTCACGACGAGCGTCAGCAGGATCAGGATGGTCGAGGCGGCATTCACTTCCGGCGTCACCGAGAAGCGCACCATCGAGTAGATCTTGACCGGGAAGGTCACGGTGTCGGGCCCGGCGGTGAAGAAGGTGATGACGAAGTCGTCGAGCGACAGCGTGAAGGCCAGGAGCCCGCCGGCAATCAGGCCGGGCTTCATATGCGGCACCACGATGTCGCGGAAGACGCGGTATTCGCTGGCGCCGAGGTCGCGCGCGCATTCGGCCAGTTCGCGGTTGAAGTTCTCGAGTCGCGCCCGGATCACGATGGCGGCAAAGGGAAAGGCGAAGGCGATGTGGGCAATCGTGATCGAGCCGAGATTGATCGGCCAGGGCAGGCCGGTCGGCCAGCCGATGCGGGCGAAGAACACCATCATCGCCACGCCCATGCAGATTTCGGGAATGACGATCGGCAGCGCCATGCCGCCTTCATAGACCGCCTTGCCCGGAAAGCGGTAGCGCCACAGCACATAGGCGGTCAGCGCGCCGAGGATCGTGGCCACCACCGTCGTCATCAGCGCGATGGTCAGCGAGTTGCCGAAAGCCAGCATCAGCCCGTCATTGTTGAAGAACTTGACGTAATAGTCGGTGGTGAAGCCGCGCCAGACGACGTTGCGGCGGCTGTCGTTGAAGCTGAAGGCGATAAGGCCGAGGATCGGCGCATAGAGGAAGAACAGCGTGACGGCCACGATGGCGCGCAGCCAGAAGCGCCGCGCATAGTCGAGCGGACCGATGGGGTCGGGGTTGCGTCGGAAGAGGCTCATCGCTTATCTCCTCTTCCTTCCTTGCGCATCAACACGGCGCGGAGCGCCAGCGCGAAGAATGTCGCGTACATCAAGAGGAAGCT
>PHEO01000358.1 GCA_002841195.1 Alphaproteobacteria bacterium HGW-Alphaproteobacteria-11
GTTGTTCGGCCTGTTTCGCAGCAGCTTGCGGCCCCGGCGGCGCTTGCGGCGCATCGGGCTTTGCCTGCGCGATCCGCGCGATCACCGCACCCACCGGCACCGCGTCGCCTGCGGCGGCGCGCACATCGGTCAGCCAACCGCTTGCCTGCGCCTCGACCTCCATCACCGCCTTGTCGGTTTCCACCTCCATCAGCGGCTCGCCCGCGCGCACCGCATCGCCCGACCGCTTCAGCCAGGACACCAGCACCCCGGTTTCCTGCGCCATGCCGAGCGCGGGCATGATTACCTCATGCGGCATCGAACACCTCCCCGCGCATCAGGCGGCGGGCGTTTTCGGCCACCCGTTCGGGCGTCGGCACCGTCAGGTCTTCCAGCGTCGGCGAGAACGGCACCGGCACATCCATTGCCCCCATTCGCAGCACAGGCCCGTCTAGGTAATAAAACGCCTTCTCGCTGATCCGGCTGGCGATTTCGCCGGTGATGCCGAAACTCTGGTGGCCCTCGTCGATGATGATCGCGCGGCCGGTCTTGCGCACCGATTTCACAATCGTTTCCTCGTCCAGCGGCACGATGGTGCGCGGGTCGATCACCTCGGCGGAAATACCCTCGGCGGCCAATATCTCTGCCGCTTTTTCCGCCACCTGCACCATCGACGAGGTCGCAACCAGCGTGATGTCGGAGCCCTCGCGCTTGATATTGGCAACGCCAAACGGGATCAGGTATTCCTCTTCGGGCACCGGCGCCTTGTCGTTGTACATCAGCTTGTCTTCGAAGATCACCACCGGGTTGTTATCGCGGATCGCGGTCTTCATCAGGCCCTTGGCCTCATAGGCCGACGAGGGCAGTGCCACCTTCAGCCCCGGGATATGCGCCACCAATGCGTGCAGGCTTTGGCTGTGCTGCGCCGCCGAACGGCGCGTGGCGCCAAGGTTGGTGCGCAGCACCAAGGGCACGCTCAGCTTGCCGCCCGACATGTAGTGTGTCTTGGCGGCCTGATTGCAGAGCTGGTCCATCACCAGAAACAGGAAATCGCCGAACATCAAATCGACGATCGGGCGGCTGCCGGTCATCGCCGCCCCCACCGCAAGCCCCATGAAGCCCGGTTCCGAAATCGGCGTGTCGATGATCCGTTCGGTGCCGAACTCTTCGACCAGGCCTGACAGCACCTTGAACGGGGTGCCCGCCTCGGCCACGTCTTCGCCCAGCAAAAACACGGTCGGGTCGCGCCGCATTTCTTCGGCAATCGCCTCGTTCACGGCCTTGGAAAGGGTGATCTCGCGCATTGGTCTCTCCTCAGGCGGCGTTGGGGGCAAAGACGTGCATTGATACCTCGGATGCATCGGGAACCTTGGCGGCAAGCGCATAGGCCACCGCCGCCTCGGCATCGGCCCTGACCTGCGCCTGAATCTGCTCCAGCTCGGCGGCGCTGGCCAAGCCTTCGGCGGCCAGCCAGGCGCCAAAACGGGTGATCGGGTCGCGCTCGGTTTTCCAGAGCGTTTC
>PHEO01000359.1 GCA_002841195.1 Alphaproteobacteria bacterium HGW-Alphaproteobacteria-11
GGACAGCGGCGATGTATCGGGCTTGAACCGCTCCAATGGCGATGCAGAAGAGTGGGTCATGAATATCTGCCGCAATAACATCCGTCCTCCCGTCATCCCCTTTTGGGAAGTCGTATCCATGGATGACGGAAAGACGGTGGGCGTGATTACCTTGCCGGCCGATAGCCCGGACAAACCGTATGAGGCCAAACAGGGTTCGGCATGGATCGTGTTCATCCGCGTCGGTACCGTGACGCGCGAAGCCAGCAAGGAAGAGAAGATTCGCCTCTACCAGGCTTCGGGGCAGTTACACAATGACATCCGCCCGGTGCCCGGCAGCAGTCTCGCTGATCTGGACATCCGGCGTCTGCAAAACTACTTTCGAGATATCCGCCAGCAAGATTGTCCTGCCTCTGAAGATTCCGGCAATTGGGAAAAACTCCTGACCAACACAGAGTTCATGATCTTGGATCGCGGGCGGATGATGGCGACTGTGGGCGGTATGCTCCTCTTCGGTGTTCGTCCCAACCGTTATCTACCGCAGTCCGGCATCTCCGCTGTCGCGTACCCGGGGCAGGAGAAGGATTATGCGACCCAAGAGCGCGCGGTGTTGCGCGGACCGATTGTGGCGCTCCGTTCTACTGCGGGCGACCTGGTTGAGGCCGGCCTGGTAGAGCAGGCAATAGACTTCGTGCGGCGTAATACCCAAATGAAGGCCCAGATCGGGACAGATGGCCGCCGTGAAGAACGATGGGACTACCCTCTGGAAGCGGTGCGGGAGGCAATCGTCAACGCCATCGCGCATCGTGATTATACCATCGGCGGCATTGACATCGAATTATCCCTTTATGCCGATCGCATCGAGGTGATCTCCCCCGGCAACCTTCCCAATACCGTGACCGTCGAAAAGATGCGATTAGGCTACCGGGCTACTCGCAACGAATTGATCAAGGAGGTACTGCGCGACTACCGTTACATCGAAGCCAGTGGGCTGGGCGTGCCGCGCAAGATTATCCGTGGCATGAAAGAGCACAACGGCACCGAGCCGGATCTCATCGAAGAAGAATCCCGTTTCACTGTCCGGCTTTGGAAAGAGCCCAGGCCGACATGATCCCAATCGCCTATCAACGGCTCAGCAGCGAATTGAGCCTGGCCCAGGACACTACACTGTATGTAAAAGAAAGCCAGGTGCGCGAGGTGATGACGACCTTCGATGGCCGCCTGGCGCCGGGCCGCCTCTTCGGTCGCACAGCCAGCGGCGCCGGGGCTGTCCAACTGCCGGTTTTCACCCGCGTGGCAGCCTATCAAAGTCTGGACGGCCAGGTCGAGTTGGATGCCATAGCGGAAGGCGCGGCGCCCTGGTTGGCGGAAGTCAAATGGCGCAACCGGCCGGTAAGCCGGGCTGACATCGCGGCCTTCGCCGACAAGGCCCGCACGGTGGCCGGGCCCTTCGGCCAGTTGGCGGGTGCGCCGACGCTCTGGGTGGTCTCGGG
>PHEO01000150.1 GCA_002841195.1 Alphaproteobacteria bacterium HGW-Alphaproteobacteria-11
TTCCTTGACGATCAGGCGTTCGACGGCGGGGCCAAGGTCGGCGACGATGGCTTTCACGCCCAGGGCATTGGGGTGGATGCGGTCATCTTGGAGCAGGTCGGTCTGCGCCCGTCCTGCCGCAGCGTAAGGCCACATTGCACCCGCCGCGCCCAGGCGTTATGAGTGGCGCATGAGCGACAAGCAGAGCCCCGCCCCCGCCTTTCCCGCCATCCGCATGCGGCGCAACCGCAAGGCCGACTGGTCGCGGCGGCTCGTCGCCGAAAACGCACTTTCGGTGAACGACCTGCTTTGGCCGCTCTTCCTGACCGACGGCAAGGGTGTGCGCGAACCGGTCGCGACGATGCCGGGCGTCTCCCGCCTGTCGGTCGACGAAGCGGTGCGCGCGGCCGCCGAAGCGGCGTCACTCGGCATACCGGTGATCGCCCTCTTCCCCTACACCGCGGCGGAGAAGCGCGACGCCACCGGCTCGCTCGCCACCGATCCCGAAAACCTTGTCTGTCGCGCCACCCGCGCCATCAAGGCCGAGGTGCCGAACATCGGCGTTCTCTGCGACGTCGCGCTCGATCCCTACACCAGCCACGGCCATGACGGATTGATGAAGGGCGACGTCATATTGAACGACGAAACGCTCGAGGCGCTGGTCGCTCAGGCGCTGGTGCAGGTCGAGGCGGGCTGCGACATCATCGCCCCTTCCGACATGATGGATGGTCGCGTTGGCGCGATCCGTTCGGGCCTCGAAGCGGCCGGACACAAGGACACGCAGATCATGTCCTATGCGGCCAAATATGCTTCCGCCTTCTACGGCCCCTTCCGCGATGCGATCGGATCGACGGGCGCGCTGAAAGGCGACAAGCGCACCTATCAGATGGACCCGGCAAACGGCGACGAGGCCCTGCGCGAAGTGGCGCTCGACATCGCCGAAGGCGCCGACATGGTGATGGTGAAGCCGGGGCTGCCCTATCTCGACATCGTGACGCGGGTAAAAGCCGAGTTCGGCATGCCGACATTCGCCTATCAGGTCTCCGGCGAATACTCGATGATCGCCGGCGCCATCGAGCGCGGCTGGTTCGACCGCGATCGCGTCATCCTGGAAAGCCTGACCGCCTTCAAGCGCGCTGGCGCCGATGGCGTCCTCACCTACTTCGCGCTCGACGCGGCGAAGCTGCTCGCCCGTTAACCGAGCCCCGCCAGCCTCAGCGACGCGATGCCGTGCAGAGCGGCAAGGCCGCCCGCCTCTTCCGTGAGATCGGCAACCTCGTCCACGAACTTGCGGCGCTTGGCCGCCGCCTTGCGGTCGCCGAGCCGTCCGAACATCAATTCATAACGTCCGGGAAAATCCTCGGCGAACGCCAGGTAAGCGTCGTGCAGCGAGCGCGCGCTCGACGCGGTTTCCAGATCGCCGATCAATATCTCGTAGCCCTCCAGCGCGACGGCCCCCAACAGCTCGTCGAGATTGGCGAAATGCCGATAAGGCGCCGCCTCCGAAACGCCGGCGCGCCGCGCCGCCTCGCGCATCGTCAGCGCATGCCGCCCGCGAATGTCGATCAGCGTGATAGCGGCATCCATCAGCCCGCGCCTCAAGTCGCCGTGATGATAGGAAGTTTTCTGTCCGCGAAGCCGTGCCCGCATCTGCCCCCGCCCCTGCGTTCCCGCTTTGTCTCAATATTCGCCATGTTAGCAACGTTAACATAAATGTCAACGTTAATTTGCGAACGATCCGTGAACGGATAATTGCCCCGAACAGAAATGGTTAAGAAGTAAACCCGTCCTGCGGCCCGTCGATACGCACGATCGTATCGGTAACGAAACCGTTGAAGCCGGTCTGCATCCCGATCGAATAAGCGCCCATCAGCCCGAACTCGATCCAGTCGCCCTCGCCGATGGATTCCGGCAAATCGAATTTCTGCTTCAGAACATCCAGGCTGTCGCAGGTCGGCCCGAAAATCCGGAACGGACGGAGCGGACCCGCAATCGGACCCGCTTTCGAATTCGCGCGCACCGGCGGATCGAAGTCACCATCGCGGATTTCCGAAAGACATCCATAGATGCCGTCATTGATATAAAGGCTGTCGCCCTTCCTGAGATGCACCTGCGTCAGCACCGAGCCGCCTTCGGCCACCAGCGCGCGGCCAGGCTCGGCAAAAAGCGGTATGCCAAGACCCAGCCTCTCGTTTGTTGTGGCGATGACATCGAAATAGCCCTGCAGCGAAGCCACATCGACGCCGTGGATCGCCGGAAAGCCGCCGCCGATATCGAGATATTCGAGTTTGACGCCGGCCCGCGCCGCCACATCCGCCGACATTTCCATCGCCACGCGGTAGGCGTCGGGATCGAGGCACTGACTGCCGACGTGAAACGCAATGGCCGTCCGGCAGCCGCGCCGCGACGCCTCGCGCAACAGCGCCACCGCCTCGTCCGGTGTCGCGCCGAATTTCGACGAAAGGTCATAAACGGCCTTGCTCTTCGGCGTCGCGATCCGGACTTCGATGGTGATGTCGGTTCCGGCAATCCCGATCACCTTGCCGAGTTCGCTCAACGTGTCGACAACGTAATCCCTGAGACCGTAAACATCGGCCGCCGCCTCCAGCGCACCGCGTCCCTTCACCGGATGGTTGAAATAGCAATGTGCCTCGGGAAGTTGCTCGTTGACCTTGGCAATTTCGGAAATCGACGCCGTGTCGAAGTGGCGGATGCCGCCCTCCCACAAGGCTTTCAGCACGAAGGGGTGCGGATTGCATTTGACCGCATAGAGAACTGTGCCCGGAAACCCCTCCACAAAGGCCCGTGCCCGTGCCCGCAACACATCCGGAAAGACGCAGAACACCGGATAGGACGGGTTAAGCCGAGCGATCACATCGGCAACGGAGGCAAAGCGCAGTTCCCGCGCAGCGCTGCTCATTTACGCTCCAGCCGTGCAATCAGGCTCGACGTATCCCAGCGATTGCCGCCCATCGCCTGCACCTCCGAATAAAACCGGTCGACCGTTTCCGTCACCGGCAGATGCGCGCCATTCTTGCGCGCCTCGTCAAGACATATGGCGAGATCCTTGCGCATCCAGTCGACCGCGAACCCGAAATCGAATTTTCCTTCGATCATCGTCTTGTAACGGTTTTCCATCTGCCAGCTTTGCGCCGCGCCCTTCGAGATCACCTCAACAACGGCGGCGGCGTCGAGGCCCGCGCGCTTGGCAAAATGGATGCCCTCGGAAAGACCTTCCACAAGCCCGGCAATGCAAATCTGGTTGACCATCTTGGTGAGCTGCCCGGCGCCGCTCGGCCCCATCAGCCGCGCCATCCGCGCATAGGCCGCGATTGCGGGTTCGGCCCTGGCGAAATCGTCCGGGTCGCCGCCCGCCATCACGGTCAGCACCCCGTTCTCCGCGCCTGCCTGCCCGCCCGACACCGGCGCATCGACAAACCCGATCCCTTTTTCCGCTGCCACCGCGTGAAGCTCGCGCGCAATCGTCGCCGATGTCGTCGTGTGATCGACAAAAACCGCGTCCCGCGTCATGCCCTCAAAGGCGCCGTCGGGCCCACACGTCACCTGCCGCAAATCGTCGTCATTGCCGACACAGGCGAAAACGATTTCAGCGCCCCGCGCTGCCTCCTTCGGCGTCGCCGCGCGCGCACCGTCATGTTCGGCCGTCCAGCGTTCGGCCTTCGCCGCCGTCCGGTTGTAGACAGTGACGTCGTGCCCAGCTTTCTTGAGATGCCCGGCCATCGGATATCCCATCACCCCGAGCCCAAGAAATGCAACCTTGTCCATGACATCAGCCTCCCACGAATTTGCGGCCCGACCTGTCTAGCAGATCGAAGCCGGGCGGCGGCAAAAACGTCTTGAGAAAAGAATGCGCTAGCGGATTTCGCCTTCGGCGGCGATGCGGCCGCTCCGGCAAAGCTGAGACGACGTCCCCGTGCAGGGCGCGTAGTAGAGCCGCACAATATTGCCCTCGCGTGTCATGTCGTAGCAGTCGCGCGTGCCGTACTGGATTTCCGGCGAACTGTGGCACCAGCGGTTGCCGTCAATCCACCATGTCCCGCGTCCGCGGCGGCTGCGCGAGCCCGATCCTTGCCCGTGATACATGCGGTGAAAATACTGTATCAGCGTGATCTCTGTCGTTCCGTCGGCATTGAGCTTGATTACCGTGTTGATGAGCCTGTTGGTACCCTGTTGGTCGAGCCGCCCCATTTCAAGGTGGAAAGTCTTGCCAACCACCTGCGCACGAATTTGTCCGGCCGACAGGGAATCGCCCTTGCGGTTGAGGATCGTCTCGGCCGCGTCGCCGCCGGCGCCCAGCGCCTGGCCCGCATCGACACCGCCGCCCGCCTGCGCGGCATCGACGACTTCCTTGATCTCTTCGGCCTCTTCTTCCGGCGGCGGCGTCTCCTCGGAGCGGCGCGGCGGCGCTTCCGGTTTCTTCGGCGGCACGATCACCGGTTCGGGTTGCGGAATTTCCGGTTCGGCAACGGGCTCGGGTGGCGCCGCGAAACGGTCATTGGCCACACCCGCCGAAAGCTCGAACGTCACGGAGTCGCCACCGCCCGGCCCGGGCCCCCCGAAAATACCGCCCACCGTCAGCAGCATCGCGAGAAAGAGCATTGCATGCAGCAGGATCGAAACGAGGATGAATTTCCGAATGTTGAAATTCCGGCCCTCCATCGCCGCCAGCACCCCGTTATGTGTGGCTGCCGCCATCGCTATCCGCCTCGCTCGGTCACGATCGTCACCTGCTTCACACCGATTTCGCGCAGCGCCTCCATCAACAGCAGCAACGATTCCGCCGATGCTTCTGCGTCCGCCTTGACGGCGACCCGCTCCATGCCCTTATCGGCCAGATATTCGCGGAGCGGACCTTGTGCGATCTTCGGATCGACCACCCGCTCGCCGAGCCACACGAAACCGTCGGCCTCGACGAGCACAGTCGCCGGCGCCTCGCGTTCCGCATCGCTTAGCGCGCCGACCGGCAGCTTCACCGCCACATTGTCGGCGGGCGTCATGGTGCCGGCGAGCAGGAAGAAGATCAGCAGCAGGAACACGACATTGATCAGCGGGATCAACGTCTCGAACTGGCGCCTCGGCGGATCCTGGTCGATGTCGCTCATCATGGCGTGATCTTCTCCACCCGTGCCGTACCGACATCGTGTGCGCCCGCCTGCCGCGCCGCCTCGATGGCCGAGACGAAGGCCTGCGTCTTCGAACCGCTCTCTGCAAGAATAGTCACGGTCATGTCCTTGCGCGCGCCGATCCCCGCCTTGACGGCCTCGACAAGGCCCTCGCGTTCCACCGGCGTCCCGTCGACGCGCAGTGTGCCGTCGCCCATCAGCCAGATTTCGACGACACGCGCATCGGTCGGCAGTTCATCGGCGCTCGGCGCCGGCGTCACCACCGACAGCGATTGCGTCTTCAGGAACGATGTCGTCAGCATGAAGAAAATCAGCAGCAGAAACACCACGTCGATCAGCGGCGTCAAGCTGGCCATGTTTCTCCGCCGTACGGGCTCGTCGAACATGAGCGTTGGCTCCCCGTTCGTCTTACTTCGCGGCTTTCGCCGCGCCGGGTCGCGCATGCAGTGCTGCAATCACGCGCGCCGAAGCGTCGCGCATCGACAGCCGCACCTGGTCGATCTTGCCTTCCAGCAGGTTGAGCGCCGTGATGGCAGGCAGTGCAACGATCAGGCCCACCGCCGTCGTCAGCAGCGCCACCCAGATGCCGCCCGACAGCAGCGCCGGATCGACCTGCGTTCCCGCTTCCTCAAGCCGCTGGAACGCCTGGATCATGCCGATCACGGTGCCGAGCAGGCCGAGCAGCGGCGAAATGTTGCCGATCACCTCGAGCCAGCGCAGATAACGCTGCAACGCACCGAGTTCCATCGCACCCACACGCGCGATCTCGGCCGCCACGTCCTCGTCGCGCAAATCGCCGCGCACTTTCGCGCGCACGCCGGCCGCCATGGCGCGTGCCAGCGGCGTCTTGTGCTTCTTGAGAATGTCGAGCGCGCCCGCCGCGTCGCCGGCCTCGATGCGGTCGACCGCCGGGTCGACGAAGCTGCGGCGCGAAAGCCCGGCCGACCAGAACTGGAATATCTTGAGCAGGATCACCGCCGCCGAGATGACGGACAGCACGAGCAGAATCGCGACGATCGGCCCGCCCTTGTCGAGCAGCGGTCCAAGCGCATACCAGGCCTCGGCACCCCCCGATTCGGCGATAATCTCCGCGGCGCCGTTCAACGCCTCCCCGGCAGCCTCGTCGTTTACGGGCGTTTCCTCAGGCATTCTCGACTTCCTCCCGACTGAACAGCTACGCGATCTGCGACAACCTTTCCGTCCCTCCGCAAAAGAGCGTGACGGCGGTGGTTCATTTTAGTAAACTTCATTTACGAAATCACCGACGGGCCAAGCCGTCAAGCGCTGAAGCGCGGCATGGCATCATTTTTTTGGTTCAGTGTAAATTCCGTGGCTTCGCCGTAGCGGTAGCTTCAATATGCAGGTATCGGACGATTAGACGGCGAAGATCGAGGGGGCAGACAGGCATGTCGCGAGCGAAAATCGACATCGTGCCGGAGCAGGCGCCGCTTGCGGACGATCTGCTCGCGCCCCAGCACTTTCTTGAGGTCATTAACAATCTCGGGACCCTGCTTGCCGCCGTCTACGACCGTCGCACCGGCCTGACGCGCAACCAGACCCGCATCGTCATCGACTTGTTGCAGCGCGACGGCCAGACCCAGACCGAGCTTGCCAATGCGCTCAGCATCCACAAGGTCTCGGTCGGCATCTATGTCGCCGAGCTCGAAGCGCTGGGGCTGGTCGAGCGCCGCACCCATCCGACCGATGGCCGCGCGAAATGCATCTTCCTGACGCAACTGCTCCACGCCAACAAGCATGTCGGCCAGGAGCATTACGCCGCCATCCACAACACCGCAATCGAAGGCCTCGCCCGCAAGGACTATCTGACGATGCTCGATTGTCTGAAGCGGATGCGCGACAACGTCTCGAAACTCGACGCAAGCGACCGCGAAAAAGACAACGTATGAGACGTCTTCAGAGCGGCGGCAGCATCTGGTAGCCGCCGCGATGATAAAGCAGCGGCCTTCCATCCTCGGCATGATCGAAATTCAGCACCCGCCCGATCATGATCACATGATCGCCAGCGTCATGCCGTGCCTCGATCTCGCATTCGAAATGAGCCAGCGCCTCGCGCAGCGCCGGGCAGCCGCTCTCGCGTTCGACAACCGAAAGCCCGGCAAGGCTGTGATCGCCCTTGCGCGACAGTCGCGACGAAATTTCCTGGTGCTCCTCGCGCAGCACATTGACCGTGAAATGCGTCGCCGCCTCGAACGCGGCCAGCGTGTCCGACTTCTTGTCGAGGCACCACAGCACCAGCGGCGGATCGAGCGAGACGGATGAAAATGAATTGACGGTA
>PHEO01000151.1 GCA_002841195.1 Alphaproteobacteria bacterium HGW-Alphaproteobacteria-11
TGAATCGACGCCGCCAGGTCCATTTCGCGCTCGGTCATGGGGGATTCGGGTGCCCTGGGGGGTCCGCCGAACAGCGCATGAAAGCGCTCCGAGGTCATGGTCAGCCCGTGGCAATAGTTGAAGTAGGACAGGTCCAGCCGAAAGGAGCCGTCAGGACGCAGGTCCAGGAGGTGGTCGAGAATAGCGTCCGCGTACCGAGGCTTCCCGTAGGGCGCGAGGCCCATGAGCTTGTACTCGCCGCCGTTGACGCGAAAGCCGGCGTACTGGGTGAACGCGGCGTAGAGGAGACCTATCGAGTCGGGGAAGCGAAGCTCGTGGTCGAGGGTGAGGCGGTTGCCGCGGCCGGCGCCGAAGCGCAAGCCCGACAGTCCGCAGGGGAGCCTGCTTTGATCGCCGCGGCCGCCTGGGTTATGGTGGCACCATGAACAGGATGGAAAAAATGGGCGGCGGCGAAGCGGAGCTCGTCTATGGCGACGGCGAGTTTCATGTCGTGCGCCCGGGCAGCCATGTCATTTGCGCGGTGACCGGCGCGCGCATTTCGCTCGACGAATTGCGCTACTGGAATGTCGACCGGCAGGAAGCCTATGCAAGCGCCGAAATCTCGCTGAAGCGCTATCTCGAGTTGCAGAACGCGCCATGATGCGGCTGGCAGTCGTTCTGGGTGCCCTCCTGCTCGCCGCGCCGGCTCTTGCCGCGCCCGAGCACATTCCCAATCTGGAACTGCAAGGCCCGATGGAGCAAGGGTCGCTGGTCATCGGCATGGCGGTGCCCGGCGCGCGGGCGACGCTCGACGGTGCGGCATTGCCTGTGGCCGAGAACGGGCTCTTCGCTTTCGGCTTCGACCGCGATCACGGGCCGGCCGCCCGCCTCGCGATCACCTATCCGGACGGCACGCGCATCGAACGCCGGCTCGACATCGCGCCGCGCGAATGGGCGATCCAGCGCATTGACGGGCTGCCGCAGAAATATGTGACGCCGCCGCCCGAAACGCTGGCGCGGATCGCAAGTGAACGCGAAATGAAGACGGCGGCGCGCGCCGCGCGCGTCGACGATACCTGGTTCGCGCAGCCCTTTATCTGGCCGGCAACCGGGCCGATCAGCGGCGTTTTCGGTTCGCAGCGCATCTATAATGGCGAGCCGCGCCGCCCGCATTACGGCGTCGATGTCGCCGCGCCGACCGGCACGCCGATCATCGCACCGCAGGCCGGCGTGGTGACGCTGGCCGAGGCCGACATGTATTTCGAAGGCGGGCTCGTGTTCCTCGATCACGGTCATGGCGTGACCAGCGTGATGATGCATATGAGCCGTGTCGATGTGGAAACAGGTCAGCGAGTCGAACAGGGCGAGACCATCGGCGCGGTGGGTTCGACCGGGCGTTCGACCGGTCCGCATCTTCACTGGGGCATGTTCTGGCGCGGCGCGCAGATCGACCCTGTAACCTTGGTCGGGCCGATGCCCGATGCGGCATCTCTCGCCGCAGGCGGCGATTAGCCTCCTCGCCTTTCCGGACAATGCGCCGCTTCCCTCTATTCGGGCGAGTCTGCCTGTGCGGCGGTAATCCGGTGCAGATGCCAGGGCCTGACCGACCAGCGGTCGTGCAGCCAGAACCATTCATGCGGACGGGCGCGGATGCGCGCTTCGAGGAAATCGTTGATCTCCTGAGTGATGCGCATCACCTCATCGAAGGGTTCGGCGTCGGGACGGGCGGTGATCGGGTTGTAGACCGTGACGCGGAAATGCGCGCCATCGAGACGCTCAATGCAGGCGGGAACCACCGGAATGTTGTAGCGCACCGCAAGGCCCGCAGGCGCACCGGTCGTCATGGCGCGGATACCAAACATCATGGCTTCGATGCCATCGTTCAATTTCTGGTCGGTCAGCATGGCGACGAACTTGTCTTCGCGCATCAGACGAACGATGACCCGCGCGCCGGGACCGCTTTTCGGAATTTGCGTCGCGCGCGTCAGCCGCGCGCGAAGCGAGACCATCCATTCGTTGACGAAGGGATTGTTGGCGTGGCGATAGACCTCTCCGCCTTCGACACCCTCGAAATGCATCACGACCGGCAACAGTTCCCAATTGGCGAAATGGCCGGAGACAAAGACGCCGCCGCATCCCGCTTCGGCCATCGCACGCAGCGCGCCCGCACCGACGATTTCGATACGGTGCCGCTCTTCGGGACGCATGAATTTTTCCAGATGTGCGTATTCGCCGACGGTACGGCCGAGGTTTTCCCACATGCCAACGACGATGCACTCAACCTCCTTGGGTGAGAGCTCCGGCATGGCGCGGCGAATGTTGGCGCGGGCCCGGTTGGAAATTCCGAGCTTCGGGCCGACGAACCGCGCCAGCCTGCCGCCCGCGGCCGAAGCGCGGTCTAGGCCCATGACGCCGAAGACCGCCAGCGCAGCCTTCAGCCCCAGATATTCCAGAAGGTGGATGACGGTGTGTTTTTTTGCCATGTTCCGGCGAATCATATCAGCTTTGACGGCGGCGGGCCCGCCGTGCGGCGTCGGCAATCAACGCCATCAGCGTGTCGATGTCGGCGATCAGGGCCCGGACGGGAAGCTGCATCGCGGCCTCGCGGAGCCGCGCCCGGGCGCTTCCGACCGGCGCATGGGTCAGGCGCGCCGCATCCTTCTCGGTCGTGACGAGGCGTGCGCCGCGTTCGCGCGCCTTGACCAGAAGTTGCAGCGCATCGCGCTCGGAATACATGTGATGGTCGGCGAAGTCGACCGTTTCCACGATCTCGGCGCCCAGATCGGCAAGCGTCCGGTAAAATTTTTCCGGCCGCCCGATGCCCGCAAAGGCAAGAAGCGGCACGCCGGCGAAATCGGGCGGCGACACCGGCCGCGTGATGGCATTGAAAACGGGAAGACCGCGCGCGCGGGCCCTTGCCGCAAGGCCGTCGGCGGCATGTCCGCGACCATTGAGGACGATCGCATGGGCACGTTCAAGCGCATCGTCGATGCGCTCGCGCAAGGGGCCGGCCGGCATCAGCCGCCCGTTGCCGACGCCCGATGCGGCATCGACGACGAGAATCGAAAAATCCTTCACCAAATAAGGGTTCTGAAATCCGTCATCCATGACGACGAGCCGCGCGCCGCCGCGCACAGCCGCCGCCGCGCCTTCGGGCCGCCGCGCCGACACCCAGGTCGGCGCCGCGGCGGCGAGCAACAGCGGCTCGTCGCCGACATCGGCCGCACTGTGCCGCGCGGGATCGACCCGTATCGGGCCCCGCTCGCGCCCGCCATGGCCACGGGTCAGAAAATGGACGGCTTCGCCGGCCGCCATCAGACGTTCGGCGATCGTCAGCGCCACGGGCGTCTTGCCGGCGCCGCCTGCCGTCAGATTGCCGATGCAGATGACCGGGACGGCGGCGCGTTCGGACACCGCACGGCGGCGACGGATGCGTCCCGCCATGCCGAAGAGCCAACCGGCAGGCGCCAGCAATCGCGAGGGCAGAAGCGGCGCGGCGCCGCGGCGCGGCGGATACCAGAAGCGCGGTTCACGCATCGGCGCCACTCCCCTCGGCGGGCAGAAGCGGCAAAAGCGCCTCGAAGGCGCGCGATGTCGCACCGCTGTCGGCGCTCGCGACGGCGCGGGCCGACGCCGCCATGCGGCGGCGCAACGCTTCGTCGGCAAGGAGATGCCCGACGGCGCCGGCAAGCGCCGGTGCGGCCGCGATGCGCGTCATGGCGTTCGCCTTCTCGAAAGCGGCATAGGCTTCGACAAAATTGAAGTCGGAGGGGCCGGCGATCAGCGCGCTGTCGAGACGCGCCGCCTCGAAGGGATTGTGGCCGCCCGCCGAATTGAGCGTGCCGCCGATGAAGGCGATGCCGGACAGCATGTAGTAGAGGCCCATTTCCCCCAGCGTGTCGCCGAGATAGATATTCGTCGCCGGCGCGATCCTGTCGCCGGTGCTGCGCTGCGCGACCTGGAGCCCGAGCCCCCGGCATTCGGCGGCGACGGAAGGCCCTCGCGCCGGATGACGCGGCACGACGATCGTCAACAGATCCGGATGCGTTTGCGCAAGCTGGACATGTGCGTCCGCAACGGCGCGCTCCTCGCCTTCATGCGTGTTGCTGGCGATCCATACCGGACGCGCGCCGATCTCGCCGCGCAGGCGTGCCAGTTCGGCCGCATCGTGGGCGAGCGGCGGCGCATCGTGTTTGAGATTGCCGAGACGCAGCACCGCCTGCGATCCGAGGCTGCGCAAGCGTTCGGCGCTGGCGGCGTCCTGCGCCATTGCGACCGAGAAGCGGCTCAACAAGCCTTCGGCAAAGCGCGAGGCGCGGCGCCATTTGCCGAATGAATTTTCGGTGATGCGCGCATTGACCAGCGCCAGCTTCGCGCCGCGCATATGGGCGGCGGCGATCAGGTTGGGCCAGAATTCCGACTCGACCCATATCGCCAGATCGGGCCGCCAATGATCGAGAAAACGCGCGCAGTAGTCCGGATGATCGAGCGGGACAAACTGGTGGATAGCGCGCGGCGGCAGCCTTTCGGCCATCAGCTTCGCGGAGGTGACGGTGCCGGTCGTCACCAGCACCGAAATATCGGGAGCGGCAGCGAGAAAGCGCTCGACGAGCGGCATGACCGACAATGATTCACCGATGCTTGCCGCATGAAACCAGACGAGGCGCCCCTGCGGACGGGCCTGTGAGGCGTATCCGAGGCGCTCGCCGCGACGCGCCGGATCCTCCTTGCCGCGCGCCACCCGGCGGCGCAGCAGCAGCGGCACGGCGGGCGCGAGGGCGCGCGTCAGCAAACGATAGAAGACGAAGCCGGGCGATGAGGGACGCCGCGTCATTGTCGAAACGCGCGGCTCAACGCGCCACCGCCCCTGCGTCCTGCAGCGGCGGCGCGCGGCCGACAAGCCGTTCGGCTTCGGCCGCCACCGCATTGAGACCGTCTTCCACGCTCTGCCGCGCCGCTTCGATTTCCTCAGGCGTTGCGTCGCGTTCGACATAGATCGGCTCGCCCCAAACCAGCGCGCCCTTCGAAAATGGCAGGTTGATGGTGAAGTTGTCCCAGTTGTTGAGCTTGATGCGCGCGCGTGTGGTCGCGGCAACCGGCACGATGGGGCGGCCCGACAACCGCGCCAGCATCACGATCCCCTCGCCCGCGCGCCGGGCCGGGCCGGGTGGGAGATCGGCGGTGAGCCCGATCGAGATATTTTCACCAAGCGCGCGGACCATCGCGCGCAACGCGCCGGCACCGCCCTTGCCCTTGTGTTTGTAGCTGCGCTCCTCGCCCTTCGGCACGCCGGCGCCGCGGATCGTGCTGACGCCGAGATGACGCATCACGCCGTCGACGATTTCGCCATCGCCATGTTTGGAAACGAGGATGCACCACTCGCGCCAGTTGTGCCAGAAGGGCGGCAGGATGAGGTTCTGGCCGTGCCATGTCGCGGCGACAAACGGCTTGTCGACATTCCAGAAACTGGCGGCAATGTCGCCCCGCCTGATTTCGAAGCGGCATGTGCGCCGCACGATGCGGATGTAGAGCGCGATCAGAAACGCTATGGTTTCGGTGAAGGCCGCACTCTTGAATATCTTTTTGCCAAGCGACATCGGACGCCTACTCTCCCGCCAGCGCCGCCTGCGGCGCGCCGTCCTGTGCTACTGCGGGGCTGCGCGTCTCGTCTTCGATGAATTGCGAGCGCGAAAGCTCCGCATAAAGGCCGCCCTGCGCGACAAGCTCTGCATGCGTGCCCTGCTCGACGACGCGTCCGCCATCGATGACGTAGATGTTGTGGGCGTGTTTGATGGTGGAGAGGCGGTGCGCGATGACGAGCGTCGTGCGCCCTTCCATCAGCCGCGCCAGCGCGCTCTGCACCTGCATCTCGGAGGCAGTGTCGAGCGCCGAGGTCGCTTCGTCGAGCAACAGGATCGCCGCGTTTTTCAGCATGGCGCGGGCGATGGCGATGCGCTGGCGCTGGCCGCCGGAGAGTTTGAATCCGGCCTCGCCGACGGTGGTTTCGTAGCCGGCGGGCAATGACACGATAAAATCATGCGCGGCGGCGTTGCGCGCCGCTTCCTCGATTTCGGCGTCGGTTGCGTCGGGAGACCCATAGGCGATGTTGGCGCGGATCGTGTCGTCGAACAGGAACGGCTCCTGCGTGACCAGCGAGCTTGCGCTGCGCAACGAGGCGAGCGTGACCTGCGACACGTCCTGTCCGTCGATCAGGACGCGGCCGGAGGCCGGATCGTAGAAACGCGGAACGAGATTGAGGATGGTGCTCTTGCCGGCGCCGGAGGGGCCGACAAGCGCCACCGTGTGTCCCTTGGGCACGTCGATCGAAACGCCTCTGAGCGCCGGTGTGCCGTCGCTATACCGGAAATGCACATCCTCGAAACGGATGGCGCCGTCGCTGACCTTCAGCGGGCCCGCGCCTTCCGGCGCGCGGATGCCGGGCTCGATGTCGAGAATGGGGAATACACGGATCGCGGCGGCGACGCCCTCTTGCATCAGGGTCTGCGTGCTCGCGAGCTTTTTCAGCGGTTCGTAGGCAAGCATCATCGCCGAAAGAAAGCCGGCGAGATCGCCGATGGTGAGCAAACCCGTCTGCACGCTGCGGCCGCCGAAATAGATGACGGCGGCGATGCCGAAGCCAGAGAGGATACCGGTGACGGGGCTTGCTGCCGCGCGGCTCTTCAGAGCGCGCAGCGAGTGGCGCAGGACCTCGTCGATCGAGCGGGAGGCGCGTTCAATTTCGGTTGCCTCCTGGTCGTAGGCCTTGACGACGCGGATGCCGCCCAGCGCTTCGGAGATCACGGCCGACAAATCGCCCGATCCCTGCATCGTCTGGCGGGCGGCCTTGCGCGAGCGGCGGCCGAGCTGGCGTACCAGAATGGCGACGAAGGGAATGACGGCGGTTCCCATCAGCGCAAGTTTCCAGTTGAGATAGAACATTGCGCCGATCAGGGCGATCACGGTCAACAGGTTCTGACCGAGGTCGATGACGGTTGTGGTGATCGAGTCGCGCACCTTGCTTGCGTCGAAAAGAAAGCCCGAAATAAAACGACCAGAATGCGTGCTGCTGACCCAGGCGAGATCTGCATGCATGATGCGGTCGAACATGCGCCGCTGGATCGTGGCGACGATGTACTGCCCGATCGTGCTCATGTTGACCTTGGCGAAATAAGTGGCGACCGCCTGTACCGAGGTGGCGGCGATGGCGCCCACCGCAACCAGCAGCAATGTCCACGCATCCGAGCCGACGATGTTGTCGAGCGCGTGTTTGATGAGGATCGGCAGAACGCCGGTTGCGCCGGCGACAACCACGCTCGCCGCCAGCGCCGACGCCGCCAGCCGCCAATGCGGTTTCAAATACTCGCGCGCCATCCGGCCGACCACCTGGCCGGTGGTGAGCTCTGCGGTGTCGGCG
>PHEO01000152.1 GCA_002841195.1 Alphaproteobacteria bacterium HGW-Alphaproteobacteria-11
ACCCAAGCGCAAATTAGGTAACCTTTTGGATGGGACGACATCAAAAAACTGTAAGAATCGGCGGCGGCATCGATCGACGAGAATCCGGATACTATTCGACGCCAAGCTTCGTTTCCGAGTACATCGCTAGAAAACTCTTCGAAATAAAACCCAATGCGTCAATCGCACTCGATCCATGTGTAGGACGAGGCGAAATGACATCAGCAATAAAACGTCCGGAAACCGAGGTCTATGGCATAGATCTCCTTAATATGAATCCGGCCGGTGTCGACCATTTTGTGCACGGCGATTTTATCGAGTTTTATACCCGGCGAAAACTATCACCGCTTCTATGCGATGACTTGCCTTCACCCGACATCATCATCGCAAATCCACCATATAATTGTCATGAGACGGAGTATATCCGTAAGCACAAAAGACATCTTCGAGAAGTATTTGGACGTCATGCGACGCTAAATATGTACTCGCTATTTCTGACGGCAATTATTGATCTGGCCGCGCCCGGCACCGCAATTGGTGTAATAGTCCACGATTCGTTTTTGACAGCCCGAGGCCATGAAACGCTTCGGCGAATGATACTTTCAGAATGTACGATCCGAAGCCTCCATCTGTGCCCAACTGACCTGTTCCTAGATCAAGGCGCTGAAGTTCGAACATGCATCCTGATTCTGGAAAAAGGACTTCGTAACAACAAATCTATCGACACATCCAACCGGCCGACGACAAAAAAGGAGTTCAGCGAAATACTCGCGTGCAACAAGTTCGAGGTTGCCGAGAGAAGCCACCTCTGTCTAGAGAGCGACAGAGATCGGTCAGAGTTTCTTGTTGGCGTACCAAGACAAATTCGGGAATTGTTTTCCGAATCTAGGATTGGCGATCAATTCCCGTGTATTACTGGAATTTCAACCGGGAATGATAAGGCCTATCTCTCATCCGAACGGACCGAGGAGTTTAAATACCCATTTTATAAAAATCCCGGTTCACGGCGTTTCTTTTCCGGCCCAGATGCCTACCTAGCCACCAACTTCATTCAAATTTCATCGGATGTTCCAAATTTCATCGTGCGCAACAAAGAGTTTCTTTTTCGAGGTGGGTTGTCATGCTCATCAATGGGTGTTGCATTCGGCGCCGCCGTACTGCCCGATCAGTCGACGTATGGTGTAAACGCAAATATCGTCGTTGACGGACCGGATAAATGGTGGCTGCTGTCGTTCCTAAATAGCGGTCTTTGTACCTATATCGTTCGCGGGGCAATGCTGCGCTCAAATATGATCACGGCAGGATATGTTTCAAGAATCCCGGTTCCTCGCTTTTCGAACCAAGCAAAAGTACAGCTTGGCACGCTAGCGAAAGAAGCATACGAAATGCAAATTGCTCCGAGCAACGCCCAGTTCTACATCAGAAGCATTGATCTAGTCATTTGCAAAGATCTCGGTCTTGACCATAGCCTAGAAACGACGATACGGGACTTCTGCGACGACGTAGTTCGCAGGTCCTAGCTAGCCTTTTCGAGCGCGCTTAGCCCGCGCAACTTCAATCTCCCTCGCAAGCACCACTAGAAACTCTTCTGTGGTTCTAGGAGTTGCCTCTTCAATAAATTTGTACTTTGACGATTGAAGGTTGCCGTTATTTGACGGATTGACATAGATGTCTGGCAACCAAGAAACAGGGACGGTGTAGCAATCTGCCAACTCAATGCACAAAGGCTGCTCACAAAAAACAATTTCAACCGTTGTGACAAACAGAATGCAAGGCCTGCGATCATCTACGAAACTATAGAGGGATGGAGCTTTTGAAATATCGTCTTTGTTGCTTCGACCACCCTTAATCGCAGATTTGATGTTCACGTATATCTTTGGACTATTTTTGAAACGAAACTCGAAATCATAAACTCCAACCTCAGACTGATTTGCCTGGAAGTCCAAGAGTCCAAGTTTAGCCGCACTAACCTCAAGATTCTGAGAAATGATTTCCTCAAGAAGTCGCCAAACGGTGCGTCCCTTCGCTGCCTTCCTCCAGCCAAAAGGAAATTGGTCTTTGGAACCAATTGGTACACTTCCAATCGTCTTCAGAATCCCTCGCATGCACGATTGAAACTCGTCTACATATGCCTTTGTTTCTTTAATTTCGTTTTTCATTTTTCCCATCCATCAAATAAATCTGCTGGATGGACTCTAAGCGCCCTGCATACACGCAGGATGTTGACCAAGCTAACATTTCGCTCGCCGCGCTCGACACCGCCGACATAGCTCCGATCAAGCTCGCACAAAGCCGCAAGCTGCTCTTGCGACAATCCTCGCTCCTTTCTAAGGAGACGAACTCTGTCACCAAAACTCGCCAAATATCGCTTCGTATTGAGAGCTGCCATCATAAAAATGGTTGCAGGTGCGCGGCCTAAAAGTCCACGGACTTTGAGTATCTTTACGATTGGTTGAAGGAGATGAGAGGTGAACCTCAGGCGGGCACAAAATTCAATGAAAGATTGTGACGAGGACCTCGCAAACACAGACGAAAAACCGCGCGCCGATAACGCCGCTCGCCAACGTTGTTAGCCCTCTTACGCAAACTCCATGATTACCGCGTCGACCGCGAGGCTGTCGCCCGGCGCGGCGTTGACTTTTTCGACGGTGCAGTCGAATTCGGCGCGCAGGATGTTTTCCATTTTCATCGCCTCGACGACGGCGAGCGCCTCGCCGGCTTTGACTTCCTGGCCTTCGCTGACGTGAATGGCTTTCACCAGACCCGGCATCGGGCAGAGCAGCAGTTTCGAAGTGTCGGCGGCGACTTTTTCCGGCATCAACGCGTTGAGGCGATGGGCGAGTTCGGTTCGGACGACGGCATGGGCCGACGCGCCGCGATAGCGCAGGATGTAGCCCTGCTTGGCGCGGACGATTTCGACGGTCATGGGCACGCCGTCAACCTCGCCACGGAACACGGCCTGCCCCGGCACCCACTGGCTGCGCACGAGATGGCTTTCGC
Source organism: Alphaproteobacteria bacterium HGW-Alphaproteobacteria-11 (assembly GCA_002841195.1). Classification (GTDB taxonomy): domain Bacteria; phylum Pseudomonadota; class Alphaproteobacteria; order Parvibaculales; family Parvibaculaceae; genus Parvibaculum. Next base: position 2,980 of record PHEO01000152.1, read on the forward strand.
CCTTCGCGCCCTTGTCGTCGAGGAAGACGACGCGCAGCGCGCCGCCCGCATCTTCCGCCGTCACGCGCTGATTCCAGTCGCCGACCGAGACGACCCATGTCGACGGCAGCTTGCGCGGCCGGCCCGAAAGCTGGCCGGAAATCTGCACCGCGCGCGCCGCATGGATCGCGTTGATGAAAACGGCGATGGCAGCAAAACGCACCGCGCGCTCATCCGCAAGCGGAACGCCGTGGAAGCCGTCCGGATATTCCTCGGCGATGAAACCGGTGGTGATGTTGCCGGAGCGGAACCGCGGATGCTCCATGATCGCATTGACGAAGGGAATGTTGTGCTGGATACCCTCGATGTGGAACTCGTCGAGCGCCAGCGCCATGCGGTCGATGGCGGCGAGACGGTCCGGCCCATGCGTGCAGAGTTTGGCGATCATCGGATCGTAGAACATCGAAATCTCGCCGCCCTCATAGACGCCGGTGTCGTTGCGCACCGTGAGGCCGTTTGCCGTGCCTTCGGCCGGCGGCCGGTAGCGCACGAGACGCCCGGTGGAGGGCAGGAAGTTGCGGTAGGGGTCTTCGGCATAGACGCGGGACTCGATCGCCCAGCCTTTTATTTTCACATCCGACTGTTTGATGGCGAGCTTTTCGCCGGCGGCGACGCGGATCATCTGTTCGACAAGGTCGATGCCGGTGATGAGCTCGGTGACCGGATGCTCGACCTGAAGGCGCGTGTTCATTTCGAGGAAATAGAAATTGCGGTCTTTATCCACGATGAATTCGACCGTGCCCGCGCTTTCGTAGTCGACGGCTTTGGCCAGCGCTACCGCCTGCTCGCCCATCGCCTTGCGCGTCGCCTCGTCGAGGAATGGCGACGGCGCCTCTTCGATGACTTTCTGGTTGCGGCGCTGGATCGAGCATTCGCGCTCCATCACATAGATTGCGTTGCCGTGGCGGTCGCCCAGCACCTGGATTTCGATGTGGCGCGGCTGCGTGACGAATTTTTCGATGAAGACGCGGTCGTCGCCGAATGAGGATTTGGCTTCCGACATCGAGGAGGTGAAGCCGTCGGCGACTTCCTTTTCCGACCAGGCGATGCGCATGCCCTTGCCGCCGCCGCCAGCCGACGCCTTGATCATCACCGGATAGCCGATCTCGTTGGCGATCTTCGTCGCTTCCGCCACGTCCTTGATCACGCCGAGATAGCCCGGCACCGTGTTGACCTTGGCGGCATTGGCGAATTTTTTCGACTCGATCTTGTCGCCCATCACCTCGACGGCCTTGATGTTGGGGCCGATGAAGGCGATGCCGTTGTCGGCGAGCGCCTGCGCGAATTTCGAATTCTCCGACAGGAAGCCGTAGCCCGGATGCACGGCTTCCGCGCCCGTCTCCTTGCAGGCGGCGATGATTTTTTCGATCACCAGATAGGATTCCGACGCCGGCGCCGCGCCGATGGCCACCGCCTCGTCCGCCATCTCGACATGCAGCGCGTCCTTGTCGGCGGCCGAATAGACCGCGACCGTCGCAATGCCCATCTTCTTCGCCGTCTTGATGACGCGGCAGGCAATTTCGCCCCGGTTGGCGATCAGGATTTTCTTGAACATCAGCGGTGACCTTGCGAAGCGGAGGCGAACAAAAGCCCCTCCCCCTTGCGGGGAGGGGTTGGGGTGGGGGGTCTCTTCGGAAAAACAGCCGCTACCTCACAAGCCCCCCACCCGGCCCGCTGCGCGCGCCGACCTCCCCGCGAGGGGGAGGTGAAAGTTGTCAAGGCACGGTCCATCCCCATCCTCACAACGGAATGTTGTCGTGCTTCTTCCACGGATTCTCGAGCTCCTTGTGGCGGAGGAGCGCGAGCGCCCGCGCGATGCGGATGCGCGTGGAATGCGGCATGATGACTTCGTCGATATAGCCGCGTTCGGCCGCGACGAAGGGATTGAGGAAGCGGTCTTCGTAGGTTTTGGTGTGGGCGGCGATCTTGTCCGGGTCGCCGATATCGGCGCGGTGAATGATCTCGACCGCGCCCTTCGCGCCCATCACCGCGATTTCGGCGGTCGGCCAGGCATAGTTGATGTCGCCGCGGATATGCTTCGACGCCATCACATCATAGGCGCCGCCATAGGCCTTGCGCGTGATGACGGTGACTTTCGGCACGGTCGCTTCGGTATAGGCGAAGAGCAGCTTCGCGCCATGCTTGATGAGGCCGCCATATTCCTGCGCGGTGCCCGGCAGGAAGCCCGGCACGTCGACGAAAGTGACGATGGGGATGGAGAAGCAATCGCAGAAGCGCACGAAGCGCGCCGCCTTGCGGCTGGCATCCGAGTCGAGCACGCCGGCCAGCACCATCGGCTGGTTGGCGACGATGCCGACGGTGCGGCCCTCGATGCGCGCAAAGCCGGTGACGATGTTCTTGGCGAAGCTTTCCTGAATTTCGAAGAAGTCGGCCTCGTCCACGACTTTCAGGATCAGTTCCTTCATGTCGTAGGGCATGTTGGGATTGGCCGGGATCAGCGTGTCGAGCGAGCTCTCGATGCGCAGCGCGTCGTCGAAGAAGGGACGCTCCGGCACTTCGTCGCGATTGGAGGACGGCAGGAAATCCACGAGACGGCGGATCTGCGTCATCGCGATCACGTCATTGTCCCATGCGCCGTCGGCGACGGAGGATTTGGTGGTGTGGATGGAAGCGCCGCCAAGCTGTTCGGACGTCACGGTTTCGTTGGTGACGGTTTTGACGACATCGGGGCCGGTGACGAACATGTAGGATGTGTCGCGCACCATGAAGATGAAGTCGGTCATGGCCGGCGAGTAAACGTCACCGCCGGCGCAGGGGCCCATGATGACCGAGATTTGCGGAATGACGCCCGACGCCATGACGTTGCGCGTGAACACATCGCCATAGCCGCCCAGCGCATCGACGCCTTCCTGGATGCGCGCGCCGCCGGCATCGAACAGACCGATGATCGGGGCGCCGGTCTTCAGCGCCATGTCCTGGACCTTGGTCATCTTCTTCGCGTGGTTGCGCGACAGCGAGCCGCCGAACACGGTGAAGTCCTTGACGAAGAGATAGACCGGGCGTCCGTTGACCGTGCCCCAGCCGGTGACGACGCCGTCGCCGGGGATCTTCTGCTTCTCCATGCCGAATTCATGGCTGTCATGTTCGACGAACATGTCGAACTCCTCGAAGGAGCCCTCGTCGAGCAGGAGTTCGATGCGCTCGCGCGCCGTCAGCTTGCCCTTGGCGTGCTGCGCGTCGATCCGCTTGCTGCCGCCGCCGAGCCGCGCCACCGCGCGCCGCTCCTCAAGCCGACGAAGAATGTCCTTCATACCACCCCCTGAAACCGGAGAATTCGCGCCGTCGAACGGAGAAAAACCCCCGGCGCCAAAAGTGTCGCAAACAGGCTGTTGCGGGCTTTGAATAGCACCGAAATCTCCTTTTTGCCAATGGCTTGGCCGCCATTCCAAAGGGCGGGGTTTACGTTACGTCAGTAAGCAAATCGAGGAAACGGCCGGTTTCGCCGAGCTCGGCACGGCGGCGCGCGAGACGCGCCTCCTCTTCCGCGTCGCGGCCCGAAATCTCCATCTGCCACGTCTCGTCGAGATGCGCGGCGGCGAAGGCGGCCGCCACATCGAGACGGCGTTCGAGGAGCGCCAGCCCGATGACGGCGGAACCCGTCAGCGTGACCGCATTGTGGAGCGCGGCGAGACGGAAATGGTCGAGGCGCTCGAGCGCCCGGCCATAAGCCGCGAGCGCCGCTTCGTCCTGCGCGACATGGACGATGCCGGTGGTGGCCTTGAGGCGGATGCCATGCGCCGCCGCCGCCCATTCGAGCAGCGGCTCCCATGCGGCGGCCTGACGCGCGACGAGAGCGGCCGGCGCCTCGGCGCGGTAGCACAGGAGGTCGGTGCCGGCGAAATTGACGATCTCGGCGATGACGTCGGCGCGGCGCGGCCTGACGAGATCGAGCGCGGTGTTGGCGAGCTTCGTCAGCCACATCGAACGCGGGTCGATATATTCGCCCTGCCCCGCCCACTCCGCCGCCATCGCGCGGGCAAGCGCCGCATGCGGCACGGCAAGCACCTGTTTCGACGGCGTCTTGACGGCGCGGCCGTCGAGCAGGATCGCATAACCGTCCGCCGTTTCACCGGCGGCGGCCTCCTTGTAGAAACGCTTCGGCAGGCGGGGCGCGTCACGCCCCGGATGCGGCGGCTGCTCGTCCAGCGTGCGGTTGCGCGCCAGATCGAAAATGGCGGCGGTCTCTTCCTCGCCGCTCATCGTCCGAAAATTCCGCGCACGGCGCCGCCGATGCCGGCTCGCAGGTAGTGATTGGCGATATGCGCCCTGGCCAACGACCTGGGCAACTCCGTCGCAGTCATTCGGCTGCTCCTTGGCTTTCCGCTCGGCAGTATGGCGCGTTTCCAAT
>PHEO01000360.1 GCA_002841195.1 Alphaproteobacteria bacterium HGW-Alphaproteobacteria-11
TGGCTTGGCGGTGTTTTGGCGTCGGCGATGATGATTAACCTCGTGGTCGCCAGCCTGACGGGCATTCTCGTCCCGTTGGGTCTTGATAAACTCGGGGCCGATCCGGCCGTTTCGTCGCCCGTCTTTGTGACAACGACGACGGATGTGGTCGGTTTCTTCGCGTTTCTGGGACTCGCGGCGCTGATCCTGTTTTACTAAGGGCGCTGGCGAGGTGGGAGAGTTGAGCGATGCGTAGTGCGAGCGGTTCCGGTGTTTCAGCAATTGTCCTGGCCGTGGGGCTATGTCTCGCGGTAGTACCGGCGCTGGCCCAAGGCTGGCGCGACGGGATGCCGATGACGACGGCGCGTGCCTTTGCCGGCGCGGCATTGATTGGCGACGACCTCTATGTCGTCGGCGGCGACAGTACATCGGGGCCGCGTTCGGTCGCGGAAATCTACGATGTGCGTGGCAACATCTGGCGCGCGGCGGTTGCGCTGCCGGTCGGGTTGCAGCATTTCGGCATGGCCGAACTCAACGGCCGGCTCTTCGTCGCCGGCGGGCACGAGGCGCCGCCGCCCCGGCGCGCCGACGGAATGTTCGGGTCGGACGGGGCATCTGCCGCCGATGCGAAGACCGACGGTGGCGATACCGACAATGTCTGGATCTTCGATCCGAAAGTCGGGACATGGATTTCCGGTCCGTCGATGCCGGCGGCGCGCGCCGGTCACGGTCTTGTCGCCGTCGATGGCAAGCTCTACGCAATCGGCGGGCGCGGTGAGGGCGCGTCGCGGGTTTTCGTCTACGATCCCGGCCGAGACCGTTGGAGTGTGTCGGGATCGCCGATGCCGTCGCCGCGCGTTGCGTCCGCCTATGTGGCGGCGGGTGGCCTTGTCTATGCTATTGGCGGGCTCGACAGCGGCGGGGCGGCATCGTCGCGGGTCGACATTTTCAATCCGTCGAACGGTAGCTGGCGGACGGGCCCGTCTTTGCCCGAGCCGCGCGCCGGGCACGTCGCGGCCGTTCTCGACGGCAAGCTGCACGTCACTGGCGGCGAACAGCGGCGGCCGTTGCGCACCCATGCCGATCATTTTGTGCTCGATCTGGCGGCCGGCACATGGCGGCGCGCACCCTCAATGCCGACGCCGCGCCACGGCGCCGTTGCGGCGGCCTCGGACGGCCGCTTCATTGTTGTCGGCGGCAGTCCGGGCGCCGGTGTCTACACGGTCTTTACCGAGTCCGACATGGTCGACATCTACTCGGAGTGAGGCGTTCCTATTTCATCAGCCGTAATGCCCGGAAGCCTATCGGGGCGAGGCCGGTCATGTAGAAGCCGAGAATGGCTGCGCCGAGATAGAGAATGGCGACCGGCGATAGACCGGCGGCTGCGCCACCCGTCTCGACGGCCCAGCGCAGCGCAAAAAGCACCACGATGCCGCCGACAGCCATGATGACCATCTGCCACAGCGCCGCGCGCGGA
>PHEO01000153.1 GCA_002841195.1 Alphaproteobacteria bacterium HGW-Alphaproteobacteria-11
AGCACCACACCCGCGGTCGCGTCGCCGCGCCTGACCACCATCGCCGCCGCGCCCGCCGTCTCGCAGCGGCGGATCAGCGCCTTCACCCAGATTTCGGCTTTCAGCCGCGGCGCCGCTTCCATTTATTTCCCCATATTTTCCGCGCCGCACCGCAAGGCTTGAAGCCGAGGCGCCGGAGTTCATCCTTAACGCGTTTCCCGTTTGCCGTCTCCCCGTTGCGGGACTAGACTCATAAACACTCTGTTAAGAGAGGCCGTTCCGCACAGGATCGATCGGCAGGGCCGGTCGCCCGCGGAACCGGCTCTCAGGCTTTTCGGGCGTTGGGGGATGCCATGTCGAGGGGTTGCAACGTGTCGCTACAGTTCCTGAACCGGGCGCATCGCGCCGCGCTGCCGCTCGCGGCGGCATTTCTGCTCACCGGCTGCCTGACATCGGGCGATACCAAGGCGCCCCCCGCCGCCGCCGCGCCCCAACCGGCGCCCGCGCCGGTCGCGATGATCACCGACGAAGCGCTGATCGCGGTCATTGCATCGGGCGTTCCGGTGCCGCTGCCCTCGCCGCTGCCGCGCGGACCCGTGCAGGTCGCCTCGATCGATCCGTCGGCCGGCGTTTCGGCGCTGACGACCGCGCCGCGCCTTGGCGATCTCACCGGCGTCTATGTCAGCTACGGCTCGGCGCTCGCCATGGTCGCGGAAGCCCGTCTCAACACGCCGAGCGATGTGCGCCGGGCGCTTGCGACGCTGCGCATCGAGGAGCCGGACCGGCTCGCCGAAGCCTGGTATGCGTCGCGCGCCATGATCGCCGCGCAGGATCCCGAATTTGCGCAAGGCGTGCGCAACGAGGCCCGGGCCGTCGGCAAGGTCGCGCTGCTCGAACAGCTTGCGGCCGACGACGACCACATCCTGCAAATCAGGGGCGTGAGTTCGGCCAGCGCCGCCGTCGCGCTCGCGATCCGCGATGAAACGGCGCGCATGTCGCAGCTTTCGGCCCGCTTCATCGACAAGGCCTATGAGTTCCAGAAACAGAAATGGGGCATGATCGAGCCGCAGCCCGCGCCGCTCGAGGCCCCGGTCAAGGCCGCATCCGCAAGCCCGATGGAAAAGGCCCGCGCGGTGCTGGCGGCGCTTTCGCCCATCGGCACGGCCCATGCCTACACGCCCTCGGTGATGAACCGCATCCTGACGCTTGCCGCCCATCAGGTCCTCGACGGCTCGATGAACGCCATGCAGGCCGGCGCCACCCGCAACCCGACCGGGCGCTGCCTCAACTGGGCCCGCCTCAACCTCAACCAGTGCGTCGCCGCCGCCCGCTTCCCCTCCGAGGAAGCCTGGTGCACCGGCAAACACGCGGTCGACGATGTGAGCAACTGCTTTGCCGAGGCATTGCCGTCGGCGCCGGGCGCCCACTAGGCGGGCCGACGCCGCGTCCGCGCTTGAAGGCCCGGCGCTTCGTACGAATTTGAATTGAATCTCGATCTTTTTTGACGCGCATTCTCGAAAAATGCGCGTCAATTTTTTTGCGTATTTTATTATATTTCTCGAATAATTAGATTATATTTTCAAGTATAGTATAATATCAAAATCAACCAGTCGCTGTATTTGTTCGTATAAGACTCAATCTCTATTGCATTTTATCTTTCAGTTTAACTTGGCGACAGCAGATCGCGGCCTAGCCTTCGCCCATGTTGATCGCCGGTCCCTAGGAACGACCGGCCTTTGAAAGGGTGAAAACGATGTCTTTTATTCTCAGAGCCGCTTTCTGGCTGACGGTGCTGGCCTTCCTGCTGCCCGCGGCCGGCGACGAAACCTCCGCACGCACCGCAGATGCCGGCGGCTTCACCGCCGCCTCTCTCGGCGCGCCGCCCGAACCCGCCGAGCCCCAAATGGGCGCCGGCGAAGCGCTGACCATGGCGGCGCGCTCGGCCCAGGACGTGATGGGCTTCTGCGGGCGCAACCCGGATATTTGCGAGCGAAGTCATGCAATTCTCGGCCATGTCATGCGCCAGACTACCCATTACGGCGGCATGGCCATTGTCTGGCTGACCGACAAGGCGAAGGAGCAACAGCAGGACAGCACCGCGTTGCCGGTCGCCACACCGGGCCGGCAAGCCCTTGCTCCCTCGCTTTTTGCAGGCGCTTGACCTCACCCATCGGTCGCCTGTCCCTCTGCCGGGTGCGGGGGCCTAGCCCCGCATCCGGTCCACTTCGCGCCCCGTCGTTCTCCCCCCGAGCGGCGGGGCGCTTGTTCTTTGGGGCCCGGCCCGCTATGTCCTGACCGATACGGACGGAGCGCCATGAGCATTCAGGATCTCATCGACGATTTCGCTTTCCTCGACGATTGGGAGGAGCGCTACCGCTATGTCATCGAGCTTGGCCGCGAGCTCGAGCCGCTCAGCGAGGCCGAACATTCGTCCGAAAACAAGGTGCAGGGCTGCGTCAGCCAGGTGTGGCTCGTTTCCGAGATGCGCCCTGGCTCCGACGGCGCGCCGCGCTTGCATTTCCGCGGTGACAGTGACGCCCATATCGTCCGTGGCCTGATCGCCATTCTGATGCGCCTCTATTCCGGCCGCACACCGGCCGAGATTCTCGCCGCCGAACCCCGCGCCATCTTCGGCAAGCTCGGCCTCGACGAACATCTGACACCGCAACGCTCCAACGGCCTTTATTCGATGGTGGCGCGCATCGAGGCGGATGCGAAAGCGCATCTGGCCCCCGCCGGTTCCTGATCCGCCGCCAGCCAACAGAGGAGACGATGAAATGACCTCCGTGTTGCTTGCCCTTCCCTTCTTCGCCGCGCTGATCGGCGCGGCGCTTGGCGCCTATGCCGCGTTTCGTCCCGCCCATGTCGCCAGTCTCGTCGGCATCGCCTTCGACCCGGCGCGCGCCGAAAGCATTTCCGAGGTTCGCGCCACCTATGGCGGCGTCTTTCTCGGCTCCCATGCGGCGGCTTTCGTGATGGGCGTCCCGGCGGTCTTCGTCGCGCTCGGTTGCGCCTGGGGCGCGGCGGCCCTTGTCCGGGTGGTTTCGTCGCTTGCCGACAAGGTGCCCTTCCGCGCCAACGGACCCGGCATCGCCGTCGAGATCGGCATGGCGGGCGCGCTGATTGTGCCGTTTCTCGTTACCTGAGCGGCGCCTTCGCCTTGCGTTTCGCGCCCGCGCGAAGCCCGTAATGCGCGGCCAGCCGGTCGAGCGCGATGGCGAGCACGATCTTGCCGGCGCGCTGCGGCCAGCCGAAGCGGCGTTCGGCCGCCTCCATGCCTTCGAGGTGGCAGCAGACGGCGATCAGCAGGTCCGACAATCCCGGCCCCACCGCCGCCATCGCGCGGGCGACGCGGTTGCGCGCGGCCAGCGCATGATCGGCGATGGCGGCCGGATCGCGCACCGCGCCGCGCTGCGGCTGACTGCCGCCGATCGCCACCCAGTCGACGGTGACGCGCGGTGTCAATTGTCCGATCGTGAAGTCGCGGCGTAATTTCTCGCCGGCCTCGAATTGCGTTTCGTCGATGAGCGGCTTGCCGTTCAGGCCCTTGCGGCGGCGCAACCAACCGAGCGGCGTCTCGGCTTCGTTGATGCAGACATCCACCTCCGCGCCGTCGAGCGCGACACGTTTGCGCGCCGTCAGGCGATGCGCCGCCGCGAAGCTGTCCGGATCGGCCGCCCGCTTGCCTTCCGTCATCGGCACCCGCTCCGCTCGCCGCTCTCAAGCGTCAACGCCAGCGCGTCAAGCAGGCGGTCGAATGCGGGGTCGTCGCGCCGATCCTCGATGCGCTGGCAGGCATGGCCCGCCGTCGTCCGGTCGCGGCCATAGAGGCGTCCGACTTCGGACAAGCTGATGCCGAAAATCACATGCGTCAGGTACATCGCCACTTGCCGCGCTTCGGCGGCCGGCGCGCGGCGGCGGGTCGGCGCCTGCAACTCGCGCAGCGAGACGTTCCAGGCGCGCGCGACCGTCGCCAGCGTCAGTTCCAGCTCGGCCTTGCGCTTTGGCGGCAGCACGGCGGAACGGCGGCGTCCCGGGCGGCGGCGTTCCGGGTTCGCCCGCGGCGTAAATCCGGCGAAAGCCGGGTTCCGGACTTCAGGACCGCAGCTGTGAATGTGAGAAAAATGCAGTTCCATCGATCTATTCCCTGCCAAAATATGTCGCTTTTTTCAGAACAATAGAGGAACATTCCTCCGTCTTGCACTGAATTTTACATATTTCGTATATACCGGGGATAAAGTTCGGTAAGCTCTTGCCGTTGCAAGGAGGATTCGCCCGTGAAGACAAGGATTCGCCACTTCAGGAAGCTGAAGGGCCTGACCCAGTCCGGCCTCGCCCTCCGGCTCGGCACCACGGCGGCGACGGTCTCGCGTCTCGAGACCGCCGACATGACCGTCTCGACGGACTGGCTGGAGCGCATCGCGGATGCGCTCGACGTGACGCCCGGCGACCTGATCGACGTGGCCCTGCCGAACCGTCTTGTGGCGCTCGGTGAATTGGGAGCGGGCGGCACGGTCGCCGCGCTCCCCTCCGAGGCGGCGCCGGTGCTGACCGTCGAGACGCCGGCGGATAGTCCGGTGCTGATCGGCGTGTCGCGGGATCTCGGCCCGTGGCGAGCGGGCGATCTGCTGGTTGGCGATCGTCACGATGGCGAAAGTGCCATGCGCGCCGCGCTTGGCCGCGATGCGATCCTGGGCGGCCGAACGGAAATCGGCTTCGGCCGGCTCATTGCATTTGAAAAAGGCGACGGGCTTCTCACGCCGCCGGAAACCGGCGCGCATGGCAAGCGCATATCGGCGGCGTTGTGGGTCGCGCCGCTCGTTATGCTGGTGCGGCGCTTTCCGCCGCTACAGTGCTGAAATCAGTTCGCGGCGGGTTTGCAACTCACGGTCACGCTTGCCGCGCCGTCTTCCGCGCCACCGCAATCCATGCCCGGAAAACACATCGCCGCCGCCGCGCCGGTGAAGTTGAAGGCGATATAGGCGCCGCCATTGGGTGCATCGACTACGCCCGAGAGCCTGTATTCGCGGGTTTCGCCGCGCTTGAGCGTCACCGTTTCGCCGACCGCCAGATCGGACATCGCGATGTAGTGTTCGCCGTCGAAAATCAGGCTGGCGCTGCCCGAGACATCCGACAAGGTGCAGTGCGCGTGCATGTCCGACGGCGCGCCGGCGCTGGCGATCGGAAACTTCGCCTGCTCGCCACTGCGGATCGTGAAGCTGCCGCCCTGAAGCGTCGCGGCCTGCGCCGTCGCGGCCAGAAACACGGCGGCAAACAACATCGCCACCGGCATTCCCGCACGCATCGTTGAAAATTTCACGGCAACCTCCTCGCATCGTCGCCCGCCAGTCTGCGCCATTCGGGGCGCGTCCTTCAAGCGGCGCGTCGTTCAGGCGATGCGAAGATTGGCGCGTTCGGCCAGCGCGTGGGCCTTTTCCGATTGCAGGAAGGCGTCGTGCCCGAGCACCATGACGATGCGGCCTTCCGCGTCTGCCAGCGGCAGGCGCAGCCAGAACTGGAAGACATTGGGTTGCTTCCAGGCGTCGAGCGCGATCACGCCCTGCGCCGGACGGCCGGCGCCGATCACTTCGCGATAGGCGCCGTTCCAGTATTCGGCCTGGTCGCCGAGATCGTATTCGTCGAGAAAGTGGCCCGTCATCTCGACGCCGAAATAATCGCGCAGCCGTGTGCCGGCGAGGCGCACGCGCAGCCGCACCGTGTCATGCGTTTCGGCGACGATGTCGAGCAGGCTGAGCGAGGGAAGCAGCGCGCGCAATTCGCCGGGCTGAATGTCGGCGCGCGTCGGATAGGCGCCGTCATGCGATTTCGAACGCCAGTAATCGAAGAGCTCGCGCTGTTCGGGCACGATCAACTGGGCGCGGATGGCTTGGTCGGCGCGGGTCAGAAGCGCCTCCTCCAATGACCGGGTTGGCTCCCGGCGGCCCGGTGAATTGCATCAAACCCGACCCACTGGCTGGCTGCCCGGCTCGCGCAGGGATGGGGATCTGATCTGTTAGGACGGCGGCGGCTGGGAGGTTCTGTTGTGGCATCGGCGCCGTCCCTTGCGCATGCACTTGATTGAGTTGCACTCCAACAGAGAGCAACAACGCCAGCGCCAGTAAGACATTGAAAATTCGTTCGACTTTCATTTTATACTCCTTGAGTGTGAATGGTTGATTGGACCGATTGAAACAACTGTCGTGCGTTCATGCCTGTCCTCTGTGTTGGATGGGTCTGTCGTTCAATGACATTTTCACGACAATAGGATCACCTCCTTTTTTTGTTCCAACTGAGCGCAACGGACAAATCCAGTTCATCCTTCGGTATGAAGGCCTCCGCGCCCACCGCCTGCGCCGATGCGTGCAGGAGACGTTCATGATAGGCGCTGACCAGGATCACACGCATCTTGGGGGCGAGCGCTTGCAGGCGCGGCGTGCCGCCACCGAGGACGCGCTGAACGAGGTGACCGCGCAGCAGCCCGATCTCGAGGCCGCGCTGATGGAGGCCGAAGCCGCCGCGCGTCAGGCCACCGACAGCACCCTGCCGCAGAAGGAGGCGGCGTTGCGCGAGGCGCAGCAGGGCGTGGGCGAGGCGCAGCGTGTGGTGTCGCAGCTGGATCAGTCGCGCCAGATCGATGAAAACAGCCTGGGTCACACCAGACGCCAGCTCGAACAACTGGACGTGCGTAGGCAGAGGCTTGCCCAGGAACAGGCGCAGCTGCCGCGCACCGATACCGCGGGCCTGGCGCAAAAGCAGGTCGAACTCGAGGCGCTGGCGCAGACCCTGGCCACCGCACAGGCCGGGCTGAAGGAAGCGGAAATCGCGCTGCCCGAGCTCGATGCCGCACGCGCCCAGCACACGCGCGAGCTCGAGGCCGTGCGCCGCGCGTTGCACCAGACCGAGGCCGAGCTCGCCGCGCTGAAGAAACTGCAGGAGAGCCTCAAGGCCGACGAAAAGCTCGGCGCCTGGCTGCGCAGCCGCAATCTGGATGCGGCGCCGCGCCTGTGGGAAAAGCTCTCCGTCGCCCCCGGCTGGGAAGCCGCGGTCGAGGCGGTGCTGCGTGAACGCCTGCAGGCCGTGGCCGCGGACGCGGCCGCCGACTGGTTTGCCGATGCGCCGCCGGCGCGCCTCACGGTATGGGCGGGGGATGGCGCATACGACTCCGCACGCGCTTCAGCGCGTAGCGGATCGGAGTCCTTTAGGGCAGCGGCGCCTGCCGCGCAGGAACTGCTTGCCAGCAAGATCGGCAGCGACGATGCCGCCGCCCACGCCGCGCTCGCCGACTGGCTCGCCGGCGTCTACTGGGCCGACGACGCGGAGGCCGCGCGCGCCCGTGCCGCGAGCCTTGTGCCCGGCGAATACGCGGTCACTCCGCAGG
>PHEO01000154.1 GCA_002841195.1 Alphaproteobacteria bacterium HGW-Alphaproteobacteria-11
AGCCTTTCCAGAGCGCATCGTATTTCGCGTCACGCTCGCCCCACAAATCCCTGTGGACGACTTCGGCCAAAGGTTTGTTCTTGGCGCTATCGCCCTTCTTAACCGCGATGACAATTGCCACGCCGGTCAAAATATCGAAGACGTTCTTGTCCGACTTACCGTCGGGCGTCTTTTCCTTCTTGTTCGAGTTTCCGTGCAGATCGAGCACGAAAATCTTGTCGAAGGTTTTCATCAAGTGCCAGCGCATACCCCGGAATGTCGGGTTGTCGAGATAGCCGTGGCTGGAAATGAAACCGAGAATGCCCTCGCCGTTCTTCTCGATCAGATGTTCCGAAAAGCGGATGAACTTGACGTAGTCGTCGTTGATCCATTTCGGATTGCGTTCCTTGAGCTTCTCCTTGCCGCCCGGTTCTTTCTTGTAGGCTTCCATCAGGCGCATGATCCAGTCGCCCTTGTTGGCGCTCTCGCCGGAGTAAGGTGGATTTCCGATCACGACCATGATCGGCATGTCACGCTTGATGCTGTTGGCCTGCTTCACCTCGTTGGACAGCCATTGCGCGAAGGGCAGCGCGTAATTCGCCGGTTCGCCTTCTTCCAGACTGTTGGTCAGATAGACGCCGAGGCGCGGCGGCGCGCCGGTCGGCTTGTAGCCGAGTTCGGTCAGCACCATGTCGAGCTTCATGTGGCACATGGCGTATGAGGCCATCAGCAGTTCGAAGCCGTGCAGGCGCGGGATCAGATCCTTTTCGATATAGGCCGACCACATGCCCTCGGCGACGCCCTTCACCTTCGGCGCGATCTGCTTGACGACTTCGGCGAGGAAGGTGCCGGTGCCGACCGCCGGATCGAGAATCTGGACGCGATGGACTTCCTTCCTGATCGTCACCGCCTTCGCCTTCTTGTCGGTCTGGCCGGTATCCCAATCCACCGTCACCTTCGATGTGTCGGCGAGGCCATCCGGCAATCCGAATTCCGTTTGCAGCACCTCGTCCACGGCGCGGACGATGAAATTCACCACCGGCTCCGGCGTGTACCAGACGCCGCGCGCCTTGCGCTTGGCCGGATTGTAGGCGGCGAGAAAGGTTTCGTAGAAATGCAGGAAGGGATCGTTGCGGCCGGTCAGCCTGCCGAAGCCGCTCATCAACTTGCCGAGATCGCAGGCCTGAAAGACCTCCGCCAGATCGTCGATGATCCATTTGATGCGGTCGTCGAGATCGGGCCCGGCGATATAGCCGAAAAGATTGCGCAGGAAGGGATTCGATTTCGGCAGAAGTTCCAGCGCTTCCTGCCTTGAGAAGGTGTCGAGCGTCGTGTCGTGCAGCCGCGCCGCGAACATGCCGTAGGCGATGGTCTCGGCATAGATGTCGGCGAAATCCTCCGGCGTGATGTCGTGGATCAATTGTTCCTTGAAGACATTGTATTGCCCGGACAGCGTCGACTGGAATTCCTTGTCCGCCCGCAGCACGTTTCCAAAGATGTCCTTGATCAGGACGGCCTTGCCCGCCATCCGCCTTGCCAGTTCCGCGGGCGAGGTGATGCTCTGCGGGGTTTGCGCCAGAAAATCCTTCAGCAGGTTTTCGAGCGCCTCAAAATTCCCGGGCTTCGGTTCGACGCCCTTGCCGAGCGTGGCGACCGACACGGCGGCCATGCGCGCGCCGTCGCGGAAGAACTCGAAATCGATGCCGTTGGTATAGATCAGGTTCGGCAGGCCCTTGAGGTAGCGTTCCTGCTGATCCTTGTTCACGCCCTTGAGGCCGCGCAAATCCACGTCGAGGTCCTTTGCCTCGACATGGCCGATGACGATGCCCCGGCGCTGAATGATGAAATCGGGGGCGCCGCAGTCCACGCGCTTCGGCTCGTTGAGCGCCATGACGCTCGCGTCCATCGCGTGGAAGAGCGATTCGATGGCGGATCGGTAGGAGTGTTCGGTGGCCTTGCCGCTTTTTGCGACCGTCTGAATGCGTGAGAGATAGTCGCCGATCGCGCTCATGCCCGCCCCTGACTTCTTGCCGTTGCGGCAGACTACCGGCTGGGGGCGCATTGCGTAAGGGGGCAATGCCGTTCAGTGGCGGCTGCGGGGCGGAAGAATTCTTGCGAAGGGGGACGGCGCTCGCTCCCCCTGCGCTGCTGCGCAGCTTCGGGCGACAGGGCGCGCCTTCTGGATTGCCGGATCAAGTCCGGCAAAGACGAAATGGGGGTGAAATGGGGCAAACGCTGACGCAACGAGCGCCGGGATGACATCGTTGGTTTTGGCGGGCGCGATGGTTTGAAGGCCACGCCAGAGCGAGCGCCGCGCCCCCGCCCCAAACGGCTTTCAGCCGTTTGACCCTCCCCGAGGGGAGGGTGGAGGCACTGGATGCTACGCCTTGGCCTTTGCCTTTGCCGACGGCTTCTTCTTTGCCGGGGCGCCGTCGCGCAGCAGTTTCCAGGTGATCGAGTCCGAGAGCGCCTGGAAGGAAGCATCGACGATGTTGGGCGAGACGCCGACGGTGAACCAGCGGTTGCCGCGCCCGTCCATGCTTTCGATCATCACGCGGGTCACGGCTTCGGTGCCGCTGGTGAGGATGCGGACCTTGAAATCCACCAGCCGCAAATCCTCGATGAAGGGCGAGTATTTGCCGAGGTCCTTGCGGAGCGCCTGATCGAGCGCGTTGACGGGGCCGACGCCCTCGCCGACCGAGATGTATTTCTCGCCGTCGACAACGACCTTCACGGTCGCTTCCGAAACGGTGACGAGATCGCCGATGGCGTTGTAGCGGCGCTCGACCAGCACGCGGAAGGACTCCACGTCGAAAAATTCCGGCACCTCGCCGAGGATGCGGCGCGCCAGCAATTCGAAGGAGGCTTCGGCGCCGTCATAGGAATAGCCGAGGAACTCGCGCTCCTTCACCTCGTCGAGCAGGCGGCCGATGCGGCGATCGGACGGATCGGCGGCGATGCCGGCCTCTTCGAGACGCGCCAGGATGTTGGATTTTCCGGCCTGATCGGAGACCGCGATCTTGCGCTTGTTGCCGACCGTTTCCGGCGGCACATGCTCATAGGTGCGCGGGTCCTTGAGGATCGCCGAGACATGGATGCCGGCCTTGGAGGCGAAGGCGCTTTCGCCGACGTAAGGCGCATAGCGGTTGGGCGCGCGATTGAGGATTTCATCGAGCGTGCGCGAGACATGGACGAGGCTTTTCAGGCGTTCGGGCGTGACGCCGATCTCGAAACGATCCGCATAAAGAGGTTTCAGCAGCAGGGTCGGGATCAGCGAGACCATGTTGGCGTTGCCGCAACGCTCGCCGAGGCCGTTCAGCGTGCCCTGCACCTGACGCACGCCGGCGCGGATGGCGGCAAGCGAATTCGCGACCGCGTTTTCGGTGTCGTTGTGGGCGTGGATGCCGAGCTTGTCGCCGGGGATGCCGGAGGCGATCACTTCGCCGACGATGCGCTCGACCTCGTCGGGCAGCGTGCCGCCATTGGTGTCGCAGAGGACGGCCCAGCGGGCGCCGGCATCGAGCGCGGTCGTGACGCAGGCGAGCGCGAATTCGCGGTTCGCCTTGTAGCCGTCGAAGAAATGTTCGCAGTCGATCATCGGTTCGCGGCCCGCCGCGGCGACGGCGCGGACGCTTTCGCCGATGCTTTCGAGATTTTCGTCGTTGGTGATGCCAAGCGCGACACTCACATGAAAGTCCCAGCTTTTCGCGACGAGGCAGACGGCGGCGGTGCCGGCCTCGAGCACGGCGGCGAGGCCCGGATCGTTCGAGGCCGAGCGGCCGGCGCGCCTGGTCATGCCGAAGGCGGTGAACTTCGCGCGGGCGAGTTTCGGCGGGTCGCCGAAGAAGGCCGTGTCGGTGGGGTTGGCGCCCGGATAGCCGCCTTCGATGTAGTCGAGGCCGAGCTCGTCCAGCAGGGTTGCGATCAGGCGCTTGTCCTCGACGCTGAAATCGACGCCGGTCGTCTGCGCGCCGTCGCGCAGCGTGGTGTCGAAGAGGTAGAGGCGGGCTTTGCTGGGCTTGCTCATGGTTCGGTTCCGCATCGTGGAGGCGCAAATGGCCGGAATCGGGTGACTTCCGCCACCGGCCGGTCCGTGTTCCACAATGTTTGCAGGCGTGTTTGTACGGCGGCGGCGGATAAAAATCAGCCGCTAATAATCAGACCCTGGATGATCGAGCGTGCCGGGTTCATGCCGGTATCCTCGCTGGGTGCCGTTACAAAAACCTTAACGAAATCAATCCGTTAAGCCGCGGAGCCGGGCGTCGGCCCGTTTCCGTCCGATCAGAGGTAGCAGGTTTTTCAGTTCCGGTCCATGCGGGCGGCCGGTGAGCGCGAGGCGGAGCGGCATGAAAAGCGCCTTGCCTTTGGCGCCGGTTGCGGATTTCACGGCATCCGTCCAGAGGGCCCAGGTGGCGTCGTTCCACGGCTCCGGCGGCAGCGCGGCTGCGGCGGCGGCGGCGAAGGCTGTGTCCTCGATGACCGGGGCGAGCGGGCCTTTGACCACGCGGGCCCAATCCGCCGCCTCGGCGAAGAGCGCCAGATTGGGGCGCACCGCGTTCCAGAAATCCTCACCGAGATCGCAACCGAGCGCCGCGAGGCGGGGCTTCGCATCGGCATAGGGCATCAGGTGCAGGATCGCGGCGTTGACGCGGGCGAGGTCGGCGGGGTCGAAGCGGATGTCGGCGCGGCCGAGGCGGGCGATGTCGAATGTTTCGGCCAGCGTGGCGAGCGACAGACAGGCCTCGACGGGATCGGGCGTGCCGAGGCGGGCAAGCAGCGAATTGAGCGCCATCGGCTCGATGCCCGCCTCGCGCAGCGCGGCGAGCGAGAAGCGCGCGGCATCCTCGCGCTTCGAGAGCGGCTTTCCCTCCGGACCGTTCAGCAGCGAGTAATGCGCGTAGACCGGCGGCTCCGCCCCCAGCGCGCGGATCAACTGGATCTGCACGCCGGTGTTGGTGATGTGGTCCGAACCGCGAATGACATGGGTAACGGCGAAGTCGATGTCGTCGACGACGCTTGGCAGCGTGTAGAGGAAGCGGCCGTCCTCGCGGATCAGCACCGGGTCCGACAGCGAGGCGCCGTCGACCTCGACATGGCCCTGGATCAGATCGTCGAAGGCGGTGTGGACCTGTTCGAGCCTGAAGCGCCAATGGGGCTTGCGGCCTTCGGCTTCGAGCTTCGCGCGGTCTTCGGGGGTGAGGTTCAGCGCGGCGCGGTCATAGACGGGTGGCAGACCGCGCGCCATCTGGCGCTTGCGCTTGCGGTCGAGCTCCATCGCGGATTCGTAGGCCGGATAGAGGCGGCCCTCGGCCTTCAGCTTTGCGGCGGCAGCTTCATAGGTGGCGAGGCGTTCGGACTGGCGGGCGAAGATGTCGTGGGCAAGGCCCAGCCAGGCCATGTCGGCTTCGATGCCGGCGGCAAATTCCACCGTCGAACGTTCGTCGTCGGTGTCGTCCATCCGCAGCATGAACTTGCCGCCGGACTTCTTTGCAAAGAGCCAGTTGAACAGCGCCGCGCGGGCATTGCCGACATGCAGACGGCCTGTCGGCGACGGCGCGAAGCGGACGGTGACGGTCGAGGGGGCGGTCATCTGCGTACCCGGGGGGTTGCGAGAGGCATTGTCCCGACTCTTACCTCCCCCTCGCGGGGAGGTCGAACGGCATCGCCGTTCGGGTGGGGGGCGCGGAGGCAAAAAAGTCTGCACGGCATATGCGGGAGCACACTTCCCCCCACCCGGGAAATCCGCGTGCCGCGAATTTCCCGACCTCCCCTCAAGGGGGAGGTTAAGTCGCCCGCGCGCGCCACACTCCCGCTCACAGGTCCACGTCCCGGAAGCCGTTGACGATCGGGTAGCGGCGGTCGCGGCCGAAATTGCGCGTCGTGACTTTCACGCCCGGCGCGGCCTGGCGGCGCTTGTATTCGGAGATGTAGAGAAGGTGCTGGACGCGCTTGACCAGATCGCGGTCGTGGCCGCGCGCGACGATTTCGCGGGCCGACATTTCCTCCTCGATCAGGCAATGGAGAATGTCGTCGAGCACGTCGTAGGGCGGCAGCGAATCCTCATCCTTCTGGTCGGGGCGCAGTTCGGCCGACGGCGGCCGCGTGATGATGCGTTCGGGGATCACCCTGCCCTTCGGACCAACGCAACCTTTCGGCATGTTTTCGTTGCGCCACTGCGCGAGGCGGAAGACGCGCGACTTGTAGAGATCCTTGATCGGATTGAAGCCGCCGTTCATGTCGCCATAGATCGTCGCGTAGCCGGCCGAGACTTCCGACTTGTTGCCGGTGGTGAGCAGCATCGAACCGAACTTGTTGGAGATCGCCATCAGGATGACGCCGCGCGTGCGCGACTGGAGATTTTCTTCCGTCGTGCCGGACTGCGTGCCCTCGAACAGTTTTTCGAGCGCCGATGTGAAACCGGCGACGGGGGCTTCGATGGGGACGATGTCGTAGCGCGTGCCGAGGAGCTTCGCGCAGGCTTCGGCGTCGGTCAGGCTTTCCGACGAGGTGTAGCGATAGGGCAGCATGACGCAATGGACGTTTTCGGCGCCCAGCGCGTCGACCGCGATGGCGGCGACAAGCGCGCTGTCGATGCCGCCGGAGAGGCCGAGCACGACGCCCGGGAAACGGTTTTTCGTCACATAGTCGCGCAGGCCCTGAACGACGGCGAGATAGAGCGCCTCGTCGCCCTCCTCCACCAATGCTTTTTCGCCGGGCGCGCAGACCCAACCCTTGTCGGTGCGCGACCAATCGGTGAGCGCAATCTTTTCTTCCCAGGCCGGCATCTGCAGGGCGAGCGAGAAATCGGCGTTGAGGACGAAGCTCGCGCCGTCGAAAACAAGTTCGTCCTGCCCGCCAAGCTGGTTGACATAGGCCATCGGCAGGCCGCTTTCGCGGATGCGGCTGAGGACGAGCTGCATGCGGGCGTCGAACTTGTTGAAGTCGAAGGGCGAACCGTTGGGAACCAGCAACAGTTCGGCGCCGGATTCCTCCAGACATTCGACAACATCCGGGTACCAGATGTCCTCGCAGATGGGGACGCCGATGCGGACGCCGCGAATGTCGAAGGGGCCCGGCATCTGGCCGCCGGCGAACACGCGCGGTTCATCGAAGACCGAATAGTTCGGCAAGTGGACCTTGAAGCGGTGGCCCTTGATCTCGCCCTTGTCGAGATGAAGGACCGCGTTGTGGAGCTTGCCGCCTTCGACCCAGGGGGTGCCGACAAGCATGGCCGGGCCGCCATCGGCGGTGTGGCGGGCGAGCTCGGCGGCGGCGGCCATGGCGGC
>PHEO01000361.1 GCA_002841195.1 Alphaproteobacteria bacterium HGW-Alphaproteobacteria-11
GCCAACGACTACAACCTCAACATCCCGCGCTACATCGACTCCAGCGAGCCCGAGGACCTGCACGACCTCGACGCCCACCTGAACGGCGGTATCCCCGACCGCGATATCGACGCGCTGGCCAATTATTGGGCTGTCTTCCCGACCCTCCGCGAAGCGCTGTTCGAGCGCAATGGTCGCGAAGGCTACAGCGAAGCACGGGTCGAGCCCGGCGCGGTCAAGGCCACCATCCTCGGGCACCCCGAGTTCGAGAGCTATGCACGGCGGATCAGTGGAGTTTTCGAGGGATGGCGTACGGCCCACACGCCTCTGCTCATGGGGCTGAAGTTCGACGACCTGCCGAAGACGGCGATCCACACCCTGTCCGAAGATCTGCTCGAGCGCTTCGCCGACCTGCCGCTCTTGAGCCGCTACGACGTCTACCAGCGGCTGATGGACTACTGGGCCGAGACGATGCAGGACGACGTCTACCTGATTGCCGCAGACGGCTGGGTAGAGGCGGCTCGGCCCCGCAGCTTGGTGGCGGACAAGGACAAGAAGCTCAAGGAGACGCCGGATCTGATCATCGGCAAGAAGAAGTACAAGATGGACCTGCTGCCCCCGGCACTCGTCATCGCACGGTTCTTCGCCAAGGAGCATGCCGCCATCGAGGGATTGCAGAGCGCAGAAGAGACGGCCGCCCGCGAGCTGGAAGAGTTCCTCGAGGAGCAAGCCTCAGGTGGCGAGGGCGAGGAAGGCCCACTGGCCGAGGCCACCAACGACAAGGGGAAGGTGACCAAGGGCGGTGTCAAGGAGCGGCTCAAGGCGCTCGCTGGAGAACCCGACAGCGACGAGGAACGCGACACCCTGACCCGCTGCCTGACGCTGATCGAGGCCGAGTCAGCGGCGGCAAATGCGGTCAAGGACGCCCAGGCCGCGCTCGACGGCAAGGTACTGGCCCGCTACGCCAGGCTCACCGAGGCCGAGATCAAGACGCTGGTCGTCGAGGACAAGTGGTTCGCCGCCATCCACGCCGCTATCGAGGGCGAGGCCGAGCGACTGACCCAGCGCCTCGCCGCGCGCGTGAGGGAGCTGGAGGAGCGCTACGCGAAGCCGCTGCCGGCGCTGGAGCAGGAGGTGGAGGCGTTCAGTGCCAGGGTCGGGGGGCACCTGGAGAAGATGGGGTTGGCGTGGGGATGAGCGCGGCGGCGAAAGAGCGCTCGTCTGAGACAGGCGCCGATGATTCGACGGCGGTTCCGCCGGGGTACAAGCGGACTGATGTGGGTGTGATCCCAAAGGACTGGGACACTTTCACTGTGAGTTCTGTAGCCTCCCCCGAACAAAACTCAATCGTGGGCGGGCCGTTCGGGTCGGACCTGGTTTCAAATGACTACGTCGAGTACGGCGTTCCGGTTATCCGCGGCCAGAACATGGGTGGGCCGTGGGTTTCCGGTT
>PHEO01000155.1 GCA_002841195.1 Alphaproteobacteria bacterium HGW-Alphaproteobacteria-11
CCGGACGACGGACGTCACCGGCATCGTGACGCTGCCGGAAGGCACCGAGATGGTGATGCCGGGCGACAATGTGAAGATGAACGTGACGCTGATCGCGCCGATCGCGATGGAAGAGAAGCTCCGCTTCGCCATCCGCGAAGGCGGACGTACCGTCGGCGCAGGCGTCGTCTCGAAAGTGTTGAAGTAATCAAGGTTGAAGGGGCGCGGTCCGGCCGCGCCCCTCAAGTTTCAAGTCGCGCAAGCGCAGGGCCGAGAGGCACAGGGACCGAAAATGCAAAGGCAGAAAATTCGCATCCGGTTGAAAGGGTTCGATCATCGCGTACTCGACGTGTCGACGCGCGAAATCGTCAACACGGCGAAACGCACTGGCGCTCAGGTGCTCGGTCCGATCCCGCTTCCGACCCGGCTCGAAAAGTTCACGGTGCTTCGCGGCCCGCATATCGACAAGAAGAGCCGCGAGCAATTTGAAATCCGGACACACAAGCGTGTGCTCGACATCGTAGACCCCACCCCCCAGACGGTCGATGCGCTTATGAAGCTCGATCTTGCTGCCGGTGTGGACGTCGAGATCAAGCTCTAAATCGTGCTTGCGCTCGGATCAGAACGAGGAATGGGACCCATGCGTTCCGGAGTGATTGTCAAAAAGGTCGGTATGACCCGTCTCTTCATGGAAGACGGCCGTCATGTCCCGGTCACGGTGCTGAAGCTCGACAACTGTCAGGTTGTCAGTCAGCGTACGGAAGATAAGAACGGCTACACGGCCGTTCAGCTTGGTGCCGGCCGCGCCAAGGCCAAGAACGTGCCGAATGCGCAGCGCGGTCAGTTCGCGCGCGCCGAGGTGGAGCCGAAGCTGGAGCTCGTCGAGTTCCGGGTGAGCCCCGACAACCTGCTCGACATCGGCGTCGAGATCACCGCCGACCATTTCGTGGCGGGTCAGTATGTCGACGTCAGCGGCACCTCGATCGGCAAGGGCTTTGCGGGCGTCATGAAGCGCCACAATTTCGGTGGCCTGCGCGCCACGCATGGCGTGTCGGTCAGCCACCGAAGCCACGGCTCGACCGGTCAGAACCAGGATCCGGGCAAGGTCTTCAAAGGCAAGAAGATGGCCGGCCACATGGGCGCGACGCGCGTCACCACGCAGAACCTCGAAGTCGTCCGCACGGACGCCGAGAAGGGCCTGATCATGGTGAAGGGTGCGGTGCCGGGTTCGAAGGGCGGCTGGGTGCTGCTGCGCGATGCGGTGAAGAGCAAGTTGCCGGACAGCGTGCCGATGCCGGGCGCGTTCCGCCGCAACGGTGAAGTGGCCGCGGCGCCCGCGACTGAAGAAGCGCCTGCTGCTGAGGAAGCGCCTGCCGCCGCCGATGTGGCGGATGCCGGTGCCGAGAAGGAAGGTGCGTGATGAAGGCCGACGTTAAAACTCTTGCGGCCAAGAGTGCCGGCACGGTCGAGCTGACGGACGAAGTGTTTGCGCTCGAGCCCCGCGCCGACATCCTGCATCGGATGGTGACGTATCAGCTCGCCAAGCGGCAGGCCGGCACGCACAAGACCAAGGGCCGTTCCGAGATCGCGCTGACGGGCAAGAAGTTCGTCAAGCAGAAGGGTTCGGGCGGCGCCCGTCACGGCGACCGCAAGGCGCCGCAATTCCGTGGCGGCGGAAAGGCTTTCGGGCCGGTCGTTCGCAGCCATGCGATCGACATGCCGAAGAAGGTTCGCGCGCTGGCGCTGAAGTTGGCGCTGTCTGCCAAGGCCAAGAGCGACAATCTCGTCATTCTCGACGAAGCGAAGCTCAAGGACCCGAAGACGAAGGCCGTGAAGGATGCGTTCGCCAAGCTCGGTCTCAAGTCGGTGCTGATCGTCGATGGCGCGGAGCTCGACGACAACTTCGCGCTCGCGGCGCGTAACGTACCGAATGTGGACGTGCTGCCGGTGCAGGGCATCAACGTCTACGACATTCTGCGCCGTGAGACGCTGGTGCTGACCAAGGCTGCGGTCGAAAGCCTGGAGGCTCGCTTCAAATGAATGCGCATCTTTACGACATCATCCTGTCGCCGGTGATTACCGAAAAGGCGACGATGGCATCGGAAGCCAACCAGGTCATCTTCAAGGTGGCCCGGAAAGCGACGAAGCCGCAGGTGAAGGAAGCGGTCGAGAAGCTGTTCGACGTCAAAGTGAAGGCGGTGAACACGCTGGTCCGCAAAGGCAAGACCAAACGGTTCCGCGGCATCGCGGGACGGCAAAGCGATTTCAAGAAAGCGATCGTGACCCTCGAAGACGGTCATTCGATCGATGTGACGACCGGGCTCTGAAACCATGGCATTGAAAAAATATAAACCGACCAGCCCCGGCCAGCGTGGCCTTGTGCTTGTTGACCGCTCCGGCCTCTACAAGGGCAAGCCGGTCAAGGCGCTGACCGAGGGTCTGACGAAGTCGGGCGGCCGCAACAATCACGGCCGCATCACGGTGCGTTTCCGGGGCGGCGGGCACAAGCGCAGCTATCGCGTCGTCGACTTCAAGCGCGCCAAGGCCGATGTGCCGGCGACCGTGGAACGGCTCGAATACGATCCGAACCGCACGGCGTTCATCGCGCTGGTCAAGTATGCGGATGGCGATCTCGCCTACATCCTGGCGCCGCAGCGGCTTGCCGTGGGCGACACGGTCGTCTCGGGCCACCGCGTCGACGTGAAGCCGGGCAATGCGATGCCGCTGTCGAACATTCCAGTCGGCACCATCGTCCACAATGTCGAGATGAAGCCGGGCAAGGGCGGACAGATCGCACGTTCGGCCGGCACCTATGTGCAGCTTGTCGGCCGCGATCAGGGATACGCGCTGCTGCGTCTGTCGTCGGGCGAACAGCGGATGGTTCCGGGCACCTGCATGGCCTCGATCGGCGCGGTGTCTAACCCGGATCATTCGAACATCACCATCGCAAAAGCCGGTCGCAACCGCTGGCTCGGCAAGAAGCCGCATGTGCGCGGCGTTGTGATGAACCCGGTCGACCATCCTCATGGCGGCGGCGAAGGCCGCACTTCGGGCGGCCGTCATCCGGTCACACCGTGGGGCAAGCCGACCAAGGGCAAGAAGACACGTGCCAACAAGTCGACGGACAAGTACATCGTCCGCAGCCGCCACCAGAAGAAGAAGTAAGGTCAAGGGAGCTCGATATGGCGCGTTCAGTCAAAAAAGGTCCCTTCGTGGATGGCTACCTTCTGAAGAAGGCGGAAGCCACGCGCGGGTCGGGCCGCAAGGAAGTCATCAAGACGTGGAGCCGCCGCTCGACGGTCCTGCCGCAATTCGTCGGCCTGACCTTCGGCGTTCACAACGGCAAGAAGCACATTCCGGTGCTCGTGACCGAGGACATGGTGGGCCACAAGCTCGGCGAGTTCTCTCCGACGCGTACCTATTTCGGGCACACGTCCGACAAGAAAACGAAGAAGGCATAAGTCATGGGCAAAGCTGCTTCAAAGCGTCGCCTGCCCGATAACGAGGCGCAGGCCGTCGGCCGGATGCTCCGGGTGAGCCCGCAAAAGCTCAACCTCGTGGCGCAGCTGATCCGCGGCAAGAAGGTCGACACGGCGCTCGCCGATCTGACCTTCTCGCGCAAGCGGATTTCGGACGACGTGAAGAAGGTCCTGCAGAGCGCGATCGCGAATGCGGAAAACAATCACGACCTCGATGTCGACGATCTTGTCGTCGCCGAGGCCTATGTAGGCAAGAACCTGGTGATGAAGCGCTGGCACGCGCGCGCGCGCGGACGCGTCGGCCGCATCGAAAAGCCGTTCAGCCAGATCACCATTGTCGTTCGGCAAGTCGAGGAGCAAGCCTGATGGGTCACAAGGTCAATCCGATCGGACTGCGGCTCGGCATCAACCGCACCTGGGATTCGCGCTGGTTCGCCGGCCGTCACGAGTACGGCAAGCTGCTGCACGAAGACATCAAGATTCGCGAGATGCTGGAAGGCCAGTTGAAGCAGGCCGGCGTCTCGAAGATCGTCATCGAACGTCCGCACAAGAAGTGCCGCGTGGCAATCCACACGGCGCGTCCCGGTGTCGTTATCGGCAAGAAGGGCGCGGACATCGACAAGCTGCGCAAAGATATCGGCAAGATCACGGCGTCGGAAGTGCATCTCAACATCGTCGAGGTGCGCAAACCCGAGATCGACGCGACGCTGGTCGCCGAAAACATCGCGCAGCAGCTTGAACGTCGCGTGGCGTTCCGCCGGGCGATGAAGCGGGCCGTGCAGTCGGCCATGCGTCTGGGCGCCGGCGGTATCCGCATCAACTGCGCGGGCCGTCTCGGCGGCGCCGAAATCGCGCGGACGGAGTGGTATCGCGAAGGCCGCGTGCCGCTGCACACGCTGCGCGCCGACATCGACTATGGCGTCGCGACCGCGAAGACGGCCTATGGCACCTGTGGCGTCAAGGTCTGGATTTACAAGGGCGAGATACTGGAGCACGACCCGATGGCTTCCGAGCGCCGTGCACTCGAAGGCAGCGGCGAGGGCGGCGGTGGCCGTCAGCGTCGCGAAGACCGGGCCTGAGCACCGAAGAACCGAGCGATAGAGAGTTTCGACCATGTTGCAACCGAAGCGCACAAAGTTCCGCAAGGCCCACAAGGGCCGTATCCATGGCAAGGCCAAGGGCGGAATGAATCTCGACTTTGGGGCTTTCGGCCTCAAGGCGCAGGAACCGGCGCGTATCACCGCGCGCCAGATCGAAGCGGCGCGTCGTGCGATCACGCGCCACATGAAGCGCGCCGGTCGCGTGTGGATCCGGATTTTCCCGGATGTGCCGGTTTCGTCGAAGCCGACCGAGGTCCGCATGGGCAAGGGCAAGGGCGCGCCGGAATACTGGGCGGCGCGCGTGAAGCCGGGCCGGATCATGTTTGAGATCGACGGTGTGCCGCTCGCCATTGCCGAGGAAGCGATGCGCCTGGGGGCAGCCAAGCTGCCGATCAAGACGCGCTTCGTCGCGCGCCCCGGCGAGCACGCCTGAGACATAAACGACCCCGCCGGCGGGCGGATCGAATGAAAGGGTAAGGCCATGAAGGCCAGCGAAGTAAGAGACATGACGCCGGACCAGCTCGACGACGAGCTCGTCAAGCTGAAGAAGACGCAGTTCAACCTGCGTTTCCAGGGCGCGAGCGGCCAGCTCGAGAAGATTCACCAGATGCGTCAGGTGCGCCGCGACATCGCGCGCGTCAAGACCATCCAGCGCCAGCGCGAAGCCGCGCAGGCGAACAAGAGCTGAGGACAACGAAATGCCGAAGAGAATCCTTCAGGGTGTCGTGGTCAGCGACAAGAACGAAAAGACGGTCGTGGTGAATGTCGAGCGCCGCTTCAAGGACCCGCTCCTCAAGAAGATCGTGCGCAGCTCGAAGAAGTATCACGCGCATGACGAGAACAAATCGGCGAAGGTCGGCGATCTGGTGAAGATCCGCGAATGCCGCCCGATTTCGAAACTGAAGAAATGGGAAGTTTTTACGGACGAGGCCTGATCCTTTTCGGATTTCAGGAACCGGTTCGAGCAAGGCGGATGAAGTTATGATCCAGCAAGAGACAAACCTGGAAGTAGCCGACAACTCGGGTGCGCGTCGCGTGATGTGCATCAAGGTTCTCGGCGGTTCCAAGCGGAAGTACGCTTCCGTTGGCGACACCATTGTCGTCAGCATCAAGGAAGCGATCCCGCGCGGCAAGGTCAAGAAGGGCGACGTCATGAAGGCGGTCGTCGTGCGCACGGCGAAGGATATTCGCCGCGCCGATGGCAGCGTCATCCGCTTCGACCGCAATGCGGCGGTGCTGATCAACGCCCAGGGCGAGCCGATCGGAACCCGTATCTTCGGCCCGGTGACACGTGAACTGCGCGCCAAGAACCACATGAAGATCGTTTCGCTCGCGCCGGAGGTGCTTTAGATGGCCGCGAAGATTAAAAAAGGCGACAAGGTCGTCGTGACGACCGGCAAGGACAAGGGCAAGAAGGGCGATGTGATCGCCGTCTTCCCGAAGGAAGAACGCGCGTTGGTCCAGGGCGTCAACATGGTGAAGCGCCACGAGAAGCCGTCGCAGACGACGACCGGCGGCATCGTGACGCGCGAGGCGAAGGTGCATTTGTCCAACCTGGCGATCCAGGATCCCAAGACGGGCAAACCGACGCGAGTAGGTTTCAAGACGCTGGACGACGGCCGCAAGGTCCGTTTCGCCAAGGCGTCGGGAGAGACGATCGATGGCTGAAGCTCAATATATCCCGCGGCTGAAGACGCAGTATCTGGACAGCATTCGTCCGGAACTGACGGAGCACTTCAAATACAAGAACGTGCTTCAGGTGCCGCGCCTCGATAAAATCGTGCTCAACATGGGCGTGGGCGAAGCCGTCGCGGATTCGAAGAAGATCAAGAGCGCCTTCGAGGATCTGCAGGCGATTGCTGGCCAGAAGCCGGTCGTCACCAAGGCCAAGACTTCGATCGCGACCTTCAAGCTGCGTGAGGAAATGCCCATCGGCATCAAGGTCACGCTGCGCAAGGACCGCATGTACGAGTTTCTCGACCGGCTGGTCACGATCGCGCTGCCGCGCGTGCGCGACTTCCGGGGCCTGAACGCGAAGAGCTTCGACGGCCGCGGCAACTTCGCCATGGGCCTCAAGGAGCACATCGTGTTTCCGGAAATCGACTACGACAAGGTCGACCAGGTCTGGGGCATGGACATCATCGTGTGTACGACGGCGAAGACGGACGACGAAGCGCGCGAGCTGCTTCGGAAGTTCAACTTCCCCTTCACGAAATAAGTTTTTGAGCGGTTCGCGAACGGCGAACCCGACGGAGGTTTGAATGGCTAAGAAGAGCGCCATAAATCGGGATCAGAAGCGGCGCAAGCTGGTGGCTCAGTATGCCGCCAAGCGGGCGAAGCTGAAGGCCGCCACGCTGGACGAGAGTCTGTCGATGGAGGACCGGTTCCAGGCGCAGCTGAAGCTCGCCGAGTTGCCGCGCAATTCGTCAAAGACCCGTGTTCACAACCGCTGCGAAATCACGGGCCGCAGCAAGGCCTATTACCGCAAGCTGCGCATGTCGCGTATCGCCCTTCGGGACCTCGCGTCCAAGGGGCAGATTCCCGGCATGGTGAAGTCGAGCTGGTAGGAGAGACACGAATGACGATGACCGATCCTCTTGGCGATATGATCACACGCATCCGCAATGCTCAACTTCGCGGCAAGAGCAAAGTGGTGACGCCGGCCTCGAAGCTTCGCGGCTGGGT
>PHEO01000156.1 GCA_002841195.1 Alphaproteobacteria bacterium HGW-Alphaproteobacteria-11
CCTGGACATTGAAGTGCCCGAGGAACCGACCGAGGCCGGCGCCGGCGCCGAGGATGAAGCCGACGACGAGGCCGACGACGAGAACGGCACCGAGGCGGCCGACGCGTCCGGCAATGACGACGACGCCGAAGATCAAGGCAAAAAGACCGTCGAACGCGGCGAGACCGAAATCGTACTCTCCGACGAGACGATCGAATCCGTCGGCGCCGAAGACGCGATGGAAGAGGCCGCGCCGCGCAAGCAGCGCATCAACTACCGCTCCTACAAAATTCAGGAAGTCGTCAAGCGCCGCCAGATCCTGCTCGTGCAGGTCGTCAAGGAAGAGCGCGGCAACAAGGGCGCGGCGCTCACCACTTACCTCTCACTCGCCGGACGCTATTGCGTGCTGATGCCGAACACGGCGCGGGGCGGCGGCATTTCGCGCAAGATCACGGTGGCGGCCGACCGCAAGAAGCTGAAAGGCATTGCCGAGTCGCTCGACGTGCCGGAAGGCATGGGGCTGATCGTCCGCACCGCGGGCGCCAAGCGCACCAAGGCCGAGATCAAGCGCGACTACGAATATCTGCTCCGGATGTGGGAGAGCGTGCGCGAGCTGACGCTGAAGTCGATCGCCCCTGCCCTCGTCTATGAGGAAGGCAGCCTGATCAAGCGTTCAATCCGCGATCTCTACGACAAGGACATCGACGCCATTCACATCGAAGGCGACGAAGGCTACCGCGAGGCCAAGGGCTTCATGCGGATGCTGATGCCGAGCCATGCGAAGAACGTGCAGCCCTACAAGGAAAAGCAACCGCTCTTCCAGAAGTATCAGGTGGAGCAACAGCTCGACTCGATGCTGAACCCGACGGTGACGCTGAAGTCCGGCGGCTACATCGTCATCAATCCGACCGAGGCGCTGGTTTCGATCGACGTCAACTCGGGACGCTCCACCAAGGAGCGCAACATCGAACAGACGGCGCTGAAGACCAATCTCGAAGCGGCAGAAGAAATCACGCGGCAGATGCGGTTGCGCGACCTTGCCGGCCTCCTCGTCATCGATTTCATCGACATGGACGAGAACCGTAACAACCGTGCGGTCGAGCGCAAGCTCAAGGACTGCCTGAAAACCGATCGGGCGCGCATCCAGGTCGGACGCATAAGCCATTTCGGTCTGCTTGAAATGTCGCGCCAGCGCATGCGTTCGGGCGTGCTCGAAGGTTCGACCGTCACCTGCCCGCATTGCGCGGGCACGGGCCTTGTGCGTTCGGTCGAGTCGATGGCGCTGCATGTGTTGCGCGGCGTCGAGGCCGAAGCGGTCAAGGGCCGTGCCGCCGCCTTCACCGTCAAGGTGCCGGCGATCGTCGCGATCTACATGCTCAACCAGAAGCGCGGCAAGGTGCTCGACATCGAGGAACGCTACGGCGTTTCGGTCTATATCGAGGCCGACGCGACGCTGACCGGTTCCGATCACCGGATCGAACAGGCCGAAGCGCGGGCGCTGACGCGGACGCGGCCGGCGCAGGGCGCGATCAACATCGAAAGCGGCTATGCGGCCGAGGATGACGATGTCGTCGACGCCGTGGACGAAGACGACGCCGAGGACGAAGCCCAGGAAACACAGGAAGCCGCACCGGCGCGCGGATCGTCGGAGGACGGCGAAGGCCAGCGGCGGCGCAAGCGGCGCCGGCGGCGGCGCAAGCCCGGCGAGGAACGCGAGGCGGGCAGCGAGAACGAAGCGGCGGCGCGCGCGGATGCCGGTGCGAGCGACGACGACGCGGACGAAGGCGAGGAAGATGCGGCCGATGCGGCCGAGGCCGGCGCTTCGCCTCCCGAAGGCGGTGCGGACGAACTCGACGAGAACGGCCAACGCAAGCGCCGGCGGCGCGGACGGCGCGGCGGACGGCGCAATCGCCGCCGTCCGGATGAGAACGGACAGGACGCGCAAGGCGAAGCCGGTTCGGCGGTGACGGAGAACGAAGCCGGCGACGAAGCGGCGGATGGCGGCGACGCCGATGCCGGCGCCCGCGAAGAAGCGCCGGTGCTGCTGTCCTATTCGCGGCACGAGGCGGTGGAAGATGCACCGGCCGAGGAAGCGGCGGATGAGGCGGAGATGCCTGCCGCCGCGGAAGTGCCGGACGAACACGGGGAGCCGGAGCCGGAACCGGAACGCGAATCCGTGGAAGCGGTCGAAGCCGATGGCGATACGCTGGTGGCCGACACGACGACGCTGCAGAAGACGGAACCCGAAGCGCCGACACGGCGCGGCTGGTGGCAGCGCCGCTAGAGACGCAACACCAATAAACAAAGGGCCTGAGGCGCGATCCTCAGGCCCTTTTTCGTTTTACGGTTTTCCGGCTCAGGAGCCCGAGCGGGCGGAGACGGCGCCCATGCCGTCGCTGCCCGGTCCAATGGCAAAGCTGCAGGCGCGGGTAACATTTCCAATCGGACATGAAATCGCATGCGCCGGGGAATGCGCATCGGCGGGCGATGCGGCAAGCGCGTCGGCAACGGTGCCCGCAAGCGCCAGACGGGCGGCGCTCAGGATCGACGCCGCGCCTTTCGGTTCGCCGGCGCCGGCGCCGCTAAAGAAAATTTGCGTGCCGCTGTTGCTGGTCACGATGACCGGCATCAGAAAGGCCGAGGCGATGCCGTTTTCGGATTGCTGCGCATTGGGCGCGAAGACGACGCCGGTGCCCGGCGCGGCGCGGCCGGTGCCGAAGGGACCGCTCATCGTGACAGCGCAGGCGACTGCCCCGCCCCGCCCGTCGGCGGTCGCGAAAGCCGTCGAACCGAAATCGCGCGCGGCGTTTTCGGCGCCGAGCGCGGCGGCGGTGCGGCGCGCGGCTTGCGCCAGTTCGGCGGGGCTCGCCTTCTCGATGTCGCGCCAGAGCGCGGCGGCGAAGACACCGGCGCCCAGCGCCTCGGACGGTGCGGCGACCACGCCGCCGGAGGAGGGAAGCACTTGCGCGGGCGCCGCGACCGGCCGGTCGTCGATCAGATCGTCGAGGCTGAGCGTGCCGCCCGCCTCGCGTGAGCCGGCGACAAGCGCCCGAGCGGTTTCGCCGGCATAGAAACCCGTCACACCTCGGCTGCGGATCATCGTCAACGTGGCGGCGAGTTCGTGCTGGGTGACACGTTCGAGTTCGCGCAAGGGTTCGCCGTCCGCGCCGGCGAAGGCGGGCGCGCCCTGAACGGACGTCGCCGCATCGGCTAGCCGGCGGGCGCTGGCGCGCGACAGCGGGAAGCCGGTTCCCGCCAGACGCTCCGCCGGACCTACAATGACCGACCAGGGCTGGTTGCCATGGCGCGACTGCAACAGCGCGAAGCCGCGCACATTGCCCGGAATGGCGACAGTGCCGCCGCCGCGCGGACTGCGGGCGAGGAAGGCGATGCTCTCGACCGTCCGCTCCCCGGCATCGCGCACCAGGCAAATGCCGCCGCCGCCGAGGCCGGCCGCCGCCGGATAGGTGACCGAGAGCGCGAAATAGAGCGCGGCGGCCGCATCCGCGGCATTGCCGCCCTGATCGAGCACTTGCTGGGCAATCAGAACGGCCGAGGGCTCGTCGGCGACGACGAAGCCGCCGAAGGACGGATCGCCGCCGGGCTCCTTGTAGGTGATGCGGGCCTGACGTTCGACTCGGGTTTCGACACCGTGACCGACAGCAACGCCGGTTTGTGGCGCGGGCTGGCCTATTTCGGCGCAAGCCGCAAGCACCAGGGTCATTGCCACGCTGGCCAGCAAGCCGCCCCGCGGGCCCGAAAATCCACAGTTCCGCCCCATTCGCATTGTTTCCTTCGTTTGCCCGATTCCGACGGAATCCGGCACCATTGTCGTTTGTCCCGCATGAGGCGGGACAAGATTGACGGCGTGCCGACCCGCCCCTACCGTTTAATCGTGCCGGAACCGGAACGTCAACGCGCCCGGACAACCGAAAATACCAGTGAAGCGTATGAGGGATCGCCCCATGAGATCGAATTCGTCGTTCGGCCCTTTGCTGGCGCTATGCGCCGCGCTGACCTTCGGTGGCGCAAATACGGCTGCCGCGCAAGGTGTCTCGATCGTCAGCGATGCCGAAACCGAGAACATGCTGCGGGACTATGCCGACCCGCTTCTGAAGGTGGCGGGGCTCGATCCGGCGGCGGTGAATATCCACCTCGTCAACGACCGGCGTCTCAATGCCTTCGTCGCCGAAGGCCAGCAGATGTTCTATCACACCGGCCTCATCACCACGGTCGATTCGCCCGACGAACTGATCGGCGTGATGGCGCACGAAATCGGCCACATGGCGGGCGGGCATCTGGTGCAGCGGCGCGAACATATGGCGACGATCCAGGTGCCGATGATTGCCTCAATGATCCTTGGCGTCGGCGCCATCGCGGCCGGCGCCGGCGATGCCGGCATGGCGCTGATCCTGGGCGGGCAACACCTCGCCACGCGCGGCTTCTTTGCCTATACGCGCGAACAGGAAGCAAGCGCCGACCAGGCGGGCGCCAGCTATCTGCAACGGGCCGGCATGTCGGGCAAGGGCATGCTCGATCTGTTCGCATCGATGCGCGACCAGGAAATGCTGTCGGAGCAGCGGCAGGACCCGTTTGCGCGTTCGCATCCGATGTCGGCGGCGCGCTTCAACGCGCTTGAGGAAAGGGTGAGGGCCTCGCCCTATTTCGAGCGCGTGCTGCCGCCAGAGGAAGTTCATCGCTTCAAGATGGTGCAGGCGAAGCTCTTTGGCTTCCTCGACGATCCCAACACGACTTTCAACCGCTTCCCGGCCACCGACAAGAGCGACTATGCTCATTATGCGCGCGCGGTTGCCTATCACCGCACCGGCGCGCTCTCCGAAGCGCTGACCGAGATCGATCCGCTGCTCGAGAGCGACCCCAAGAACCCTTATATCCACGAGGTGAAGGGGCAGATCCTGTTCGAGAGCGGCATGATCGAGGAGGCCGTGGCATCCTATCGCCATTCGGTGAACCTGAAACCCGAAGACGCGCAGCTTCATCTCGGGCTCGGGCGGGCGTTCCTGGGACGCGACGGCGAGGAAAACGCGCGCGCCGCCATTCCGCATCTTCTCACCGGCACGCGCGGCGCGGCGCAGCCCTTCGGCTTCTATCAGCTCTCCATCGCCTATGGCCGCCTCAACCAGATCGGCATGGCGGAACTGGCGACGGCGCAGTATTACAATGCGCTCGGCCGCGTGAAGGAAGCGAAGATGCATGCGGGGCGCGCGGCAAAAAACCTGGAGCGCGGGTCGCCCGAATGGCTTCGGGCGCAGGACATCGCGATACAGCCCGATCCGCAGCGCGGCTGAGGCGCGCACCCGACATTACCCCCGCCAACATCCATCACGAAAGACTCCGATGCCGCTTGTCCGCTCCCTGCCCTGTCTCGTTGTTGCGCTGGCCCTGCTGTTTCCGGTTGCGGCTTCCGCCGAAACGGCGCGGCTTGGCGACGCCGACCGCGCGGCCATCGAGGAAATCGTGCGCGACTATATTCGCGACAATCCCGAGATCGTGCTCGAGGCGCTGCACACGCTGGAGGAACGGCACCAGGCAGAAGCGCAGGCCGAACAGCGCGCCGCCATCGAAGCGCGCCGCGCGGCGATCTATGACGACCCCGACGACTACACCTATGGCAACCCGAAGGGCGACGTCACCATTGTCGAGTTCTTCGACTACACCTGCGGCCACTGCCGGAACAGCTTCCAGCCGCTGATGGATTTCGTCGATGCCGACGGCAATATCCGCCTGATCCTGAAGGAGTTTCCCATTCTGGGCCCGCGCGCGCTCGACGCCGCCAAGGCCGCGCTCGCGGCGCGCAAGCAGGGCCGCTACCTCGAAATGCACCGGGCGATTTTCGAGCATCAGGGACAGCTCACCGAAAAGGCGCTGATGGAGATAGCAGCCAAGGCCGGGCTCAACGGACCGAAGCTGAAAAAGGACATGGACGACCCGAAGCTGATGGAGGTCTTCAGCCGTCACTATGCGCTCGCCGATGCGCTGGGCATCGAGGGGACGCCCGCCTTTATCATCGGCGGCGAATTGCTGCCCGGCGCGGTCGACAAGGACCGGCTGACGCGGGTGGTCGCGGAAGCGCGCGCGGCGCGGTAGAGCGCTACGCGCGTCGCGACGCTCCGACACTCGTACCGTTCGGTCTTCAGCGGGGATGTCGACGCGCTATCACAAAATTGCCCAAGAAATCGGAATTTTTGACAAGTCCCTTTCGACAAGAACGGCAGTCCGTCCCGGCAATGGGCGCGGTATAAATCGACGAGAATCAAATGACGAATTAACAACTCTTAGCGCACGCAACTTTCCATGTTTAACTAGACGATACCGCTTCCTCTCGGGATCAACGAAATAAAGGTCTACACCATTTCTCCAAGAATGTTTTCCATCAGTCCAATCGTTCGGGTGGACGATCGCTTGCTCAATCGATGACGTCATCGCAACGTCAAAGCATATTCCGAGACACAACAAATTCTTTGACAAACCGGAAATGTCCGTTGGCGATGGAGCAAAACCTGCGGAGTGGGCGCTCCGATGTCGTTTTCGGACTATTTCTTTCATTACCTCGTGAACGGAGGGAACACCAAGTCCGATATCTGAACTGAAACCCCTAAAATTGTTCCAACAGTCTTTGATTTGAAAGTTCGCCAAGAGACTTTTGAAGGACTCATCAGAAATATTTCCCGTGTAATCCCCCGCGATGAATTTAGTGAACTCAAGCGCTGGTCCCTGTGCCGAAGCCATCTTCTTAATTTGCGAGATTAGCTCGGCTTCATAATCTTCGCCCTGCCGCTTCAGCATCGCCGCGTATTTCTGAAGATTTGGCAATGCATTGAGCAGCGACGCATCGCGAAGAGCTTGGGGCAAATCTTGGAACCGGGCAGGCCAACGGCCCAAATTTTGTAGAAGCTCAGCCGTCCGGTCTCTTACAAAAGCCTCAAGCGCGACAAGTGTCGCAATTAAAATTCCCCTTCTAAGTATCAAAATCCCCGGAGAGACATTCGCGCTGGTATTTCCGGCCGCCACATCGTCAAGTTTTACCGCTTGATTAAGGCCAGTCAGGTTCTCCAGAAATTGAGACCGAGCCACGCTCATGCGTTATTTCAGCGCAAATCAAGTAGCATTTGGTGAACGGCCTGAACTCTATAATGCAACCTTGCTGGTGTATTTGTTCCCAGCCTAACCGACTCTTCGAATGCCGAATCTTCGAATAGCTCTTGCGTCGCAGCAATA
>PHEO01000362.1 GCA_002841195.1 Alphaproteobacteria bacterium HGW-Alphaproteobacteria-11
ATCAGATAGATGTCGTTGATCTCGCGCCTCTCGCGCTCTTCATAGAGGTCGTAATAGACCTTGCCGGTGCAGAGCACGACGCGCTTGATCTCCTTGTCGGCAACAAGCTTGATCTTCTGGTCGGGAAGCAACTCCGCATCGTCCCAGAGCACGCGGTGGAACGACGAACCGGGCCCGAGCTCTTCGAGCTTCGACACGCAGCGCTTGTGCCGGAGCAGCGATTTCGGCGTCATCATGATCAGCGGCTTGCGGAACTTGCGGTGCATCTGCCGCCGGAGCACATGGAAATAGTTCATCGGCGTCGTGCAATTGACGACTTGCATGTTGTCTTCGGCGCAGGATTGCAGGAAACGTTCGAGCCGCGCCGAGGAATGCTCCGGCCCCTGGCCTTCATAGCCATGCGGCAGCAGAAGCACGAGGCCCGACATGCGAAGCCACTTGCGCTCGCCCGACGAGATGAACTGGTCGATCACGACCTGCGCGCCGTTGGTGAAGTCGCCGAACTGCGCTTCCCACAAGACAAGCGCATTGGGCTCGGCAAGGCTGTAGCCATATTCGAAGCCGAGCACGGCGGCTTCCGACAGCATTGAATTGATGACCTCGAACTCTGCCTGATCGGAGATCGTGTTGAGCGGCACATAGCGCTCTTCGTTTTCCTGGTCGTTGAGTACCGAATGGCGCTGCACGAAGGTGCCGCGCTCCGAGTCCTGTCCCGAGAGGCGAACCTTGATGCCTTCCTTTAGCAGCGACCCGAAAGCAAGCGCCTCGGCTGTCGACCAGTCGATGCCCTCCCCGCTCTCGATCGCCTTGCGGCGGTTGTCGAGGAAGCGCTGGATCGTCTTGTGGACATGGAAACCTTCCGGCACTGCGGTGATCTTGCGGCCGATCTCGCGCAACGTATCGAGTCCGACTTCCGTTTCGCCGCGCCGCGCTTCGCCCTCGGCCCGGCCGAAGCCCGACCAGCGTCCGTCGAGCCAGTCGGCCTTGTTGGGACGAAAACTGTTGGATGCCTCGAATTCGCCGTCGAGCTCGGCGCGGAAGGCGGCGAGGCGCGCATCGACTTCCTCGCGCGACATCAACCCCTCGCGCACCAGCCGGTCGGAATAGACCTGCAGCGTCGTCGGATGGTCCTTGATCTTCTGGTACATCAAGGGCTGCGTCATGCTCGGATCGTCGCTTTCGTTATGACCGAAGCGGCGGTAGCAGAACATGTCGATGACGACCGGCTTGTTGAAGCGTTGCCGGAACTCGGTGGCGATCTTGGCGGCATGAACCACCGCTTCCGGATCGTCGCCGTTCACATGAAAGATCGGCGCCTGCACCATCTTCGCAACGTCGGAAGGATAGGGCGAGGAGCGGCTGTTGATCGGGCTCGTCGTGAAGCCGATCTGGTTGTTGATGATGAAATGGATCGAACCG
>PHEO01000157.1 GCA_002841195.1 Alphaproteobacteria bacterium HGW-Alphaproteobacteria-11
AGCCAGTTGACGACGCTCGAACCCTTCGCCGCCGCCTTCGAACGCGTGGCCGGCATGGTGGAGGCGCTGAGGGCCGAGGGCCACGATATTCGTCATATCGACCTCGGCGGGGGCCTGGGCGTTCCCTATCGCGGCGACAACGACGTGCCGCCGCACCCGGATGAATATGCGGCGATGGTGAAGCGCACCGTCGGACATCTCGGCTGCGAACTGACCTTTGAGCCGGGCCGCCTGATCGCCGGCAATGCCGGCATCCTGGTGACGCGCGTGATCTATGAAAAGCTCGGCGACGACCGCGCCTTCCTCATTCTCGACGCAGCGATGAACGACCTGATCCGGCCGACGCTGTACGATGCCTTCCACGATATTCGCCCGGTGGCCGAGCCCGCCGACGTTGCGGAGCGCATCGTCTACGACGTCGTCGGTCCGGTATGCGAAACCGGTGATTTCTTCGCCAAGGGCCGCGACCTGCCGCGCCTGAAGGCGGGCGACCTCGTCGCCATCATGTCCGCCGGCGCCTATGGCGCGGTGCAGGCCTCGACCTACAACACCAGGCCGCTGATCCCCGAAGTGATGGTGCATGGTGGCGACTTCGCCGAGGTCCGCGCACGCCCCAGTTATGACGCAATCCTGAAACAGGATATGATCCCGGCCTGGCTGGACTGACCGCGCCGCCGGCCGACGACAAGAGGGCGGAGAACTTTGACCGGCCCCGGACAAGACGAACGGAACGCCACGGAAACGCAAGCCACGCGGCTGCCCCCGCGCATCGAGCGGCGCGTGCGGGTCGCGCGCGCGCTGTTGACCTGGCAGGCTTTCTGGCCGGCGCTCTGGCCGGCAGGCGCTGTCGCCGGGTTGTTTCTGGCACTGGCCCTGTTCGGCGTTTTCGACTTTCTGCCCCTGCCGCTGCATTGGACGGCGCTTGCGGGCTTCGGCACGCTGATCGTCTGGGCGCTGTGGCGCGGCTTTCGCGGCTTCAAATGGCCGACACGCGCCGACGCCTTTCGTCATCTCGAAAAATCTTCCGGCCTGACCCATTCGCCGCTTGCTGCCTATGAAGACGTCGCCGCCGAGGCGACCGGCGACCCGGCGCTGTGGTCCGCACACCGCAACTGGGTGAGCGAAAGGCTGCGCCGGCTTCGCCTGAGCCTGCCGCAGCCAAACCTCGCCGCGCATGACCCGCGCGCGCTACGCGCCGGCGTCGTGCTGTTGCTCGTGGTCGCGGTCGTCGGCACGGGCCCCGGCCGCACCGACCGCATCGCCGCCGCGCTGCTGCCGGGCGCGGGCGCGGGCGCGCAGGCCACCATCGAGGCATGGATCACACCGCCTTCCTATACCGGCAAGCCGCCGCTCTATCTCGACCGTCGCGGCGACGAGGCGCCGGTCGCACAGACCGCGCTCGTCGCACCGCAAGGCAGCGTCTTGTCGCTGCGCGTTCACGGGCTGCGCAACGCGCCTGTTCTCGAAAGCCACAGTGGCGAAACGCGCGAGCGGCCGCAGGCGTTGAAAACCGTCAGCGACGGAAATCACTCCATCGACGCGGAACTGGCCGAGACGACCGATCTCGCACTCACCGAAGGCAGCCGCTTGATTCGCGGCTGGCGCATCGAGGTGACGCCCGACGAATTGCCGACGATCGAACTGCGCGAGCCGCTGGCGCAATCGGCATCCGGCGCCCTGCGTTTTGCCTACAAGGCGTCGGACGATTACGGCGTTGCCGTCGCGGAGGCACATATCGAGCTCGATCGCAGCTCCGGTCCCGAGATGGAGGAAGCGCGGCCCGCCGCCGAACCGCGCGTGACCGCGCCGCATGTGCAGTTGACGCTACCGACACTGCGGCCGCGCGAAGCCGAAAGCGAAACCTATATCGATCTGACGCCGCACCCCTGGGCCGGGCTTCCGGTGACGATCACGCTGGTGGCGCGCGACGACGCAAACCAGGAAGGAAGGAGCGAGCCTGTCGAGACGATATTGCCGGCGCGCGAATTCACCGATTCGTTGGCGCGCGCCATCGTCGAGCAGCGCCGCCGCCTCGCGCTCGACCCGCGCTCGGGCGCCAGCGTCGCGCGCTTCATCGACAATTTCACGCAGGACGCCGACCGCTATATCGACGACAAGGTCGTCTATCTGTCGCTGCGCGCCGCCTATTGGCGGTTGACCGAAGCGCGGCGCGACGCCGACCTGACCGGCATTTTCGATCTTCTGTGGTCGTTGGCGTTGCATATCGAGGACGGCGACCTGTCGCTGGCCGAACGCGATCTGCGCAACGCCCAAAAGGCGCTGGCCGATGCGCTGAGCCAGGGCGCCGGCGAAGGCGAAATCGCGCGGCTGATGTCGGAACTGAAAGATGCATTCAACCGCTACATGGACGCGCTGACGGCAAGCCAGGGACAGATGCCCGACATGCCGCAGATGAGCGACGCGATGTCGGACGCGCAGACCGTCGAACGCCAGCAGCTCGAAGACATGCTGAACGCGATCGGCGAACTCGCCCAGAGCGGCGCGCGCGACCAGGCGCAGGCGATGCTGCAGCAGCTTCAGGCCATTCTGGAAAACCTGCAATCGCCCGGACAGGCAGGCCCAATGGCGCCCGGCGAACAGGCAATGGCGCAGGCGATCGACCGGATGGGCGAAATGATCGCGAAGCAACGCGAGCTGATGGACCAGACGTTCGGCGAAAGCGAACGCGGCGACGGTCAGGACGGCATGACGGGGCATGGCCCCGGCGCCGGCGCGCCGGGCCAGACACCGCATGACGGCGCCGCCGGATCGATGCCGTCGCTCGAGGCACTGGCCGAAGCGCAACGCGCATTGCGCGACGAACTCGGCCAAATCCTGCGGGGTCTCGACGAGGGCGGCGCCGAAGTGCCGGGTGCGCTCGGCCATTCCGAGCGGTCGATGCGCGACGCCGAGGATAGGCTGGGCGACGGACGCCCCGACCGCGCCGCCGGTTCGCAAGGACAGGCCATCGATGAAATGCGCGCCGGCGCGCAGGCGCTCGCCGACAAGTTGATGCGGGGCATGGCGGGACGCCAGGAGGGACAGGGCCGCGGTCAGGCACGCACCGATCCGTTCGGCCGGCCGATGCGGCAATCGGGCCCGGACATGGGCGCCGACGTCGCCGTGCCGGACAAGATCGACATGCAGCGCGCGCGGGAAATTCTCGAAGAGCTGCGCCGTCGCGCCGCCGATCTCGGACGGCCGCGGATCGAACTCGACTATCTCGACCGGCTGCTCCGGCGGTTCTAGCGTGCGCCGTCGAGTACCGAAGCGACGCGCATCACCAGCTCATCGAGGGTGAACGGCTTCAGCAGAATATCGTGGATGATCGCTTCGAGCCCATGTGCGCGCTCGCGCTGGTCGGAATAGCCCGTCATCAGCATGATGCGCAGCGCCGGCGCGTCGCGCGCGGCGGCAAGCGCCAGCGACACACCGTCCATGACGGGCATCAGAATATCGGTCAGCAAAAGTTCGTGAGGCCGCCCGGCGCCACGCGCCTGCGACAACGCTTCGAGCGCGACGCTGCCGTCGCCCGCGACATCGACATCGTGGCCGGCGCCCTTGAGCGCGCGCATGACGAAAGTTCGGACATCGGGTTCGTCTTCGACGACAAGAATGCGGGCCATCCTCAACGCTCCACAAAGCCGATAAACGGCAACTGACGCCCGGCATGGGCGATGTCCATGCCGTAGCCGACGACGAAACGGTCGGGACAATCGAAGCCGGCGAAATCGGCGGCGACGTCGACGGCGAGTTTACCAGGCTTGCGCAGCAAGACGCAGCTCCGGACCGAGCGGGCGCCGCGCGCCGCCATCAGGTCAATGGCGAAAGCGAGCGTGCGCCCCGATTCCAGAATATCGTCAACGATCAGCACGTCACGCCCGGCGATCTCCGCTTCCGTATCGCGCACAATCCGAACCTCGCCGAGCGACAAAGTGCCGCCGCCGTAGCTCGACAGGCCGATGAAATCCATGTCGGGTTCGACGCCCGCTTCGTGCAGCGCGCGCAGGAGGTCGGCGGCGAAAATGAAACTTCCCTTGAGGATCGGAACGACGAGAGGCGCGCGGCCCATCGTGGCGGCGATCTCGCCGGCCAGCGCGCGAACACGCTTGCCGATTTCCTCCGCCGGGTAAAGAACGGAGATATGTGCGCCAGGTGGCGCAATCGGGCTCAAATTTCTATTCCGCCGCAGGCGCGCCGCCATTGGGCGCGGCATCGTCCTGTTCGCGGACGAAACGAACCTCGATGTCACGCGCCTCGACGGGCGGGCTCGAGAGACGGGTAATGAAATTCGTCGCCTCGTCCGGCGGCAGTTCGTTTTGGCCGAGCGCCAACGTCCAGTGATAAAGCTCCTTCTGCTCGCCGTCGCGCAGACCGACGCGCAGACGCGGCAGCGCCACCGTCTTGCCGCTGACATTGACGATTTCGCCGGAGACAGCCAGCACCGGGAGCCCTTCCTCTTCCTGCCGCTCATAGGCGACATTGCGAAATTCGAGACCGCGCAGATTGACCGGCGCGCCGACCGCCGCATAGACGTGGGTGGTAGCGGGCCAGAACGAGGCGATGTCGGCGCGCCATTGATAGCCGCCCGCAAGCGTACCGCCGACAAACAGCG
Source organism: Alphaproteobacteria bacterium HGW-Alphaproteobacteria-11 (assembly GCA_002841195.1). Lineage (GTDB taxonomy): Bacteria > Pseudomonadota > Alphaproteobacteria > Parvibaculales > Parvibaculaceae > Parvibaculum. Next base: position 4,616 of record PHEO01000157.1, read on the forward strand.
CCAGAACAACCCAACCGGCAGCATTGAGAACCTTGCCGCGCCGCATGGAGGCCGCGCGCCGGACCTGGGCGCGGAACCGGTTGCCGATATCCGCCGTGGCGCTGACGGGCGCAACCATGGGCGTATCGCCGAAAACCACATCGTCGTCGCTGTCGGGCGCGGGTGGCTCGCCCGCCGCCGTGTCTGGCACGGGAGCGTCTGCGACAGGCGTGGCTTTCTCGCCGAAAATTTTCTTGCGCGACGCGGCCGCCGCAAAGATCGGCGCCGGCGCGGAATCCGCGGCCGGAACGGGCTCGGCCGGAGCGGGCGGGCTCTCATCGAGATCGGCGGGCGGCGCCTGATGCCAGCTCTGACCGCATTTGGCGCAGCGCACTTTCCGTCCCGACGGCGCGAAGGACGAAGCCTCCACCGGGTATCGCGTCGAGCAGGACGGGCAGGTAATGATCATCCGGGACATTCGATCTGGTGTTGAAGAAAACAGGCCGCAACCGGAGCGTAGCGCGCCCGGCCACGATCCGCATTTCCACAAGCCTATTGAAAGCCGCACCATGGTTAAAGGCGCGTTAAGAAGATGCGGACAAAAGCCCGAAAAGCGAGGCAGGACGCCGTTTTTCGCATCGCCGGTCTGCTTGGGCGCTACGGTTCCATGATACCGTCGCTGCCATGATTCGCTTCGAAAATGTGGGCATGCGCTACGGCATGGGGCCGGAAGTGTTGCGCGATGTGAGTTTTCACCTCGCGCCGGCCTCCTTCCATTTTCTGACCGGGCCTTCGGGCGCCGGAAAGACCTCGCTGCTGAAGCTGATGTTTCTGGCAACGCGGCCCTCGCGCGGCCTGATCACGATGTTCGGCAAGGACATCGCGACGCTGCCGCGCGCCGAGCTGCCGCCGCTGCGTCGCCGCATCGGCGTCGTCTTTCAGGAGTTCCGGCTGCTCGATCACCTGACGACCTATGAGAACGTGGCGCTTCCGCTGAAAATTCAGGGCCGGGGGGAGGACAGCTACCGGGCCGATGTCGAGGAACTCCTCGCATGGGTCGGTCTCGGCGACCGCATGAGCGCCCGGCCGCCGACGCTTTCGGGCGGCGAGAAGCAGCGCGCCGCGATCGCGCGGGCCGTCGTCGCGCAACCCGACCTGTTGCTGGCCGACGAACCGACCGGCAATGTCGACCCCGAAATGGGCCAGCGCCTTTTGCGCCTCTTTGTCGAACTCAACCGCCTCGGCACGTCGGTATTGATCGCAACCCATGATCGCGCGCTGGTCGAAACGGCCGGCGCGCCGGAACTGGTGCTGCACAAGGGAGGACTGACAATCCGTGGCTGACACCGCCCGCCGCCCAGACCCGGCACCGACCTTTCACGGCGAACCGCGCGGCGCCGGCGCTATCCTTGCCGGCCTGCTGGTCGAGACCCGAAGTGTGATGCCCGCCGCCGGCGCGACCGGGCTTTCTCTGGTGCTGGTCATCGCGGCCATGTGCTTCCTCGCAAGCCTCGCGCTCGGCGCCGCACTCTCGGTCGAGCGTGTGGCCAGCGACTGGACGAGCGATCTTGCCGGCGCGCTCACCGTGCAGATCAAACCCTCGCCCGAGACACCGCCGGAGGAACAGATCGACGCCGTGATGGAAGTCCTCGACGGAACGCCGGGCGTTCTTTCGGCAACCGCGATTTCGCGTGCCGACACCGAGGCAATGCTCGAACCCTGGCTCGGCGCGGGCAATGTGACCGGCGACCTGCCGCTGCCGCGCCTCGTCGATATTCGCATCGATGCCGCGGTACCGCCCGATCTTGCGGCGCTCGCCGACGCCGTCGCCACCGCCGCGCAGGGCGCAACGCTCGACACGCACCGGCAATGGCGCACCGAGCTGCGCCGCGCGGCGCGGGCCGCCATTTTTCTCGCTTACGGCATTCTCGCCGCCGTCGCCGCCACAACAATCGCCATCGTGACGTTTGCGACGCGCGCCGGATTGTCGGCGAACCGCGAAGTCGTGGAAGTCCTGCACCTGATCGGCGCGCGCGACAGATTTATCGCCGCCGAAGTGCAGCGGCACTTTCTGCATCTCGGCTTTCGCGGCGGGTTGATCGGGCTGGCGCTTTCGGTCGCGACCTTCCTGGCCCTCAACCTGACGGGCAGCGGCGACGGGTTGTTCATGGTCCCGATATCGGGGCTCCAGCCCGAGCACTATCCGGTGCTGGCCGCCGTGCCCTTCGCAGCGGCGGCCGTTGCCGTCGCGACGGCGCGGATAACGGTCATGCGCAGCCTCGAACGGATGCTCTGAGCGGACATTTGAGGGCGCTCCCGTGTTCGCCTTGCCATACCTTGGCCCCAGGCGGGTATGCTAGGCTGTTACTTTCGACATTGTGCTGCCGGCAACGGTCGGCACGCAAAGCCAGACGGCGCGACCGATGCAGACGGACACGGGCATGAGGGCCGGAAACACACCGGAAAAGGACAGGAGCCGGGGTATCGTCCGCATCGGGGCGGGCCTTGCGGCGCTGATCGCGGTTGCCTATGCGGGCGGCTTCTTTCCCTTCACCG